>NZ_JBFBFA010000008.1:0-297567 GCF_040683915.1 Kitasatospora sp. NPDC093102 | reverse complement strand
CGCTTCCTTCGGACCGCCTTCCAGCGGACCCTCCGGGCTTCGTTCTTTCGTGTTTCCAGCTTATCAGATGTTTTCCGCTCCGTTTCCGGGGCTTCCTTCATCCAACTTGCCGGTGTCTTCCGGGGTTTGACGCCCCGTCCGACGTTTCAAACTCTAGCCGATCCCCGCTCCGAAAAGCGAATCCGGCCGCAATCCGATAAAACGCGCACGCCGAATAAGCGCCAGGCCATCACGCGGAAAAGCGGAAACGACCGGCACGAACCGAGAAGTGGTGTTTCAGAGGATTGGCCGCCCCGGGACCGTCCGCGCAGACGCGTGTCCGGTGCTCCCTGCCGAGCGACTAGAGAACACTACCCCTGTCCGGCACCGGAGGCAAACCCGCGCCTGAGACGGTCCGGGTGCAGAGCGCCCGGCCGGGCTTCACGTACTCGCCGTTGGGGTGGTCGTTGCCGGTCACCCAGTGGCGGGCGGTGGCCTCGTCGCGGCCGCCGTCACGGTGTCGCCGGAGCAGGCGCTCCTCGCGGACGTCGTCGTCGGTGTGCACGTACCAGAGCTCGTGCAGCAGTCGGCGGGCGTCGGGCCAGGGCGCGTCGGCGGAGGCGAGGTAGTTGCCCTCGGTGATGACGAGCCGGGTGTGCGGGCGGACCACATGGCGGGCGGCGACCGGTTCGTCCAGGGTGCGGTCGAAGTCCGGGACGTAGATGTCCCGGAAGCGGTCGTCGGCGATGCGGCGTAGCAGGGCGACGTAGCCGTGGGCGTCGAAGGTGGCCGGGGCGCCCTTTCGCCGGGTCAGGCCGAGACGGTCGAGCTGTGCGCCGGAGAGGTGGAAGCCGTCGAGCGGGACGTAGGCGGCGGTGCCGTGGCCTTCGGCGCGCTCGACCTCGGTGACCAGGTGGCGGGCCAGGGTGGACTTGCCGGCACCGGGTGGGCCGGCAAGTCCGAGGATCGTGCGGGCGTTGCTGCCCCGGCCCCGGAGGAAGCCGAGGGCGAGGGCGGTGAGGCGGTCCTCGTTCATGGCCGCACCTTACTCAGGGCGCCCCCTCCCGGGCAGGGCTCGCCGGGCCGGATCGGCTCAGCGGTCGGCGAGGGCGGGCAGGTCGAGGGCGGGCAGGTCGAGCGTGAGGGTGCCGGCGTCGGCGTCGAGCAGGGCGGGAACGCCGAGCGGGACGGTGAGGGTGGACGGGCAGTGGCCGAAGCCCAGCTCCCAGAGCACGGGGACGCCGAGCCCGCCGAGCCGGTCGAGCATCACGTCCCGGACCCGCTCGGGCCGTCCGCAGCCCTCCCAGGAGCCGAGGGCCAGGCCGGCCACACCGTCGAGGGCGCCGGAGCGCAGGAGCTGGGTGAGCAGCCGGTCGAGCTGGTAGGGGTGCTCGTTCACGTCTTCGAGCAGCAGGATGCCGCCCTCGTAGGAGGGTCGGGCGGCGGGCGTGCCGCGCTCGGCGGTGAGGACGTGGAGGCAGCCGCCGGCCGTGACGCCGCGGGCCCGGCCGGGAACGAGCGGGGCCGCGGTGGGTGAGGTGAGGACGGTGGTGGCGGCAGGGTCGAAGAGGGTGCGGCGCAGGTGCTCGGCGGTCGGGCCGTCGGAGACGAAGGAGGCCCCGGCGGCCAGCGGTCCGTACAGGGTGGCGAGGCCGAGGCGCTGGGCGAAGGCCTCGTGCAGGGAGCTGACGTCGCTGAAGCCGATGAAGGGCTTGGGCCCGGCGGCGCGCATCGCGGTCCAGTCCAGCAGGTCGACCATGCGGTGCACGCCGTACCCGCCGCGGGCGCAGATGACGGCGTCGACGGTGGGGTCGACCCAGGCGGACTGGAGGTCTCCGGCACGGTCGGCGTCGGTGCCGGCCAGGTAGCCGAGGGAGGAGTGGGTGTCGAGGACGTGCGGGGCAACGGTGACGCGCAGCCCCCAGGAGCGGAGGATCGCGCACCCTGCGGTGAGGCGTTCGGCGTCGATGGGGCCACTGGGGGCGACGACGGTGATGTGGTCGCCGGGGCGCAGGTGCGGCGGGCGGGTCAGTCCCTGGCCGGGTGTGGTCGGGTGCTGGTCCATGGGCCGGGCCGCCTTTCGGGCTCGGGAGCGGGGTGCGGGCGGTCGCGCTGTGGCCGCGACCGCCCGGTGACGATATGCCCCGTGTCAACCGGCCGATGTCCGCCGGTCGGCGTCCGCCGGATGCGGTCCGCAGGTCGGCAGGTCCCGGCGGGGGTCCGGCAGGCTCCTGCAGACTCCGTTGCGCTCGGGAAGGGCAGGCGGTGGGTGCCCTTCAGATCACCGCCCCCATCACCTCCCGGACCTCGGTGAGGGTGGCGTCGGCGACGGCGTTGGCGTGCTCGGCGCCGTCGCGCAGGACCTGCCGCAGGTGGCCCCGGTCGGCGGCGAGTTCGGCCCGGCGGGCGCGCATCGGGCGGAGGAACTCGTTGACGGACTCGGTGACGGTGCGCTTGAGCGCGGCGGCGCCGCCGTCGCCGATCTCCTCGGCGACGGCCTCGGGGGCACGGTCCTGGCAGAGCGCGGCAAGCAGGACGAGGCTGGAGACCTCGGGCCGGTTGACCGGGTCGTAGCCGATCCGGCGGTCGGCGTCGGTCCTGGCGCCGCGGATGATCCGGGCGGTCTCGTCCTCGGTGGCGCCGAGGGCGACGGCGTTGCCCCGGCTCTTGCTCATCTTGCCGCCGTCAGTGCCGAGCAGCATCGGGGCGTCGGAGAGCAGGGCCTGCGGGCGGGGGAAGACGGCGCTGCCGTCGGCGTGCGGGTAGCGCTCGTTGAAGCGGCGGGCGACGGTGCGGGCGACTTCGAGGTGGGGCAGCTGGTCCTGGCCGACCGGCACCAGGTCGGCCTTGCAGAAGAGGATGTCGGCGGCCTGGTGGACGGGGTACGTGAACATCAGCCCGCTGACGGCGGACTGCCGGGAGTGGGCGATCTCGTCCTTGACGGTGGGGTTGCGGCCCAGTTCGGCGACGCTGACCAGGCTGAGGAAGGGAAGCAGCAGCTGGTTGAGGGCGGGGACGGCGCTGTGCGGGAAGATCGTCGCCCGCTCGGGGTCGAGGCCGGCGGCGAGGTAGTCGAGGACGAGGTTCTCGGTGTGCTCGGCGAGCCGGTCGGCGAGGTCGCGGTCGGTGATGACCTGGTAGTCGGCGACCACGACGAACATCTCGACGCCCTGGTCCTGGAGCCGGACCCGGTTGCGCAGGGTGCCGAAGTAGTGGCCGAGGTGGAGCGGTCCGGTGGGGCGGTCCCCGGTGAGGACGCGGTGGGCGGTCGGGTCGTCGGACGGAACGGGGATGGCGGCGGGAACGGGAGCCGCGGGGGCGGCGATGGTGTCGGTGGTCAAGGTCTCTCTCCTCGGTGCGGCGGTGGTGGCGGCCGTCCGGGGCGAGGGGCCCGTTCTGCGGGGAGCGCGGGAGCGCGGAAAACGCAGCAGGGCCGTCCATCCCGGACGGCCCTGGGCCAGGCGAGTGTGGTGGCCGTCCTAGGACGGCCACCAGCACAGGCCCACGAAGCGCTTCATGCGCCCAACAGTAGTGGCCTCAGTCCTCCACGACCAGCGCCGGGGTGTCCTTGTGCAGCGTCTCGCCGCGGAAGAACTCCGGCCGGATGAAGCCGTACCAGGTCATCAGCCCGGCGCCGAGCAGCAGGATGCCGACGCCGATCACGAAGACCGAGCCGATGCCGAAGACCGAACCGCTGCCGTAGTCGGGGGCCCAGGCGTCGGTGAGGGTCTGCAGGAAGACCGCGCTGAGCAGCACGCCGCCGAGGAGCGGGGCGACGCCCTTGAGCAGCAGCTCACGGACACCGGTGCGCAGCGAACGGCGGAAGTACCAGACGCAGGCGAAGGCGGTCAGCGCGTAGTAGAAGCAGATCATCAGGCCGAGCGCCAGGATGGTGTCCTGGACGACGTTCTCGCTGATCAGGCTCATGCCGACGTAGAAGACCGCGGTGGCGATGCCCGCCGCGACGGTGGCGTAGCCCGGGGTGCGGTAGCGCGGGTGGACGGCGCCGAAGCGCGGCGGCACGGCGCGGTAGGCGCTCATCGCGAGCAGGGTGCGGGCCACCGGGATGAAGGTGGTCTGCAGGCTGGCGGCGGCGCTGGCGACGACGGCCAGGAAGAGCAGGATGCTCCACGGCGAGCCGAGCACCGGGCGGGCCAGCGCGGCGAAGACGTTGTCGGCGGTGGCCGGGTTGCCGAGGCCGTTGCCGGTGGCGCCGACGCCCGCGAACATCTGGGAGGCGATCGCGACCAGCAGGTACGAGCCGACCAGGGTGACCATGGAGATCATCGCGGCGCGGCCGGGGGTCTTGGCGCTGCCCTGCGTCTCCTCGTTCATGGTCAGGCAGGTGTCCCAGCCCCAGTACATGAAGATCGACAGCGACAGTCCGGCAGTGAACGCGCTGAACGAGTCGACTTCGAGCGGGTTGAGCCAGGAGAACGAGAAGCCGATCGAGTCGGGCAGGTCGCCGGAGGCGGCCTTGCCGATGGCGATGGCGGAGAAGAGCAGCAGCACGGCCAGCTGGAGGCCGACCAGGCTGTACTGGAACCACTTGGTGGCGGTCATCCCCCGGTAGCTCATCGCGGTGGCGCCGGCGATCAGCAGGACCACGGTGAGCAGGTGGACGGCCTTGTTCTGGTCGAGTTCGGTGACCCAGCTGCTGCCGGTCATCTCCCCCAGCATCAGGTACAGGAAGTCGGTCGCGACCCCGGCCAGGTTGGAGAGCACGATGATGGTCGCCACCGTCAGGCCCCAGCCGGCCATCCAGCCGACCCGGGGGCCGAAGGCCCGGACGCCCCAGGTGAAGGACGTGCCGCAGTCCGGGAAGTCCTTGTTCAGCTCCTTGTACGCGAACGCGACGAGCAGCATCGGCAGGAAGCCCGCCAGGAACACCGCAGGCATCTGGACGCCGACCGCGGTGACGGTCGGACCGAGCGTGGCGGTCAGGCAGTAGACCGGGGCGACCGTCGAGACGCCCAGCACCACGCTGCTCAGCAGGCCGACGGAACCGCCCCGTAGACCCTTGTCCCCCGCTCCCCCAGCGGTCCCCTGATCGGCGGGGACTCCACCACTGATGCCACTGACCGGGGCACCCTGCGGAGCGCCGGGCGCCATTGCCCGGCCGCTGCTCGTGTGCTCTGAGAGCTGCTGATCAAACACCAGCGCACCCTAGATCCGGACATGGAAGGTTGAGTAGACCAACCCTTGGTGATCTAAACCACTTGCTTCGATTCGTTCCCATGAAGGCTGCTGGAGTCGATGCATTTACGTCTCGTTAACCCATGTACCTTGGTTTCAAAGGACCTGAGCCAAGAAAATTTCTTCCTTTTGCCAAGGTTCGTCATAGTTTGCCCTCACGGCACGGGCTGGTCGCGCACCCGCCGCCTTCGCGTTCAGATAGGTTTGCCTAACCTAATTTCGATTGCGAAGGAGCGTCGCGTGCCCACCACCCCCGACGACCAGGCCCTCCTCCCCCGCACCGCCACCCGCCGCAGGTTCCTCACCGCAGGGATCGCCGGAGGCGCGGTGCTCGGCCTCGGCGGGCTGCTCACCGCCTGCGGCAGCTCGGGCGGACCGGGTGGATCGGACGGCAGCGCCGGTTCGGCCCCAGGCGGCGGCTCCTTCCCGGACCAGAAGTCGGTCAAGCAGGGCGGCGACGACTACGCCACCGTGATCGAGAAGATGAAGGGCTTCGGCACCGACGCCGCCCCCGGTGTCTACCCGCGCACCCTCAAGCACGCGATGGGCGAGACCGTCATCCCGGCCAGGCCCACCCGCGTCGTGGTACTGGACACCGGCGAGCTCGACAACGTCGTCGCCCTCGGCATCCAGCCGGTCGGCGTCGTGCACACCGACGGTTCCAAGTCCCTGCCGTCCTACCTCAAGGACAAGGCCGGCAGCCCTGCCGCCGTCGGTACCATCAACAGCCTCAACCTGGAGGCGATCGCCGCGCTCAAGCCGGACCTGATCCTCGGCAGCCAGCTGCGCGCCCAGGACCAGTACGCGCAGCTGTCCAAGATCGCGCCGACCGTCTTCTCGCTGCGCCCCGGCTATCCCTGGAAGCAGAACTTCCTGCTCAACGCGAGTGCGTTCGGCCTGGAGGCCGAGGCCAGGACGCAGCTCGACGCGTACCAGGCGGCGGCCGCGGCGATCGGCGCGAAGCTCGGTGACAAGCGGCCCACCATCACGCCGCTGCGCTTCATGCCGGGCCGGACCCGGCTCTACGCCGAGCTCTCCTTCATCGGCACCATCCTCACCGACGTGCCACTGCCGCAGCCCGGGATCGAGCAGGTCCGGGAGCTCGCGGTGGAGGTCAGCCCGGAGCAGATCGACAAGGCCGACGCCGACTGGATCTTCTACGGCGTGTACGGCAGCCCCAGCTCGACCAATCAGGACGCGGTGCTGGGCGGCGCGCTCTGGAAGACGCTCGGTGCGGTCAAGTCCGGTCAGGCCCGGCCGGTTTCGGACGAGACCTGGTTCCTCGGGCTCGGCGTCATGGCGGCGAACGCGGTGCTCGCCGACCTCAAGGGCTTCGTGGCGCCCGGAAGTTGAGCCCGCCCGGCGGGGCAGGGCCGGGGTCGGCGCGCAGGACAGGGCGCCGTTCCGGTCGTATGGCAACGGCGTTCGCCCAGCGCTGTCTTGGGCGATCCGCTGCTCATCCCGCACCGATCCCGCGGTGGTATCGCGCACACCGTCGGGTTCGACGCTTGGAGCTGATCGCGTGGTGCGGGAGGATCGTCGGGACCGTTCCCCGAAGGGCCCGCAGATGACCTCGCTCCACCCCGCCGCAACCGCCCCGTCCGTGCCCGGCCCACCCGGGGACAGTGCCGGATCCTCACCCCCGCCCGCCGTGCCCTGCCCGCCCGCCGCGGCCGTCCCGATGTGCTCGATCGCGTCCGCCGCCGAGCCCGGTGCGACCTCGCCCGGCTCCCCGGAGGGGGCGGCGCGCCAGGGCGGTGCGGCGCGCCACGACTCGGTGCCGCAGCCGCGCAGCCGGAAGGACGCGGAGGCGCCGGACGTCCTGCCAGCAGTCGGCCCGGCGGTCGGCGGCGATCCGACCACGTCGCGGCTGCGGGTGGCGTTCACCGACCGGCTGCGGGCCGCGCACGCCCGGGGCCGCTCCGTCGCCGAACTGGCGGACGCGTGCCACCGACCGGTCGCGGAGGTTCGGGCCCTGCTCGGCCTGGACGCGGAGGCCGCGGACGGTCCGGCCGCGCCCGGCGCTTCCGTCGACGGTGCTGCCGGAGCAACCGACACCCCCGACGGGCCGGAAGGCGGCGGGGCCGGGTTCGTCCGGTTCGGGCCCGCCGCCGCACCGTCGGAGGGTGGCCAGTCCGTGCCGACGCCGCGTCCGGTGCGCGAAGAGCCGCGGATCCTGGGGTCCCGGCGGCCGTCGCCCTCGCGGCGGCTGCGCCGGATGCACCCGCAGGCCGTCCCGACCGGGCAGGGGGCGACCGCACGGGAGACGGCCGCGACCGGCCCGAGCAGGACGGACCTACCGGACGTCACCGGGTGGGCGGACGAACGTGCCGGTACGGCCGGTGTGGCGGCGCAGGTGCCGCCGTTCGAGGCCGGAGCCGGAGCCGGCGTCGGTGTCGCGGGCTCCGGTGGGGCCGGCCCCGCTGCCACCGGCCCCGTCGCCGGAGCCCCGCGGGCCGAACCGCCGCTCGGCATCCTGATCGGCGGCAGCCCCGTGCCGGCCGAGGGCCTCGGCCGGCCGGAGGAGCGCACCCCCGTCCGGGTGGCGGCCGAGCCGATCCGGGTCGGCCACGGCACCTGTCTGATGGTGCTGCCCTCCTGGCGGCCCGCCATCGCCGTCTCGGTGTCGACCGAGCAGCTGCTGTCCGTGACCGGGCTCGGCTTCGAGCAACTGGCCGGCGCGCAGCTGACGGTGCTGATGAACCCCGCCGCACTGCACGACCGGGAGCTGGAGCTGCACGGCTGGGAGTCCGCTCCGGCCGGGCGGACCCGGCGCGGCAGGCGCACGTAGCCGCTCCGCCGGGCGCCGCTCGGCGATGGGCAGCGCGGGCGTGGTGGGCCCGACGGGCCTGGCAGGCCCGACCGGGCTATCGGGCCTGACCGGCCTGACGGGTGACCGGGGCGTTCGGGACGTACCCGAGGTCGACGGGCACCGGTGGCCGCCCGTCCACGGCCCAGCCCGCGCGGACCGCGTCCAGCAGTTCCGGCAGTGCGGGCGGCCAGAGCGCGTCGGCGTTCTCGTCCGCGAGGTCGGCCGGGGTCCACCAGCGCCAGTCCAGGATCCGGTCGACGGCGTGCACCTCGCTGACGTCGCCGACCGGGCCGCGGTGCGGTCCGCCGGTGAGGTAGATGTGCTCGTGCTGGCGGACGGGAGTGCCGTGCCAGGTGAAGTCGTGCTCCCAGGTGCAGAGCAACGGGCCGGGTTCGAGGTCGCTCCAGCCCGTCTCCTCCCACAGCTCGCGCCGGGCGCCGTCCCACGGGGTCTCACCCGGCTCCAGTCCGCCGCCCGGCATGGTCCAGTGCACGCCGACCTCGTCGTTGTCCGAACGGAGCAGGAAGACCGAGCCGTTCTCGTCCAGGACCACCGTGCGGGCGGCCTGTCTCGGCTTGCGTTTGCGCTGGCGCAGCAGATTTCGCATCGGGTCACTCTCGCAGCAGCCGACAGGGGCGTCGAGCGGATTCGGCACTCCGGTCGAGTGCTCGGGCCGGCCGGTCCGTCGTGGCGGGCGCACGACCCGCCGGGCGGCCGTACCCTGACGGCCATGCCCGTACCCGCGATCATCTTCCCCGCCGATCCGCTCAACCCGCGCAGGCCCGACCCGCACTTCGCCTGGGAGGCCAGGATGCTGCGGGAGTTGGGCGGCGAGCACCACCTGGTCGACCATGACGAGCTGCTCGCCGGGCGGGCCGAGGAGGCGGTCCGGCGGGTACCGCGGGACAGCGGCCCACTCTGGTACCGGGGTTGGATGCTGCCATCCGCCCGGTACGCCGACTTCGCCGCCGCACTCACCGCCCGTGGCGGCAACCTGCTGACCAGTGCGCCCGGGTACGCGGCGGCTCACGAACTGCCGGGCTGGTACGACGTGTTCGAGGGTGCGACCCCGGCCAGTGCGTGGATCCCGTCCGACGGGCCGGTGGTGCCGGGGCCGGCGGAGCTGGCGGAAGCCGCGGCCCTGCTCGGTGGGCGCGGTCCGGCGATCGTCAAGGACTACGTGAAGTCGCGCAAGCACGAGTGGCACGAGGCCTGCTACGTGCCCGAGTTGTCCGACCTGGCGGCCGTCGGCCGGGTGGTGGAACGGTTCGTCGAGCTGCAGGGCGAGTTCCTGACGGGCGGCGTGGTGCTGCGGCAGTACGAGGAGTTCGAGGGCGCGGGCGTCCCGGCGGACGGCCTGGTCGGCACGAACGGCACGAACGGGACGGCCGGTATGAGCGGGGTGGTCGGCACGAGCGGGGTGGTCGGTACAGCCGGTGCAACCGGCCCGGAGCGCGCGGACGGTGGCGGACCGGGGGCCGGTGGGCGGGCCGTGGAGGCCCGGGTGTGGTGGTTGGACGGCCGGCCCGTCCTGGTCGGGCCGCACCCGGACGCCCCGCGCCAGGCCGTCGAGCCCGACCTCACCGAGGTTCCGGCGCTGGTCCGCAGGCTCGGCTGCCGCTTCGTCACCACCGACCTCGCCAGCCGGGCGGACGGCTCCGGCTGGCGGGTGGTCGAGGTCGGGGACGGGCAGGTGAGCGACCTGCCCCGGGGGATCGACGCCTCGGCGCTGCTGGCCTCGCTGATCGCCGCCTGACGGCCGACAGGCGAAGGCGCGCCAGACGGCTCGCGGGTGAGCGGGGTCCCGGGTGGGGAGCGGCCCTATCCTGCGGCGACGGCCTCGACCGCCGGGTGGCCGTCGGCGATGAACGCCTGCCAGAGCCGGGCGTAGGTGCCGCCCCGGGCGAGCAGTTCGGTGTGCGTGCCGTCCTCGACCACCCGGCCGTGGTCCAGCACGATCACCCGGTCGGCGCGCTCGGCGGTGGTCAGTCGGTGGGCGATGACCAGGGTGGTCCGGCCGCCGCTGAGCCGGTCCGCGGCCTGGTTGACCGCCGCCTCGGTGGCCAGGTCGAGCGACGCGGTGGCCTCGTCGAGCAGCAGGATGTCCGGGTCGACCAGCTCGGCCCGGGCCAGCGCGATCAGCTGGCGCTGGCCCGCCGAGAGGTTGCGCCCGCGGCCGGCCACCTCGTGGTCGTAGCCGCCCGAGAGCCGGACGATCATGTCGTGCGCTCCGACCGCCCGAGCCGCCGCCTCCACCTCGGCCGCCGAGGCGGCCGGCCGGCCGTACGCGATCGCCTCGCGGACGGTGCCCGCGAACAGGTACGCCTCCTGCGGCACCACGCCCAGGCGGTGGCGGTACTGCGCCAGGTCGTAGCGGGTGAGGTCGACCCCGTCCACCCGGACGGTGCCCTCCGTCGCGTCGTAGAACCGGGCGACCAGCTTCACCAGCGTCGACTTGCCGGCGCCGGTCTCGCCGACCAGCGCAACCGTCTGCCCGGCCGGGATGTGGAGGTCCACGCCGCTCAGCACGGTCGGCGCGCCGTCAGCGCCGCCGTTGTAGGCGAAACCGACCCCCTCGAAGGAGATCTCGCCGCGCAGGCCCTTGGCCACCGGGACCGGGTCGACCGCCTCCGCGGTGGTGGTCGGGGTGCGCAGCAGCTCGCGGATGCGGCCGAGCCCGACCGAAGCCTGCTGGTAGCCGTCGAACACCTGGGACAGCTGGTTGACCGGCGCGAAGAACAGGTCGATGTAGAGCAGGTACGCGACCAGCGCACCGACCGTCAGCGTCCCCGCGTCGACCCGGGCGGCGCCGACGATCAGCACCAGCGCGGCGGCCACGCTGGAGAGGAACTGGACGAACGGGAAGTACAGCGAGATGTAGAGCTGGGCCCGGACCCGGGCCTCGCGGTAGGCGATGCCACGGGCCACGAAGCGGTCGGTGTTGGTGTCCAGGCGGCGGAAGGCCTGGACGATCCGCATGCCGGCCACGTTCTCCTGGAGGTCGGCGTTGACGGCGCTGATCAGGTCGCGGGAGCGCTCGTACTGGTCCTTGGACTTCTTGCGGAACACCAGGGTGGCGATCACCAGCAGCGGCAGGACGGCGAAGACCACCAGGGCCAGACCGGCGTCGATGATCAGCAGGGCGGCGAAGATCCCGGCGAAGGTCAGCAGGCTGACCACGGCGGTGACCATGCCGGTCTGGAGGAAAGAGGTCAGCGAGTCCAGGTCGGTGGTCATCCGGGTCATGATCCGGCCGGTCAGCTCGCGCTCGTAGTAGTCCAGGCCGAGCCGGTTGAGGTGGGCGAAGATCTTGAGCCGGAGCGTGTAGAGGACGCGCTCGCCGGTACGGCCGCTGACCCGGTTCTCGGCGCCCTGCACCACCCGGTCCAGCAGGACCACGACCAGTGCGGTGAGCGAGGCCACCGCGACGCCGGACATCAGGCCCTTGCGGACGCCCTCGTCGATGCCGTGCCGGATCAGCACCGGCAGCACCAGTCCGGCCGCTGCGTCCAGGGCGACCAGCAGGAGGGCGAGGAGCAGCGGGGTGCGGAAGGGGCGCAGCAGACGGCGCAGGGTGAAGTCGGGGTCGCCGGCCTCGGCCTCGGCGCGGGGGACGGCCGGGGTGTCGGAGGCGGGCGGGAGGGCCGCAACCTTGTCCAGCAGGTCGGGGTCGGCGGTGCGGGCCGCCTTGGCCAGGGCGGGGGTGGGGAGGGCGGGGGTGGCCTGGTTTCCGGTGGTTCCGGTGCTGTCGGCGGTTCCGGTGCTGTCGCTCCCGGGGGTTCCGGTGGTTCCGGGGGTCGTCTGCGCGTCGCCGGCGGGAGCGCCGCCGGCGGCCCGCTGCCCGGTCACCCGCCCGGACGCCTCTGCGGACGCCGGTTCGGAGATGGACTGCCGACCGGCACGACCGGCCTCGGGGTCGGTGATCAGGGCCCGGTACTGGGGACATCGGGCTTCGAGTTCCTCGTGCGTTCCGAGGTCCAGCAGCCGGCCGCGCTCCAGGACGGCGATCCGGTCGGCAAGCTGGAGGGTCGAACGGCGGTGGGCGATCAGCAGCGTGGTGCGGCCGGTCATCACCGAGCGCAGCGCGTCGTGGATCTCCGCCTCGATCTGCGGGTCCACGGCCGAGGTGGCGTCGTCCAGCAGCAGGATCCGGGGGTCGGTGAGGATCGCCCGGGCCAGCGCGATGCGCTGGCGCTGGCCGCCGGAGAGGGTCAGGCCCTGCTCGCCGACCCTGGTCTCGTAGCCATCCGGCAGCGCACGGATGAACTCGTCGGCCTGGGCGGCGCGGGCGGCGGCGACCACCTGCTCGTCTGTGGCGTCCGGGCGGCCGTAGGCGATGTTGGTACGGACCGACTCGGAGAAGAGGAAGCTCTCCTCGGGGACGATGCCGACCGTCGCGCGGACCGAGTCCAGGGTGAGGTCGCGCAGGTCGTGGCCGTACAGGCGGACGGCGCCGGCGGCGGGGTCGTAGAAGCGGGGCACCAGCTGGGCCACCGTCGACTTGCCGGAGCCCGACGCGCCGACCAGGGCGAGGGTCTCTCCGGGGGCCAGCTTCAGGCTGAGGCCGTGCAGGACGGGGGCGGGGTGCTCGGGGTCGTAGCGGAACTCGACCTGGTCGAACTCCAGGGCGACGTCGGGGGTCCGCGCACCGACGGTGGCGCCGGTGGCGGTGACGGCGGTGGCGGCGGGCGCGTCGCTCTCCACGGCTCCGGCCGGGGTGTCGCCGTGCGCAAGGTCCAGGATGCGGGCGTCCGGGCGTTCCTGGACCAGCGGGCGCTCGTCGATCAGCTGCAGGACGCGCTCGACGCCGGCCCGGGCCTGCTGGCCGACGGTGATGACCATGGTCAGCATCCGCACCGGGCCGGTCATCTGGGCGACGTAGGTGGAGAAGGCGACGAAGGTCCCGAGCGTGACCCGGCCGTCGACGGCCAGCCAGCCGCCGAAGGCCAGGACGCCGACCTGGGCGAGCGCCGGGATCGCCTGCATCGCCGGGTTGTAGCGGGCGTTCAGCCGGATCGACCGGAGGCGGGCCGCGAAGAGGTTGCGGGAGGCCAGCTCCAGCTTGTCGCGTTCCTGCGCCTCCTGGCCGAAGCCCTTGACCACGCGGACGCCGCCGATCGCGCCGTCCACCACGCCCGCGACGGCGGCCGCCTCCTGCTGGGCGGCCCAGGTGGCGGGGAACAGGCGCTTGCGGCTGAACACCGAAACCCACCACAGCGCGGGGGCCATGACCAGGGCGATCAGGGTGAGCGGCGGGGACAGCCAGACCATCACGGCCAGCGACATGACGAACATCAGCAGGTAGCCGGTCATCATCGGCAGCATCGAGAGCAGGCCGTTGACCAGCTGGAGGTCGGAGGTCGCACGCCCGACCACCTGGCCGGTGTCCAGCCGGTCCTGGCGGTGACCGTCGAGCCGGCCGAGCGAGCGGAACAGGTCGCTGCGCATGTCGTGCTGGACGTCGACCGCGAGCCGGCCGCCGTAGTAGCGGCGGACCTGGGTGCAGCCGAAGACCACGAGGGCCGCGAGCAGCAGCACCACCGCCCAGGGGGCCAGCGAA
The DNA here is from genome assembly GCF_040683915.1 of Kitasatospora sp. NPDC093102. Taxonomy (NCBI): domain Bacteria; kingdom Bacillati; phylum Actinomycetota; class Actinomycetes; order Kitasatosporales; family Streptomycetaceae; genus Kitasatospora; species Kitasatospora sp. NPDC093102. The sequence goes on along the minus strand of NZ_JBFBFA010000008.1, from coordinate 284,020 downwards.
CGGGTGTGGGCGACGATGACGTCGTCGATGATCAGCTTGGTGACCAGCGGCACCAGCGCGGTGACGGCCATGCCGAGGAGCGAGGCGCCGAAGGCGAGCAGCAGGCTGCGGCGGGACCGCCAGCTGTAGCCGACCAGGCGGCGCAGCCAGCCGGCCGACTCGGCACCCTCGGCAGCGGGCTGGGCGTTCTCGACGGCGGGCTGCAGGCTGTCGACGGGGACCTCCGGGGTCGGGCCGGGGGCCGGGGGGCCGCTCGGGGATTGCTCCACCGTGGATCCGTGAGTCTCAGGCATATTTAGGGATGCTAACCATTTCGTCGGGTGGCCGCCATGGCGTTTCCGGCCCGGGTGGGTTCGGGGCGGGCCAGGGGCAGCCCCGACCATCCGGTCCGGCGGACTGGCCAACAGCCAGCCGCCTGCGGTGATTCCCGGTGGAACACTCGCATGGCCCACTCTCCCCCGGCCGATTCCAGGGTCGCCGAAGGCCGTCACGACGGCCAGCGGCCAAGGGCGGGCGGGCGCCGTCCTTCGGGATTAGGCCTCGGGGCGGGCTGCCACTGGGCCTTCACCGGCGGAACCTTCACCCCCTGACCATTCTCCACCGAGCCCTTCCGCCGGACCGACCTCCGTCGGGCCACTTCGCGACGAACCGCTCGATGACGGACCGCTCGGCGACGGACCGCTCAGTGACGGGAACGGAGCCATGGGCACTGCCAGGAGTGCAGGTACTCCGGGAGTGCAGGTACTCAGGTCCCCGCGGACGCCGGACCGTCGACGGGGGAGGAGGCCGAGTCCGCGGCCGCCGCGAAAGCGCCGTGGGCGAGGGCGTGGAGCAGGGCGGCCATGCCGTCGCGCTGGAGGGCGGAGCGCTCGGCCTGGTCGGGGTTCGGGCCGAGGCTGTGCGGGGTCGAGTTGATCAGGCCGAAGACGGCGTGCACGGTGGCCCGCGCCACCGGCTCGGCGGCGGGGTCGGCCAATGGCGGGTAGGCCTGCCGGACCACGTCCACCCACAGCTCGACGTAGCCGCGCTGGAGCCGGCGGACGGTGCGCCGGTCCTCCTCCTTGAGGTTCAGCAGCTCGCGGTCGTGCAGGGTGATCAGGTCCCGGTCGTTCAGGGCGAAGTCGACGTGGCCGCTGATCAGCGCGTCCAGTGTGGCGGCCGGGCCTTCGCCGCCGCCCGCCCGGCGGCGCCCCTCGTCCAGCAGGCGCTCGCTGATGCCGATCAACAGGTCCGCGAGCATCGCGTCCTTGCCCGCGAAGTGCCGGTAGAGGCCGGGGCCGCTGATCCCGACGGCCTTGCCGATTTCGTCCACGCCGACGCCGAGGAAGCCCCGGGCGGCGAACAGCCTCGCGGCCTCCCGGCGGATCTGGTCGCGACGGGGGAGCGCGGAGGCTGTGGGGACGTTCGGCATGCCGCCCATCGTAGACAGTCGGGTTATCGACCGTTAACCTGGCCGCGTAAGTTAACGTTAATTAACGTGGCGATCACGGGCGGACGATACATGGCCGCCCACCTGGTGCCGAGGGCAAGGGAGCTCTTGGGAATGGTCATCTCAACCGCCGGCACACCCACCGGTGTCCGGCTCAGCGCGGCGACCGGCACGACGGCGCCCGGTGCCGCCCGGTCCGCTGCCACCCAGCCCGCGGCCGCCGCACCGGCACCCCGGCTCGGCAGCTCCGTCGACCCTGGCTCCGAGGCCTACCGTGCCAACACCGAGGCGCACCGGGCCCTGGTCGCCGAGCTGCGCGCGAAGCTCGGCGCCGCCGCCCTGGGCGGCGGCGCCAAGGCCCGCGCCCGGCACACCGCCCGCGGCAAGCTGCTGCCCCGCGACCGGGTGGACACCCTGCTCGACCCGGCCTCTCCCTTCCTGGAACTGGCCCCGCTGGCCGCGGACGGGATGTACGACGGCGCGGCCCCCGCGGCCGGGGTGATCGCCGGCATCGGCCGGGTCGCCGGGCGCGAGGTGGTGGTGGTCGCCAACGACGCCACCGTCAAGGGCGGCACCTACTACCCGATGACGGTGAAGAAGCACCTGCGTGCCCAGGAGGTCGCGCTGGAGAACCGACTGCCCTGCGTCTACCTGGTGGACTCCGGCGGTGCCTTCCTCCCGATGCAGGACGAGGTCTTCCCGGACCGCGACCACTTCGGCCGGATCTTCTACAACCAGGCCAGGCTCTCCGCCGCGGGCATCCCGCAGATCGCCGCCGTGCTCGGCTCGTGCACGGCCGGCGGCGCGTACGTCCCGGCGATGAGCGACCAGGCCGTGATCGTCCGCAACCAGGGCACGATCTTCCTGGGCGGCCCGCCGCTGGTGAAGGCCGCGACCGGCGAGGTGGTCACCGCCGAGGAGCTGGGCGGCGGCGAGCTGCACTCCCGCACCTCGGGCGTGACGGACCACCTGGCCGAGGACGACGCCCACGCCCTCTCCATCGTCCGCACGATCGTCGCCGGGCTGGGCCCGCGCGAGACCAAGCCGTGGCCGCTCACCCCGGTCGAGCCGCCGGCCGTCGACCCGGCGGGCCTGTACGGGGCCGTGCCGGTCGACCCGCGCACGCCCTACGACGTGCGCGAGGTGATCGCCCGGCTGGTGGACGGCAGCCGGTTCGCCGAGTTCAAGGCCGAGTACGGCTCGACCCTGGTCACCGGCTTCGCCCGGATCCACGGCCACCCGGTCGGCATCGTCGCCAACAACGGCGTGCTGTTCTCCGAGTCGGCCCTCAAGGGCGCCCACTTCATCGAGCTGTGCGACCAGCGCGGCATCCCCCTCCTCTTCCTCCAGAACATCACCGGGTTCATGGTCGGCCGGCAGTACGAGGCGGGCGGCATCGCCAAGCACGGCGCCAAGATGGTCAACGCCGTCGCCTGCACCCGCGTCCCGAAGCTGACCGTGGTGATCGGCGGCTCGTACGGAGCCGGCAACTACTCGATGTGCGGCCGGGCCTACTCACCCCGCTTCCTGTGGATGTGGCCGGGCGCCAAAATCTCCGTGATGGGCGGCGAGCAGGCGGCCTCCGTCCTCGCCACCGTCCGCCGCGACCAGCTGGAGGCGCACGGCGAGCAGTGGCCGGCCGAGGCGGAGGACGAGTTCAAGCGCCCCGTCCGCGAGCAGTACGAGCACCAGGGCAACGCCTACTACGCCACCGCCCGGCTCTGGGACGACGGCGTGATCGACCCGATGGACACCCGCACCGTCGTCGGTCTCGCGCTGACCGCCTGTGCCAACGCACCGCTGGCGCCGCCCGCTCCGTACGGCGTCTTCCGCATGTGATCCCTCCTCGCGTCACCCCTGCTCCCGTGACTCCTCCCTTCCGGGTGTGACTCCCCGCGGCGCCGGCCACCCGGGCCGGCGCCCCGACCGCCCACCGCCACCTCCTTCGTACGGCTCCCCTCGACCCGGAGGAACGCCTCCCATGTTCGACACAGTTCTGGTCGCCAACCGCGGCGAGATCGCCCTCCGGGTGATCCGCACCCTGCGGCGGCTCGGCGTCCGCTCGGTCGCCGTGTTCAGCGACGCGGACGCCGACGCGCCGCACGTCCGCGAGGCCGACGTCGCGGTCCGGCTCGGTCCGGCCGACCGCAGCGACAGCTCGGCGGCCGAGACCTACCTGCGGACCGACCAGATCCTCGCCGCTGCCCGCCGCACCGGCGCCCAGGCCGTCCACCCCGGTTACGGTTTCCTCGCCGAGAACCCCGGCTTCGCCCGCGCCTGCGCCGACGCGGGCCTCGTCTTCATCGGACCACCTCCCACTGCGGTCGAGCTGATGGGCGACAAGATCAACGCCAAGGAGGCCGTCCGGACCGCCGGCGTCCCAGTGGTCCCCGGCAGCCGGGCCACCGCGCCCACCGACGAGGAACTCGTCGCCGCCGCCGACGAGATCGGCTACCCGGTGCTGCTCAAGCCGTCCGCCGGCGGCGGCGGCAAGGGCATGCGACTCGTGCGGGACCGCACCGACCTGCCGACCGAGATCGCCGCCGCCCGCCGTGTCGCCCGCACGGCCTTCGGTGACGACACCCTGCTGCTGGAGCGCTGGATCGACCGGCCGCGTCACATCGAGGTGCAGGTGCTCGCCGACGCCCACGGCACCACCGTCCACCTCGGCGAGCGCGAGTGCAGCCTCCAGCGCCGCCACCAGAAACTGATCGAAGAGGCTCCCTCCGTTCTCCTGAATGCCGAGACCCGCGCCGCGATGGGCGCCGCGGCCGTCCGCGCCGCGGAGTCCTGCGGCTACACCGGCGCCGGCACCGTGGAGTTCATCGTCCCCGGGATCGACCCGGACGCCCCCGCCTCCGCCGCCGAGGGGGTGCGGGACTTCTTCTTCATGGAGATGAACACCCGTCTCCAGGTGGAACACCCCGTCACCGAACTCGCCGTCGCGGTCGGCACGGACTCGGCCCGGCTGGACCTGGTCGAGTGGCAGCTGCGCGTCGCCGCCGGCGAACCGCTCTCCTTCACCCAGTCCGACATCTCCTTCCTGGGCCACGCCATCGAGGCCCGCATCTGCGCCGAGGACCCGGAACGGGACTTCCTGCCCACCGGCGGCCGCATCCTCACCCTGGACGAGCCCCGGGGCGAGGGCATCCGCGTCGACTCCGGGGTGGCCCCCGGAACCGTCGTCACCAGCGCCTACGACCCCATGCTCGCCAAGGTCATCGCGTACGGGCCCGACCGCCCGACCGCGCTGCGCCGGCTCCGCGCGGCGCTGGCCGACACCCGCATCCTGGGCGTCACCACCAACACCGGCTTCCTGCGCCGACTGCTCGCACACCCCGAGGTCGCCGCCGGCCGCCTGGACACCGGCCTGGTGGAGCAGACGGCCCAGGAGCAACCGGCCCTGCTCACCGCGCCGTACTCCCCCACGAACGCGACCAGCCCGAACACGCCCGCGGCGGCCGAACCGCCGTCGCCCGCTCACCTCCTCTACTACGCGGCCGCGCTGGCACGGCACCTGGAACTCACCCCGGCCGCCGATCCCGACGGCTGGACCGACCCCTTCTCCCTTCCCTCCGGCTGGCGCCTGGGCGGCACCCCCGCCTGGACCACCCACCGACTCCGTACCCCCGGCCAGGACCCGGTGGCGGTGCGCATCCGTTCGATCACTGCGGGCAACGTAGCCGATGCCACTGACAATTCCGCCGGGCCCACCCGCGAGGTGGAGCTCCGGCTCGACGAGGGCCCCACGCACCGCGCCCGCGCGACCCTGGCCGACGACCGGCTGCACCTGACCGTCGACGGCCTCCGGACCACGTTCTCGCTGGCCACCGACGCCACCCCCGGCCTCGCCGCAGGACCGGTGACCTGGCTCGGCATCGAGGGCGACGCCTGGCCGCTGCACGCCTTCGACCCGGTCGTCGCGAGCGCCGCCGGGGCCGCCGCCCACCACGGCGCCCTGACCGCCCCGATGCCCGGCACCGTCACCGTCGTCAAGACCACGGCGGGCGAGACGGTCCGCAAGGGACAGCCCCTGCTCGTGCTGGAGGCCATGAAGATGGAACACGTGATCGCCGCACCGCACGACGGCGTGGTGGCCGAACTGCGGGCCACCGCCGGCGCCACCGTCGCGATGGAGGACCTGTTGGTCGTGGTCACCCCGGTCGAGGACGCGGTGGTCGGGGACGTCCCGGCCGAACCGGCCGCGGCCCCCGCCGAACCCGTGGAGGTCCGGTCGTGACCGCCCCCGCCCGCGAGCCCGACGCCCTCGACCTGGGCCTGCCCGACCCGGTCCGCGCCCCCGGCCTGCCCGAGGAGGTCCGGATCCACGAGGTCGGACCGCGCGACGGCCTGCAGAACGAGAAGTCCCTGGTGCCGGTCGAGGTCAAGGCCGAGTTCATCGCCCGGCTCACGGCCGCCGGGCTGCGGACCGTCGAGGCCACCAGCTTCGTTCACCCGAAGTGGGTACCGCAGCTGGCCGACGCCGAGGAGCTGGTCCCCCGGCTCGCCGGCCTGCCGGAGCGCCACCCCGGCCTGCGGCTGCCGGTGCTGGTGCCCAACGAGCGCGGCCTGGACCGCGCGCTCGCCCACCACGCCGCCGACATCGCGGTGTTCGCCAGCGCCACCGAGACCTTCGCCCGCCGCAACCTCAACCGCTCGGCGGACGAGGCCATGGCGATGTTCCGCCCGGTCGTGACCCGGGCCACCGGGGCCGGGGTCGCGGTCCGCGGCTACCTCTCGATGTGCTTCGGCGACCCGTGGGAGGGCCCCGTCCCGGTCGACCAGGTGGTCCGGTACGGCGTGCAGCTGCTGGAGCTGGGCTGCGCGGAGCTGAGCCTCGGCGACACCATCGGGGTGGCCACCCCGGGCCAGGTCACCGCCCTGCTGGCGGGTTTCGCGCGGGCCGGCGTCCCGGTCGACCGGCTCGCCGTGCACTTCCACGACACCTACGGCCAGGCGCTCAGCAACACCCTGGCGGCGCTGCGCGAGGGCGTCACCACGGTGGACGCCTCGGCGGGCGGTCTGGGCGGCTGCCCGTACGCGAAGAGCGCCACTGGCAACCTGGCCACCGAGGACCTGGTCTGGATGCTGCACGGGCTCGGCATCCGGACCGGCGTCGACCTGCGCTCCCTCGTCGCGACCAGCGGCTGGATGGCCGAGCGCCTCGGCCGCCCGAGTCCGTCCCGCACCGTCCAGGCGCTGCTCGGCTCCGCCGGGGGCTGACCCACCCGCCCCCGTTCCGGCGCCGGCCGCCCGCACCACCCGGCCGGCGCCGTGCACCACCCGCACAGCCCGACTCCCGTCCCTCGATCACATCGTGCGTCCGTCACACCGACCGACGGACGCCGGTCACCCCGTTCACGTCCGCGGCCTACCCGGCCGGGCACCAGGAGGATCACCATGCTCGACCACCGACTCAGCAGCGAGTACGAGGAACTGCGGCGCACCGTCGCCGAGTTCGCCCAGGACGTGGTGGCGCCGAAGATCGGCGAGTTCTACGAGCGGGAGGAGTTCCCCTACGAGATCGTCCGGGAGATGGGGCGGATGGGGCTCTTCGGCCTGCCCTTCCCGGAGGAGTACGGCGGCATGGGCGGCGACTACTTCGCCCTCGGCCTCGCCCTGGAGGAACTCGCCCGCGTGGACTCCTCGGTGGCGATCACCCTGGAGGCCGCCGTCTCGCTCGGCGCGATGCCGATCCACCGGTTCGGCACCGAGGAGCAGAAGCGCGAGTGGCTGCCCCGGCTGACCTCGGGCGAACTCCTCGGCGCCTTCGGCCTCACCGAGCCGGAGGGCGGGTCGGACGCGGGGGCCACCCGCACCACGGCGCGGTACGACGAGGCCACCGACGAGTGGGTCATCAACGGGACCAAGTGCTTCATCACCAACTCCGGCACCGACATCACCGGCCTGGTCACCGTCACCGCACTCACCGAACCGATCGCTCGTTCGAGTGAAGAGGGCGAATTCCGCTCGCCTGTACGGGAGATCTCCTCCATCATCGTGCCCACCGGGACCCCCGGCTTCCAGGTCTCGAAGAAGTACTCGAAGGTCGGGTGGAACGCATCCGACACCCGCGAATTGTCCTTTACCGACTGCCGCGTTCCCGCGGCCAACCTGCTGGGCGAGCGTGGCCGAGGCTACGCCCAGTTCCTGCGGATCCTCGACGAGGGCCGCATCGCGATCGCGGCCCTGGCCACCGGCCTGGCCCAGGGCTGCGTCGACGAGTCCGTCAAGTACGCCGGCGAGCGCCGGGCCTTCGGCCGGCCGATCGGCGCCAACCAGGCCATCCAGTTCAAGCTTGCCGACATGGAGCTGCGCGCCCACACCTCCCGCCTGGCCTGGCGGGACGCCGCCTCTCGGCTGCTGCACGGTGAACCGTTCAAGAAGGAGGCCGCCATCGCGAAGCTGTACTCGTCCGAGGCCGCCGTCGACAACGCCCGCGAGGCGACCCAGATCCACGGCGGGTACGGCTTCATGAACGAATTCCCCGTCGCCCGTTTCTGGCGCGACTGCAAGATCCTGGAAATCGGGGAGGGCACGTCCGAAGTCCAGCGCATGCTCATCGCCCGGGAGCTCGGCGTCAGTTCGTGACGATCACTGCCTGATGGTCACCTCCTGAACCGCGTCCACCGGGTCGACACACCGCTCAACGCATCGCTCCGCGACGAGAGTCGGGGAGCCCATGACGGAGGAGGCATCAGGAGGAGACCAGGAGAGGCTTCGGGAGGAGCCGCAGGAACAGGGCCTCAGGGGATCACGATCACCGGGCGGTTGGCCCGCCGCGCCAGCCGTCCGGAGACCGAGCCGAAGATCTTGCCGAGCAGGCCGTGCGTCGTGCCGACGACGATCGCGTCGGCGGCGTACTCACGGCCGACCTCCTCGATCTCGTGGCAGATGTCCCCGCCGCGCTCGACCAGGATCCACGGCACCCCGGCGAGGAAGTCCGCGCAGGCGAGCTCCAGGCCGAGGACCTCGGTCCGGTGGTCGGGGAGGTCGACGAAGACGGGCGGCTCGCAGCCTGCCCAGACCGTGGCGGGCAGACGGTTGGCGACGTGCACGATCACCAGCCCGCACTGCGAACGACGTGCCATGCCCACGGCGTAGGCGAGGGCGCGCTCGCTCGACAGCGAGCCGTCGAAGCCGACCACCACGCCGTGCTGGAACACCGGGTCGAGCGACGGCGCCGGGATCTCCTGCCCGGACGGCTCGGCGTGCCCGCCCAGCGGGCCGGCCGCGCCGGAGGACGCCTCCGGGCGCTCGGCGCCCGAACCCAGGCGGCCCGTCACCGGAGACCCGGCAGGGTCGGCCGGGGGCTCGCCACGCCGTTGGCGGGGCCCTGGGCGGTCACGGCGGGCGAGGCCGCCCCGGCGGGCGAGGCCGCGCAGAGCACGCGCGAAGCCCAGCGGGCCATCGCTGCCCGGGCCGGGCTCCCCTGGCTCTGCCGGCTGTGCCGCGTCGGCCGGCCGGGCCGCACGGTCCGCTCCGGGCGCTTCGGTCCCCTCCGCGACGTCGGCTCGCTCGGGACTCGGCCGACCGCCCGGGACGAGGCCCCGAACCTCGGCGTGCGCGTCGACTCGTCCGTCGGCAGGCCTGTCCGTGCTGCCGTCCCTGCGGCCGTCGTCGCAGCCATCGTCACGGTCGTCACTGAGGTGCTCACTGAAATGCTCACGGCGCCGATCGTCGCTGCGCTGGTCAGCGCGGACTTCGGCCCGGTCGTCGGAGCGGTCGGAGGCAGGCCCTCCGGCCGGGCCCACGCTGCGGGGCGTGTCCGGTTCAACCGGTCGGGGAGGCTCAAAACCAGCCATGGCTCACGGCTCTTCAATGGAGAGGGGCCGACAGGAGAGGAGAACAACGCTGCCCGGGCAGCAGGCCCGCCCACGGGATGACGTCGGTCTGCGCCGCGCAGCACCGTATGTGACCTGTTCCTTTCAGAGTACGACGGGTACGGGGCCTCGCCCAGCGAGGAAGCCCTGGAACGACGTTGTTCCCGCGAAAGGGGGATGCACCCACCGAGGCAGTGCGCCCCGCCCACAGGCGATCGCGCCCCCTTCGGAAAAGAGGTTCCCTGGAGCTTGACTGAGCGGGCCGGGCGGCGCAACAGCCCCTCGGGACACCGTGACCGGACTGTCATGGATCGGCGACGATCCGTTGCGACACGTCGCGAACCGTGACGCCCGATCCGCTCCCAACAACCCCGGCCGCCCCGCGCGTCACCGCACGCCACGGGCGTGCGGAGGCCGTTTCAGCCACTCCGTACGGCTTCGCGACGCCGTCTGGCATTTGCCAGGTGCATAGGTGCAGCCGCTGGCACCATGCTTGGCATGCCCCTGCTCCTGTTCGACCTCGACAACACCCTGCTGCCCCGGGACGCCGCCTACCGGGCCTGGGCGCAGAGCCTCCTGTCCGAACACGACCTCCCGCCGGGCGATGTCGACTGGTTCGTCACCCTCGACGGCGGCGGCTACGTACCGCGCAGCACCGTACTGTCAGCGGTCCGGCGCCGCTACGGGCTGGACGTCTCCGCCGACGTCCTGCTGGCTCACTACCGACGCGGCATCAACTCCCACATCCACTGCCCATCCCGGCACGTCGAGGCGCTGCGCTCCGCCCGGGCGGCCGGGTGGACCCTCGGGATCGTCAGCAACGGTGGCACCCGGCCGCAGTTGGAGAAGATCCGGCGGACCGGGCTGGGCTCGCTGGTCGACGGCTGGGTCATCTCCGAGGAGGCCGACTGTGTCAAACCGGACCCGCTGATCTTCCAGATGGCCGCCCGGCGGTGCGGCATCGCCCCCACCGGAGACTGGGCCGAACACACCTGGATGATCGGGGACCACGCGCCCGCCGACATCGCCGGCGCCGAACTGACCGGGCTGCGCAGCGTCTGGCTGCACCACGGCCGGCCGTGGGCGGAGAGCGGCTACCGGCCGACGCTGAAGGCGGCCGGTCTGCCGGAGGCCGTCGGCCAGGTGCTCGCCGCACGGAACGCGCCCTCGCCCCGGCCGGGCGTCCGTTCCGGCGGGCCGATTCGGAAGGCCGCGGCGGGAGTGCCGGTACGCGCGACGGCGCTGGTCGGCGCACGGTCCGGCGCACATCGCGCGGTGGCCGCCCTGGACGGCCCGAGTGCTTCCGTTCCCGTGACCGCCGGGACGGTCGGCGAGCCCGTCCCCGCAGGCGGGCCCGGTGTCCGAAACCGACCCAGTGGGTTTGCCGTGATCGCCGAGGCCCGCACTGGCACCGGAGCGGGCTCCCGGACCCGGGCGGGTGGCAGACCGGGTCCGGTCACGGACGGCCCCCGTCCCGCACCGATGGCGGCCGTCGTCACAGCCCCGCCCCCAGCCACGACCACAGCCACAGCCACAGCCACAGCCACGACTACGGCTACGGCTACGGCCACGGCCACGGCCACGGCCGTCCGCCCGACGCCCCCCACCGCCCGGGCCGACGGCACCGCACCCGCCCGGACCGTCTTCCGCGCTACCCCCACCGCGGCGTCGTCCACAGCTGCATCCACGACCGCGTCCGCTGCCTCGGTGGCGGCCGCGCAGTAGCGCCCCGGCCACCCCCTCCGCGCCCCTACGACACCCCGGTCCCGCCCTCCTGCCCTCCTGCTCTCCTGCCTTCCTGCCCTCCCCGGCACCCCCGCGCGCCGCGCCCCCGTCAGCCGTCCGCCTGCTCCACCCGCCCCGCCCACGTCACCTGCCCGGCTGCGCCGCCGGCTCCGCCGCGGTACGGGTCCACCAGCAGGTACGGGCCCGCTCGACGAACCCGAGCTTGCGGTAGAGCGGTTCGCCGAGTGAGGTGGCGACCAGGGTGGCCGGGCGGTCCGGGTGTGCGTGGGCCAGGGCGGTCTGGAGGACGGCGCGGGCCACTCCCTGGCCGCGCCGGTCGGGCAGGGTGGCGACCCAGTACACGCCGGTGGCCCGGCCGTCGTCGTAGGTCAGGCAGGTGCCCGCCACCGCGCCGTCGACGCGGCCGAGCCAGGCCCGCCAGCCGGGTACGTCCAGCAGTCGTTCCGGGAGGGCCTCGGCCCGGACCCAGGGCTGTCGGGCGGGCAGCGGGAAGCCCTCCACGATCGTCCGCTCGACCATGGCGAAGCTGTCGCCGTCCCGCGCCTCATCGACCGTCAGGACGCCGCCTCCGTGCGCCTCCGAGACCGCGGGCAGGACGGTGGTCGCTCCCTCGACCGGTCCGGGGTCCCGGATCATCACCGGCATGATCGGCATCCGGGTGGCCCCGAGGCCGGAGAGGTCGAGCCCGTCGTACGGGTCCTCCACGGTGCAGCGTATGGTCGACCAATCGGCCATCAGGTCCGCCAACTCCTGCTCGACCACGGCTGGTTCGTCGTAGGGACGGGTCACCACGATGCGGTGCGCATCGTCCGGGGTCCGGGCGCACCGGACCGCGGTCAGCCCCTGGCCGGTGCGGGAATGCCAGCCGTGGACGCGGGCTTGGGCGAGCCAGAAGGCGGCGGCATTGTCGTTGGCCCGTTCGAGCCGGCTGTTGGTGTTCACGGCAGGACCGTAGCCCGGCGGTCCGGCTCCCGGTTCCGCCGTACCGGGCTTGGCCGGATGAAGCCTGGGAGGCGCACGACTTCTCCCCGTGCGCCCCCTCGTGCACCGCCTATTTTCGGTCAATTTCGCGCCGATCCCTCCCGCTTGGGCAAATCCGCAGCCCAGACCTGTCGGCCGGGCGCACCGGAGCCAGGAGCCCCAGGAACCGCCCCGCGACAACCAGCCACCGTTGCCCCGGCCCTCTTCCCAGAAAGGTCGACGGGTGCCACGCTTCGTGATCGAATGCATCACGCCAAATTGCCATGTCGACATAGCGTCGGATGGTGAACTTGTCACAACGGCAATGGTCCACCCGATAGATTTCGATCTTGGCTAGCAGTGCCGCACCACCCACACCACACCACCGAGGGGGCTTGAGCGCCTTGAGCAGGGTGAGCAGGAGCGACGCGGGTCCTGACAGCGGCCAGGCGTCGGCCGGCAGCGCGGGTCGGTCCGCGAGAAGCACCGGCACCACCGCGATCGCCGCCACCACCCGCACCTCCGGCACTCCGGGCGCCGGCTCGCACTCCTCGTACTCCGCAGTGCCCTCCCCCGGGGCGGGCGCCGGCGTCGGCCCCGGTGCGGCGCCGGCCACCGCCGACCACGGTGCGGCGACGCCCTACGGCGCCCAGTCCCCCTACGGAGGCCAGCCCGCCTTCGGCGGACCGTCCTACGGCGGACAGCCCGTCAGCCGAGGGATCGTCAGCACCGTTCCGGCCTACGGCGGCGAGCACCCGGGCCATTCCGGCCACCCCGGGCACCTCGCCCATTCCGGCCACCCCGGCTACGGCGGCGGCACCCCGGGCCTGAACGGTGCCCCCGGTGTCGTCCCCGGGCCGGGCGGCGGTCCGCTCGGCGGCCTCGCGCTCGGCGCCACCTCCGGCCACGGCCCGCTGGGCCACGGCGGGCCCGGCGCGAACGGCTCCCCGACCCCGGTGACGGCCTCCGCCCCGCGCAAGCTGTCCGGCCGGCGCCGCCGGGAGACCGTCGCGGTGCTGATCTTCGGCGGCGCCCCGATCTTCGAGAGCTCCATCCCGCTCTCCGTCTTCGGCGTGGACCGCCAGGACGCCGGGGTGCCCCGCTACCGCCTGCTGGTCTGCGCCGGGGAGGAGGGCCCGCTGGCCACCACCGGCGGCCTGACCCTCTCCGCGCCGTACGGCCTGGAGGCTCTCGCCCGGGCCGGCACGATCGTCGTACCGGCCTGGCGCTCGATCTCCCAGCCCCCGCCGGTCGAGGCGATCACCGCCCTGCGGAAGGCCCACCACGAGGGCGCCCGGATCATCGGGCTCTGCACCGGTGCCTTCGTACTGGCCGCCGCCGGTCTGCTCGACGGCCGCCCGGCGACCACCCACTGGATGTACGCGCCGACGCTGGCCAAGCGCTACCCGCGGGTCCACGTCGATCCGCGCGAGCTGTTCGTCGACGACGGCGACGTGCTCACCTCGGCCGGAACCGCCGCCGGCATCGACCTGTGCCTGCACGTGGTGCGCAGCGACCACGGCGCCGAGGCGGCCAACGCCCTGGCCCGCCGCCTGGTGGTGCCGAGCCGCCGCGGCGGCGGAGGACAGGCCCAGTACATCGATCAGTCTTTACCGGAGGAGATCGGCAACGACCCGCTGGCCGAGGTGGTCACCTGGGCGCTGGAGAACCTCAACCAGCAGTTCGACGTCGAGGTGCTGGCGGCTCGCGCGTACATGAGCCGGCGCACCTTCGACCGGCGGTTCCGCACGCTCACCGGCAGCGCACCGCTGCAGTGGCTGATCACCCAGCGGGTGCTTCAGGCACAGCGGCTGCTGGAGACCTCGGAACTGTCGGTGGACGACGTCGCGCGCCGTTGCGGGTTCCGTTCGCCGGTGGCGCTGCGCGGGCACTTCCGCCGCCAGCTCGGAGTCTCCCCGGCCGCGTACCGGACCAGCTACCGGGCCCGCCGGCCCGGCCAGCAGCCGCCCACGCCGGCTGGAGGGCTCGGCGACCTGCGGCTGTCCGGAGCACTGCCGCATCCGGCGGGCGCGGTCGCCCCGGCGGGCGGGCCGCTGTTCGGCGGGGCGCACGGTGTGCCGTCGGCGCAGCCGTTCCCGACCGGTCCGGGGGCGCCGGTGCCGGTCGGTCTGCACGGTCAGCACGGCCCGCACGGTCAGCAGGTCGGGCACGGGCAGGCGGGAGCGCACGGACAGCCCGGCGGGTTCGGTCCGGGCCAGGTCGGGACGCCGGCCGGCCAGGCCTTCCACGCCCGCGCCGGTCAGCCGTACCCGCACCAGCAGGCCGCACAGTCGTCGCACCCCGGGCAGCAGGGTGCGGCCGGGCGTGGTCCGCTGCGGCCGCCGGTGGTTCCGCCACAGGCCGGACCGGGAGCGGGGACCGGACGTCCGCCGCGCACCGCCGAACACGCGGCCACGGAGGACGGCCTCCCCCAGCCGGGGGTGCGCGGCCAGGGCCAGGGGCATCGGAGCGCGGCCGAGCGGCCGGCGGACGAGCCGGGTGCGGCCGGGCGCGGTCACGGCGCGGCCGCCGGGCGGATGCCGGCCCCGACCGGGCAGCCGGGCTCTGGCCCGGGTGAGCTCCGGGGCCGCCAGGCGCGGGCTCCGCAGGTCCGCGGCCAGGCCGCTCGGCCCGCGGCCGAGGGTGCCCGGGCGGCGCGCGAGGCCCGGACCGGACGGGACGGCCACGCGGTCCGGACCGGCCGGGAAGGCGAGCGCCCGGACGGCCACGGCACGCACGACGGGCCGGAGGAGCACCAGGCCGAGGCACCCCGCTCGGCTCCACCGGTCCCCGCGGCGCGTGATCGCGCCGTAGGGTGAGTTGCGTGAATGACCGTTTGGTATGGATCGACTGTGAAATGACCGGCCTCGACCTCGACCGGGACGCCCTGGTCGAGGTCGCGGTGCTGGTGACGGACTCCGAGCTGAACATCCTCGGCGAGGGCGTGGACGTCATCATCCGGCCGCCGGCGGAGGCGCTGGCGAACATGCCCGAGGTGGTGCGTGCCATGCACACCGCCTCCGGGCTGCTGGAGGAGCTGGAGCAGGGCATGACCCTGGCCGAGGCCGAGGAGCGGGTGCTCGCCTACGTGCGCGAGCACGTGCCGGAGGCCGGGAAGACCCCGCTGTGCGGAAACTCGGTGGCCACCGACCGCGGCTTCCTGGCCCGGGACATGCCGGCCCTGGAGAAGCACCTGCACTACCGGATCGTGGACGTCTCCTCGATCAAGGAGCTGGCCCGCCGCTGGTACCCGAAGGCGTACTACAACAGCCCGCAGAAGGGCGGCAACCACCGGGCGCTCGCCGACATCCGGGAGAGCATCGACGAACTGCGGTACTACCGCGAGGCGGTGTTCGTCCCGCAGCCCGGTCCGGACGCCGACACCGCGCGGGCGATCGCCGGGAAGTACCAGGCCCCGGCGAGCTGAGCCCGGGCCGGCCCGCCGGGCTGTCCCCGGAAGCGCCCGGCGGGCGGCTCCGGGACCGCCCGGCGGAACCCCGCCGGAGGGCCTGAGAGGGTGCCCGTGTCCGCCGGAACGAAACCCTGGCGCGAGCACCCTCTCGGATCCTGTAGAGTTCTTCCTGTCGGAACGGGAACGCGAGAGCGGGAACGGACCGGACAGATGGTGGGTGTAGCTCAGTTGGTAGAGCACCTGGTTGTGGTCCAGGTGGCCGCGGGTTCGAGTCCCGTCACTCACCCCAGAGCCCGAGGGGCCGATCTCTTCAAGAGGTCGGCCCCTCGGGCGTTTTCGCGCCCCCTCAGCCGTGCACGGCCTCAGTTGCGCACTCCCCCACCGATATGTGCGCTCCCTCACACGCGCACGCCGGGCCGGCTTTCCGCCCGCCCCTGCCGCCGGAAGCTACTGACTAGTAACATCGTCGCCATGACCACACCTACGATCGGCCAGATGCTCGACTCCACCGTGCCGATGGCGCACACCCTGAAGCTGGAGTACCTGGAGACCACCCCGGAGCGCGCCGTGCTCAGGCTGCCGGACCAGCCCGCGTACCACAACCACGTCGGCGGCCCGCACGCCGGCGCGATGTTCACGCTGGCCGAGTCCGCCAGCGGCTGCATCGTGCTCGCCGCCTTCGGCGACCAGCTGTCCCGGGCCGTGCCGCTCGCCGTGAACGCCGAGATCGCGTACAAGAAGCTCGCCATGGGCGACGTCACCGCCACTGCCGTGCTCGGCCGCCCGGCCGCCGAGGTCGTCGCCGAGCTGGACGCCGGCGGCCGCCCCGAGTTCCCGGTCACCGTCGAGATCACCCGCGCCGACGGCGCCGTCACCGGCGCGATGACGGTCACCTGGACCCTGCGCCCCAACTCCTGACCGCCACACGGTCGGTGGCCCCGGGAGCGCCGGCCCCGGGGCCACCCGCACGATGACTGTCCGTGACGGCAGGCGTGACCTCACCGCCCGTCCGCTCGTTCTCGATTCACGTGCGAGCCAATCACGCGACCGAGCCCCAGGAACCCGCCCCCCGCGGCGTCGCCGGAGCCTGCCGCGGGATCGCCCGGTGGCTGCCCCGCCCCCGCGCCGTCGCGGCCGCCGGGGCCCTGCTCGCACAGCTCTGGGGCTTCGGCGCCCCCGGGGCGTACGCGGCCGTCGCCCCGCTGCCGGAACCGGCCCAACCCGCCGTCCGCCGCGCGCTGCACGGCGCACCGGCACTCGACCGGCCGGTGCTCGACGGGCCCGCCCTCGACGGACAGTCAGCCGAACGTCCCGTCGGGTCCGGGTTGTCGGCGGGCTCCCCGCCGGACCGCTCCCCCGGGCCCGCCGGGGAGCCGGCCGGCGGCGGCCCGGCCGACGAGGCCGCGGCGGTCGACGGGGTCGCGGCGGTCGGCGGGGCGGTCGGAGACACCCTCCAGGAACGCATCCGGGCCGGCGGCCTGCCGCTGCCCGGCCAGCGGGCTGCCGTCCCCGACGCATTCGCACTCGCCTCCGGCCTGCTCGGCACCGTCCCCGCCCGGACCCGGCCCGACGGGCTCCGCGCCTCCCGCGAGGACGGGCCCGACGACCTGCCCTCCGTCGGCCAACGCCACGCCAGGGCCGCCCGTCCCACCGCTCCCCGGCAGCGCGAGGCCGCGGACGGACCGCTGGTCCAGGAGGTGGCGGCCACGGCCGCCGACGAAGCCGCGCCCGCCACCGAGCCCGACAGGACGCCCGGCTCCACGGCCCCCGCCGTCCGGGGCGGCGGCAGGAATCCCGAAACGGTGGCCATCGCCGGCACCTCCGCGGCGGCCACCTCCGGTGACGGCCCCGCCACCGCGACCGCCGTCCTCGCCCCCATCGCCGCCGGATTGCTGCTCACCGGGGCGGCCATGTGCAAGCACCGCGGACTGCCCCGCGGCCACTGAGCGGGCCCGGCGGCGCTCCGGCCCCGTGCCTCACGGACAGAACACCTAGGGCGTCACCAGGTCCAGGACCAGCTGCGGGAGTTCACGCCCCGGGATCGAGCCGGACGGGACGCTGCCGATCCGGGTGGCCCCCATCGCCAGGTAGAACGGCTCGGCGTTCGGGTCGGAGTCGATGGTGAGCCGGTGCAGGCCGAGCGCCACGGCAAGGCTCCGGGTCTGCTCGAACAGCGCGCGGCCGATGCCACGGCCGATCGACTCGGGCTCGACGAAGAGCAGGTCCAGCGACCCGGTCGGCGGTGCGCCGGAGAGCGAGACGAACCCCAGCACCCGGCCGCCGTCCTCGGCCACCATCGTGGCCGACCGCTCGATCACGCCGGCGTCCACGACCAGTTCCTCCCGGCAGGCGGCCATGAACGCCTCGTCGTAGCCCCAGTACGCCTTGGCCCGCAGCGCGATGCCGGCGAGCAGCGCGGCCTCCTCCGGCCGGGCCGGTCTGATCTCCATGGCGCCCCTCGGGTCGGCGGTCGGATGGCAGCGCCATTGTCGGCCGCGACTCGGTCGTCCACCAACGGTTTTACGGCGGGCGGCTCCGGAGGCAGGGCATCGCGCGGGGAGCGGCCCACCCTCGTCGGGCCTTCGGCGCCGGCGCCCGTGCGGCGACGGGCGAGCCGTCAGCGGAACACCCCCGGCGGCGGTTCCGGGGACGGAGCCGCCGTGGCGTCCGTCGCCGGGGTGGCGCCGGCCGCGAAGTCGGTGAGGGCGCGGCCGTGTTCGACCCGGGCGTGGGCGGAGTCGGAGGCGGCGCGGCGGGTGAGGTCGGCGATCGGGAGCGGGGTGTGGGCGGCGGCCAGGACGAGGTTGCCGAAGCGCTTGCCGCGCAGCACGGCGGGGTCGGCGATCAGGCACAGTTCGGGGAAGACCGCGCCGAGGGTGGCGACCTGGGAGCGGGCGAAGGGCAGGGCGCCGCCGTCCGCGATGTTGGCGGTGTACCAGCCGCCGGGGGCGAGGGCGCGGGCGGCGAGGGTGGTGAACTCGACGGTGGTGCAGTGGGCCGGGGTGCGAGCCCCGGAGAAGACATCGGTGATCACCAGGTCGACGCTGCCTTCGGGGGTGCGTTCCAGCACGCTGCGGGCGTCCGCGCCGCGCACCTTGATCTGCCAGCCGCGCTCCAACGGGAGTTCGGCGCGGACGAGTTCGGTGAGCGCGGTGTCGATCTCGGCGACCTGCTGGCGCGAGCGCGGCCGCGTCGCGGCGGTGTAGCGGGCCAGGGTGAGGGCTCCGCCGCCGAGGTGCAGGACGGTGAGCGGGCGGCCGGGCGGGGCGACCAGGTCGATCAGGTGGCCGAGCCGGCGCTGGTACTCGAAGCCGAGGTGGGTGGGGTCGGCGAGGTCGACCAGGGACTGCGGGGCGCCGTCGATCAGCAGCGACCAGGCGGCGGGGCGGTCGCGGTCCGGGCGCAGCTCGGCCAGACCGGAGCCGACGGGACGGCTGAGCGGGCCCTGGGCGTGGGTGCGTCCGCCCGGTCCGGTGGTGGCCGCCGGTTCCGGGCTGCGCGCGGCTCTGCTGCTTCGTCCCATGCCGGCCATTATCGCCGCCGAAGAGGGACACCCACAGGTCAGGGGCGTGCCGCGGGGATCCGGCCGGAGGCTCACGGGCCCGGCGGGATCCGCGCGGTACGCCCGCTAGAACGGGCCGAGGCCGCCTGCGGTGAGCGTGCAGGCGGCCTCGCAGAGGGCGGAGCGGAGCACCCAGGCGTCGGTGGGGCGCGCGGTGCGGCCGGCGCCGGAGGGCGGGATCACCCAGCGCGGGTCGGTGGCGACGGGCACGAGCGCGCCCGCGGTACAGGAGCTGCCGGGCAGGTGC
This sequence comes from Kitasatospora sp. NPDC093102, assembly GCF_040683915.1. NCBI lineage: Bacteria > Bacillati > Actinomycetota > Actinomycetes > Kitasatosporales > Streptomycetaceae > Kitasatospora > Kitasatospora sp. NPDC093102. The sequence goes on along the minus strand of NZ_JBFBFA010000008.1, from coordinate 264,841 downwards.
CAGGTCTCCCAGGTACCGGACGGGACGAGGAAGGAGACGGTGCTGCCGTTGCGGCTCTGCAGGACGACTCCGCAGGCGCGGCGCAGTCTCAGGATGTCGACGGCCTCCAGGCCGTGCCGCAGGGCGACGGTCACGGTGTCGCAGGCGGTGACGAGGGTGCCCTCGTCGGGGGCGGTGCGTTCGCGCCGGCGGCCGCCGCAGGGGACGCGGCTGCCCTCGGCCGGGCCCCGGCCCGGGGCCCGGTCGTCGCCGGGTTCGGGGAGCAGGGCGGGAGCGGCGCCGGCGAGCACTCCCCCGGGGACGGGTCGGTACTGCGGCAGTCCGGTGGCCATCATGGGCCCTCCTGTACCTCGTCGGATCCGGAAGCACAGCCGTTGGGACGGGCCGCCCGGCTGGGACGGGCCGGGGGCGACGGCATGGGCTTTTCCGCGTACCAGGACAACGCGGCGGGCGTACCGCAGGCCACGGGGCGCCTTACAGCAAGGCATGGCATTTCATGGCAGATATCCCGCAACATCGCCCCTTTTGCCCTGGATTGACGGCCAATGTCCCACCAACCGACTGTGGCTGCCTGGTGACTCCGAGTACTCTCGGCGCCATGGCAGCCACCCCACCGGCCGAGCCGAACCGACCGTCTCCCAACACCGTGATGCGCGCACTGCGCGGCGACCGCTCACCGGGCGAGTTCGCCACGGCCGTCCGCAGGGCCGCCCGCGAGATCGGCGAGCACGTGTCCTGCGACGCCCGCTACGTCGGACGGGTCGAGTCCGGTGAGATCCGCTGCCCCAACTACGCCTACGAGCGGGTGTTCCGGCACATGTGGCCGAACCGCACGCTCGCCGACCTCGGCTTCGCCCCCCGGACCTCCGTCCGCCGCCGCTCGGCGGACGGGCCCGGCGGACGGGCCGAACCGCCTCCGCTCCACCCGACGTTCCCGCCCCTGCCCGCCCCGCGCTCACCTCTCTCCACTCAACTCCCGTACGCTGCCTCGCCGTACGCGGATCCAGCCGCTCCGGACGGGCCTCGGTGGCCGAGCCCCGGCGCAGTGCCCCGGGGGCCCGATGGATCGCCCTATCTCGACGAGGAGAACGACGACGTGCGTCGCCGTACGTTCCTGGCCGGCGGCACCACCGCGCTGGCCGCCGTGATCGGCATCGACCGGCCGGCCACGGCCGCCGGCCGACAGGCCGGTGCCGACGGCGCCTCCGGTGCACTCACCGGCCAAGGCGCCCTTCCCGGTGCGGAGTTCACCGCACCGTCGCTGCTCGGCGGCGAACCGCTGACGCCCGGTCGGCCCTGGCCGGTGGCACCGCTGCGCCGGGTCGGCGCCGCCGAGGTGCTCGGCGTCGAACAGGCCGTCCGGGAGATCCGGCTGGCCGACGACGCGCACGGCGCCGACGCCCTGTACGAACTCGCCGGGCAGTCGCTGCGCAACGCGTACGTGTTGCTCAACGAGTGCGAGTACAGCGCCGAGACGGAGCGCCGGCTCCAGGCCGGGGCGGGCGAACTCGCCATCTCGGTCGGCTGGCTGGCGCACGACTCGAACCGTCTCGCGGACGCCCGCTCGTTCTACTCCGAGGCGCTCGCCACCGCCCGGATGGCCGGGGACTCCGCCCTGGAGGCACACGTCTTCTGCAACAGCGCCTTCCTCGCCCGGGACGCCGGCCGCCCGCGCGAGGCGCTGCGCGCCGCCCAGGCCGGGCAGGTCGCCGCCCGGGGGCTGGAATCCGACCGGCTGCTCGCCCTGCTGACCATGCGCGAGGCCGGCGCCTGGGCGCTGCTCCAGGACCGCGCCTCCTGCGAGCGCGCGCTCGGCCGGGCGTACGGCCTGTTCGACCGGGGCCCCGGCGAGCAGGACCCGGAGTGGATGTCCTTCTTCGGCGAGGCCGAGATCGCCGGCCTCCAGGCGCAGTGCTGGTCGGCGCTCGGCGACTGGGACCGCGCCAGCGAGCAGGCCGGGCTGGCGATAACGCTCCAGAAGCCGCACTTCGTCCGCAACCGGGTGCTGTACACCGCCGAGCTGGCCCACGACCGGCTCGGCCGCGGGGACCTGGCGGGTGCGGCGCACCACGGCTCGGCCGCCGTCGCACTGTTCGGCGACGTCGGATCGGCCCGGATCCGGAGCATGCTCGCGGACACCGCCGGACGGCTGCGCCCGCACGTCGCGGTGCCCGAGGTGTGCCGGTTCCTGACCGACTACGACCGGGCGGTGGCCTGAGGCCCGCCTCGCGGACCCCGCCGCAGGCGGCTCCTGCCGCCCACGGCATTCGGCCGCCGGCGCCCGTCCGAAGACAGGGCGACCGTGCTCCGCATCCCCTGTGCTGACGATGTCCCCCGCCGGGCCGGGGGTCAGTGCCCGGCGCCCAGGCCCTCCAGGTGGGACAGGTCGTTCCAGACCTCCACCGCCGGAGCGCCGTACTCCCAGGACAGCACGCAGAGCGCGGCGGTGCCGAGCTTGAACCGCTGGGCGAACTCGGGCGGCAGGCCCAGCCAGCGCGCGGTCAGGATGCGCAGCAGGTGGCCGTGCGCGAACAGGACGACGTCCCGGTCGGCGCAGTGCATCACGGTGGTGTCCGGGTCCGGGACGCCGTGCTCGTCGTTGAGGGCGGCCAGGAAGGCGTCCACCCGGGCGGCCACCTCGGAGAGCTTCTCGCCGCCGGGCACCCCGTCGCGCCAGATCAGCCAGCCGGGCTGGTCGGTGGCCCGGATGTCCGCGCCGGTGCGGCCCTCGTACCGGCCGTAGTCCCACTCCATCAGCTCCGGACGCTCCACCGCGCGGTCGCCGAAGCCGGCCAGTTCGCAGGTCTCCTTGGCCCGGCCGAGCGGGCTGGTGTAGACGAGCGCGTCCGGCAGCCCGTTCCAGGGGGCCTTGGCGAGTCGGGCGCCGAGGGCCCGGGCCATCGCCCGGCCCTCCTCGGTCAGCGGGATGTCGGTGCGGCCGGTGTGGCGGCCGGTGGCGGACCACTCGGTCTCGCCGTGGCGGACCAGCACGATTCGGGCGGGCATGGGCGGCTCCTCGCAACGGGCGGTGGCAACGGTCGGTCTCACCATTGAGCACCGGGTTCCATGATCTCCCACCCGGGCCGCGGCCACGACGCGGGGCCGTACCGGCGGCCACGGTGGCACGCCGGTGACCGCGGCCCGCCGGGCATGCGGTTCCGGCCACCCGGCGCGTCGCCCGACGGCCGGTCCGCACCGCACTGTCGGAGGCGGATGCGACACTGGGCCGCACCATGAACGTCTCGACGAACGTCCCGCCCGGCGGGCCCGCTGAGCCGCTCGCCCAGCGGCTCGCGGAGCTGCGCGGACCGGCCCCGCAGCGCAGTCTGAACGCCCGCTCCCTCGCCGCGCTCGCCGCCAATCCGGGCTGCCACCGCCGCGCCGTGCTCGACGCGGCCGGGGTGGACAAGTCGGCGCTGGCGGCCCGGCTCGGCCGCCCCGCCCCCTTCGGCCAGTCCCCCTTCGCCATCGCCCGCGGCGTGATCTTCGAGTCCCGGCTGAAGGCGGACGGCTACGCCCCGCTGCTGGAGCCGCTCCGCCACCACCTGGGCGTCCCGGCGGACGGCCACACCCCGCTCCAGGTGCCGGACCTGCTGCACCGCTCCGGCCCGGCCGTGCGCGCCGACCGGACGGCCGAGGCGCTGGCCCGGGCCGCCGCCGACCCGGAGGCCTGGACGCTGCTGGACCACCCGATGCTGCGCCTGGGGGTGGCCGGCAGCACCGCCTACCTGGAGCCGGACGCGCTGGTGGTGCACGGCGGGCGGTGCACGGTGGTCGAGATCAAGTCCTTCCCGGTGCTGGACGGCAGCGCGGATCCGGCCAAGGTCGGCGCCGCCGCCCGGCAGGCCGCCGTGTATGTGCTGGCGCTCCAGCGGGCCGCCGCCACGGCCGCCGGGCAGCCGCTCGACGAGGACCCGTACACCGAGCAGCGGCTGCCGGGCAGCCCGCACACCAGCGTGCTGCTGGTCTGCCCGAAGGACTTCGGCAACCGGCCGACCGCGGTCGCCGTGGACGTCCGCCGCGAGCTGGCCACCACCCGCCGCCAGCTGAGCCGGATGACCGGCATCGGCGGGCTGCTGGCAGCGCTGCCGCCGGACGCCGACTTCGACCTGGCCGCCGACGAGGACGGCGCACCGGCCCGGACCACCGAACAGCTGGCCGCCTCGGTCGAGGCGGTGCCCGCCGCGTACAGCCCGGACTGCCTCTCCACCTGCGAACTCGGCTTCCACTGCCGCGCCCGGGCCCGCTGCGGCGACCGGGTCGAGCAGCTCGGCCGGGGTGTGCGCGGCGAACTGGGCAGCATCCGTACCGTCGCCGAGGCGCTGGCCGCCGCCGGCACGAAGAGCGGCGACCTGGACGGCGCGGACGACGCCGCCGAGCGCCTGGCCTACGCGGCCGCCCTGCGCGCCGAGGCGCTGGGGACGGCAGCCCTGGGCGCGGCGTTCCCGGGGGCCTCCGCATGAGTCTGCTGACCACCCTCGCCCGGCTGGAGGCGGTCCGCAGCGGTCGGGCCGAGCCGCTGGCCACCGTCCGGCACCGGCACCTGTCGGAGCGCCCGATGGTGCTGGTCCCGCTGACCGCCGCCGGTGAGTCCGGTGCGCCGCTCGCGGTGATGCTCGGCACCGACCGGGACGCGCCCCGGCTGCACCTGGTGCCGCAGCCGCTCAACCGCACCCTGCGGTTCGACTTCCTGGCCGAGCTGGCCGCCGACCTGCTGCCCTACCTGGAGTCCTTCGCCGAGGACGTCGAACAGATCGAGGGCTCCGAGAAGGACCCGGAGACCGGCGAGAAGACCCAGGTGTTCCGCGAGCTGTGCGCGGACGCCCCGCAGCTGATCGTGCCCAACAGCGCGGGCGTGCACCACCTCGCCCTGATCGGCCGCTCGACCCGTTTCCGCCGCACCGCCGAGGACGCGGAGCCGGGGCCCTACCCGGCGCCGGTCCGGGTGCCGCTGCTCGGCCGCTGGCTGACCCACCTCACCGACCGCGCCCAGGTGCCCGGCTCCTCGCTGCTGCTGCCGATGACCGGCCTGCTGGCCCGGCACTGGGCAACCGGCCAGAGCCACCTGGAGGACCAGCACCTGGCGGCCCGGCTCGCCTGGCACCGCCCGCCGGACGGCCTGACCGGCGCGCAGGCGGCCGAGCTGGCCGAGTCCGCCCGGGACGACCGGGGGCAGCTGCTGCACCCGCCGGCCGGCCCGGCCACCGACCCCCGCTTCGACGAGTTCGTGCTCGCCCCGGCGATCGCCCGCTACGACTCCGCCGTGGGCGCCCTGCAGCACAGCGCCGAGCAGCGCGACGAGGCCGCCGCCGAGCGCGCCCGTACCGCCGTACGGGCCGCGGTGACGGCGCTGGAGGAGGCGCTGACGTCCGTCCTGCTGCCCACCTGGCGGGACGTCTGGCAGGGCCTGGACCTGCTGCGCGCCCTGCCGCCGGCCGGCCACCTGGAGGAGCGCTGGACCGGCGACCGCTGGTCCTACACCGGCCACCGGGACCGGCTGGCGGCCGGCGAGCCGCCGCAGCCCCGGCAGGACGACGCCGTCACCGCCGCCCGCAAGCTCGCCCAGCGCGAGCGCGAGCAGGCCCGCCTCGACGTCCAGGAGGCGCTGGACGACCCGCTGGCGATGGCCGAGCACCGGCTGGCCGGCGAGGCGTTCAGCGGTGTGGTGACGGAGGTGGTGCCGGACTGGGACACCACCGGCCGCTCCCCCAAGCCGCGCCCGCTGGTCACCCTGCGCACCGCCGACCGCCCGCACGCGGACCTCGGCCGGGAGGTGCACCGGGTATGGGGGTCCCCCCGGCCCGAGGCCGGGGGAGGTCCGTCCGCGCAGAAGGCGGAGATCGTCGCGGTGGACGCCGCCGAGGGCACCCTCACCCTGCGGGTGCTCTCCGGCATGGGCCGCAGGAAGGAGCCGGAGCCGGGCAGTCTGCCCGAGCCCGGCGAGCCGGTCACCTTCACCCTGTTCGAGCTGACGGTGCGCCAGTCCGCGCCGCTGCCCGAGCCGGACGACACCCCCTGGACCCACGGCGGCCCGCCCGGCGCCGCACCCGTACCCGCCCCGTCCGTCTCCGAGGAGTGGGAGTGAACCGTCCGATGTCCCCCGGGCAGGCCCCGGGCGCGGCCGCCGACGCCGCGGTGGCCCGGATCCTGGCGGCCACCGTCCGTCCGCCGGCCGGCGCCCCGCGCGGCGTGGTGGTGGACTCCCCGCCCGGCGCCGGGAAGTCGACGCTCGTGGTGCGGGCCGCGCGCGAGCTGGTCGAGGCCGGCGAGCGGCTGATGATCGTCGCCCAGACCAACGGCCAGGTGGACGACCTGGTCGGCCGACTGGCCGAGAAGGCGCCGGAGCTGACGATCGGCCGGCTGCACGCCGCGGACTCCCGGCCCGGCCCGGAGGTGCTGAAGCACGCCGGCGTCACGCCCTCCGACAAGGTCGCCGACCTGGTCGAGCACGACGTGGTGATCTCCACCGCGGCCAAGTGGCAGTGGGTGCGGGCCGAGGCCCCGTGGCGGCACGCGATCGTCGACGAGGCGTACCAGATGCGCTCGGACGCCCTGCTCGCGGTGGCCCGGCTGTTCGAGCGGGCGCTGTTCGTCGGCGACCCGGGCCAGCTGGACCCGTTCACCGTGGTCGGCACCGAGCAGTGGGCCGGACTGTCGTACGACCCGTCCAGCAGCGCGGTGGTCACCCTGCTGGCCCACAACCCGGAGATCGAGCCGCACCGGCTGCCGGTCTCCTGGCGGCTGCCCGCCAGCGCCGCCCCGCTGATCTCGCGGGCCTTCTACCCGTACACGCCGTTCCGCTCCGGCACCGGCCCGGACGACCGCCGGCTGACCGCCGCCGTGCGCCCGGACGGCTCGGCCCTGGACGCGGTGATCGACCGGGCCGCCGCACACGGCTGGGCCCTGCTGGAGCTGCCCGCCCGGCACACCGTACGGACCGACCCGCAGGCCGTGGCGGCCGTCGCGGCCACCGTCCGCCGGCTGCTGGAGCGCGGGCTGACCGCCCACTCCGAGCAGGGTGAGGCCCCGCTCACCGCGGACCGGATCGCCGTCGGCACCGCCCACCGGGACCAGGCGGCGGCCGTACGCGCGGCGCTGCTCAAGGCGGGCGTGCCGGTGGACGGCGCGGCCGGTCCGGCCGTCACGGTGGACACCGCCAACCGCCTGCAGGGCCGCGAGTACGACGTCACGGTGGTGCTGCACCCGCTCTCCGGGCGCCCCGACGCGACCGCCTTCCACCTGGAGACCGGCCGGCTCTGCGTGCTCGCCTCCCGGCACCGGCACGCCTGCATCGTGGTGGCCCGGGCCGGGATCGCCGAGCTGCTGGACGAGCACCCCGCGACCGAGCCGGTGCAGCTGGGCGTCCCGGTGACCTTCCCGGACGGCTGGGAGGCCAACCACCAGGTGCTGCACCACCTGAGCGGCCACCGGGTCCACCTGAGGTAGCCGCCGGGCTCAGTCCTCCGTTTCGCAGACCGCGAAGGCGACCACCGATCCCCGCTCCGCCTGCGCGCTCCACCCGCTCGCGTCGGCGGTGGGGCCGTTGGCGCGCACCGGGCCGTCCGCGTCCGGCTGGAGCCGGTAGCCGCCGCCGGTCAGGTGGGTGCCGGACGGGCAGGTCGCCGTCGAGGCGCCGCCCGGGCCGCTCGGCTCGCCGGTGACCACCAGCGCCGTCTCCGCGGCCGCGGCGGGCGGGGCGACGGAGGCGGCGACCGCGAGCAGGGCGCCCAGCACGGACAGGACGGGCAGGGCGAGGACCGTGAGGTCTCTTCTCATGCGCATGGGGGTTTCTCCCGTATCGATGGACGGCCGGTCCGCCTCGATGTGACCGGCCCGCCGGAACGACCGGCGGGCCGGAGCAGCCGGTAACCGGGACAACCGGTTCGCATGCGATCCGGAAGCGCGGCGCACGAGTCTCACGCCCGGCGCGCGCCGGGGAATAGCGCTCGCGTGCGCACCGTTCCGCTACGGGCCGCCGCCGCGAGACAATGGACGGCGGCCACGACCGGGCGGCGCGGCCCGGAGCAGATTCCCTTCACCCCACTCGAGACCCGGAGGTGTCCGTCCATGCCCGACTCCCCAGAGTCGTCCGAGCCCACCAGGCGCCGGCGTCCGGCCCAGCTGCTGTTCGAGCCGCAGTCCGCCGAACCCGAGCCGGAACGATTCTTCGACCTGGAGTCGATCGAGGACCCGGCGGAGCTGCTGCGCCGCTCCACGGAACTGGCCCTGGCCTTCCGGGCGGCCGCCGAGCGGGCCACGGACTTCCAGGCGGTCGCCGCCGCGCAGCTCGCCGACCCGCGCCGGTTCGACGCACTGTCCGACGCCGAGATCGCCCAGCGGGCGGACTGGACCCCGGACTACGCCGCCAAGATGATCGAGTACGGCCGCACCCTGCTCCAGCCGCGCCGGCACGAGGACTGAGCCCCGGCGCAGGCAGCCGGACACACGCCACTGGCATATGCGCAGCGGGGAAGGGTACGCGATCCCCCGCCGCGCCGTCCGGCGAACCGCGCTTTCCGTCCCACCGGGGGCACGCGCCGCGCAGGCTGCTCTCCGTGGAGATCTGGACGCAGCAGTCGGTGACGCAGCAGTCGGTGATGTACCCGTCGGTGGAGTACGTCAGCGCGGCCGGGGAGGCCTGGCTGGCCTCCGCCAGCGAGTACCCGCGCAGCATGCGCGCCCTGTGGGAGAGCCGCCCCTGGGCGCCCTCGGTGCTGCCCTGCGGGCGCGCCTTCGACGTGATCAGCATGCCGGCGCTGTTCGGCCGCCGGGTGCTGGACGAGATGTGGACGTCCGGGCCGGGCTGCGGCCCGGTGGCCGCCCATCGGGGACGGGTGCTGCTGTTCGTCCAGCCGGGCGCGGCACCCCGGCTGCGCCGGCTGCTGGCCTGGGAGGAGTGGGCCCGGGACGTGCCGCCGCTGCTGTGCCACGGCAGGGGCGACGCGGTGACCGTGCCGCCCCTGCAGCGGATGCTGAACAGCCCGGACTCCCCCGGGCAGGGCGCCGGCCGGTGGATCGTCGCGCCCGAGCAGCGGGAGCCCCGGCTGCCCGGCGCCGCGGTGGTGCTGTGGGCCTGCGTCCGGGCGGCGCGCGAGCCGGGAGCGCCGGTTCCCGCCGGGGCGGGCGTCGTGACCGGGGGGTGAACGCGGGGCGACCGGTATTCGATTTTGGTTCGGCCGCACGGCGCTGCTAGAGTCTTTTCTGTCAGCAGGCGCCGCTAGCTCAGTTGGTTAGAGCAGCTGACTCTTAATCAGCGGGTCCGGGGTTCGAGTCCCTGGCGGCGCACAGACAGCCGGAAGGCCCTTCGCGAGAGCGAAGGGCCTTCCGGCGTTTCCGGGCCGATCCGCCGGTGACCGATGCACCGGTGGCGGATGCGCCGGTGGCCGGGCCGCCCGCCGGAGCGGGCGGCCCGGTCCGGGCTCAGCGGCCGCGCAGCGTGCGGTAGCGGGCGACCAGCTCGGCGGTGGAGCTGTCCAGCTGCTCGGCGCCCTCGCCGGTGAGCAGCACCGGCTCGATCCGCTTGGCGAGCACCTTGCCCAGCTCGACGCCCCACTGGTCGAAGGAGTCGATGTTCCAGACCGCGCCCTGGACGAACACCTTGTGCTCGTAGAGCGCGACCAGCTGGCCGAGCACCGAGGGGGTGAGCTCGCCGGCCAGGATGGTGGTGGTCGGGTGGTTGCCCTTGAAGGTCTTGTGCGGGACGAGCTCGGCGGGCACGCCCTCGGCCGCGACCTCCTCCGGGGTCCTGCCGAAGGCCAGCGCCTGGGTCTGGGCGAAGAAGTTGGCCAGCAGCAGGTCGTGCTGGGCGACCAGGCCGGGGAGCAGGTCGGCGACCGGCTTGGCGAAGCCGATGAAGTCGGCCGGGATGACCTTGGTGCCCTGGTGCAGCAGCTGGTAGTAGGCGTGCTGGCCGTTGGTGCCGGGGGTGCCCCAGACCACCGGGCCGGTCTGCCAGTCCACCGGGGTGCCGTCGCGGGTCACCGACTTGCCGTTGGACTCCATGTCCAGCTGCTGGAGGTAGGCGGTGAACTTGGACAGGTAGTGCGAGTAGGGCAGCACCGCGTGCGCCTGGGCGTCGAAGAACGCGCCGTACCAGACGCCGAGCAGGCCGAGCAGCAGCGGGACGTTCTGCTCCGCCGGCGCGGTGCGGAAGTGCTCGTCGACCAGGTGGAAGCCGTCCAGCATCTCGCGGAAGGCGTCCGGGCCGACGGCGATCATCAGCGAGAGGCCGATCGCCGAGTCGTAGGAGTAGCGGCCGCCCACCCAGTCCCAGAACTCGAACATGTTGGCGGTGTCGATGCCGAAGTCCTGCACGCCCTGGGCGTTGGTGGACAGCGCGACGAAGTGCTTGGCCACCGCGTCGGTGTCGGCGCGCAGCCCGGTGAGCAGCCAGTTGCGCGCGGAGACCGCGTTGGTGATGGTCTCGATGGTGGTGAAGGTCTTCGAGGCGACGATGAACAGCGTCTCGGCCGGGTCGAGGTCGCGGACCGCCTCGTGCAGGTCGGCGCCGTCCACGTTGGAGACGAAGCGGACGTCGAGGTCGCGCTTGGCGTACGAGCGGAGCACCTCGTAGGCCATCGCCGGGCCGAGGTCGGAGCCGCCGATGCCGATGTTGACGACGGTGCGGATCGGCTTGCCGGTGTGCCCCTTCCACTCGCCGCTGCGGACCCGGTCGGCGAAGGCGGCCATCTTGTCGAGGACGGCGTGCACCGCGGGCACCACGTTCTCGCCGTCGACCTCGATCACGGCGCCGCGCGGGGCGCGCAGCGCGGTGTGCAGGACCGCCCGGTGCTCGGTGTTGTTGATCTTCTCGCCGCGGAACATCGCGTCCCGCAGCTCGGCGACGCCGGTGGCGGCGGCCAGCTCGCGCAGCAGCTCCAGCGTCTCGTCGGTGACCAGTTGCTTGGCGTAGTCCACGTGCAGGTCGCCGACCTGGAGGGTGTAGCGGCGGCCGCGCTCCGGGTCGGCGGCGAACAGCTCACGCAGGTGGGTGTCGCCCAGTTCGGCCCGGTGCTTGGCCAGGGCGGCCCACTGCGGGGTGCGGTCCAGCGGGGTGCGGGCGTCGGCGCGGGTCTCCGACATCGGTGGGTCCTCGATTCGTCTGTGTGCAGAAACCGGCAGGGCCAGGCGTGCGGGCCGGGCGGCAACGGTCTGTGCGAGGTCGTGCGGGTCCTGATGGTGCGCCGACTCCGTTGACGGCCTGCCCGGGTTCAGCCTATGCAACCCCGGAGCCGGTCGCGCACATTCCGCCCCGCGGGCGCGGACAGTCCGTCACTTCCGTTCGGAGCGCAGGTCGAGTCCGCGCAGCACCTGGTCGACCAGCTCCGGATCGGCGCCGAGCTCGCTGCGGGCGGAGAGCATCTCGCGGCGGGAGGCGGCGATCATCTCCTGCTCGACGTCCCGGGCGGCCCGCCACTGGGCCATCCGCAGCTTGGCCTCGGCGGCCTCCTCCTCCGCGTAGTTCTCCGGGCAGAGCCGGGCCAGCCGGTCGTGCTGGCGGTCCCGCAGGCGGTCGGCGACCTCGGCGGGCAGCCGGTCCTGCTCCTCCAGCTCGCCGAGCCGCTTGAGCCCGGCCTTGGCGGCCCGCCACCAGAGCTGGCGCACGGCCTGCTCGTGCTTGTCCTGGTCGATGTCCAGTTCGAGCCGCTTGGCCAGCCAGGGCAGGGTGAGGCCCTGCACCAGCAGCGTGAACAGCACCACGCTGAAGGCGATGAAGACCAGCCGGCCCCGCTCGGGGAAGTCCTCGCCGGAGTGCAGGGTGAGCGGGATGGCGAGCGCCAGGGCGACGGTGGCCACGCCGCGCATCCCGGACCACCAGAGGATCACGCTCTCCTTCCAGCTGAACGGCGTGTCCTCGTCGTCGCCGGAGCGCAGTTTCTTCGACAGCCATCCGGCCGGCAGCAGCCAGAGCAGCCGGACCAGCACGACCACCGCGATGACCACGGCGGCGTCGCCGATGAAGCCGGTCCAGCCGCGGCCGGCCTCCTTGAGCACGGTGGCCAGCTCCAGGCCGATCAGGCCGAAGGCGACGCCGGTGATCAGGATCTCGACCACCTCCCAGAAGGCGTTGCCGACCAGCCGGTAGGAGACGGCGTCGGCGTCGGAGGCCCGCTCGGCGAGGTAGAGCGCGCAGACCACGACGGCGAGCACGCCGGAGCCGTGGATCTCCTCCGCCAGGGTGTAGGCGGCGAAGGGCACCAGCAGGTTGAGCGCGACCTGCTGGGTCGGGTCGTCCAGGCGCTCGGCGAGCTTGGTGTTGACCCAGCCGAGCGCGATGCCGACCACCACGGCCAGCACCGCGGACAGCACGAAGCGCAGCACCGCGTCACCGACCGAGAAGTCGCCGCTGACCATGGCCTCGATGGACAGCGAGTAGATGACGATCGCGGTGACGTCGTTGAACAGCCCCTCGCTCTCCAGGATCGCCACCAGGCGGCGGGGCAGCCCGACGCTGCCGGCCACCGCGACGGCGGCGACCGGGTCGGGCGGGGAGACCAGCGCGCCGACCGCGATCGCGGCCGCCAGCGGCAGGGTGGGCAGCAGCCAGTGCACGGTGCCGGCCACGGCGACCGTGGTGACCGCCACCAGGCCGACGGCCAACAGCAGGATCGAGCGGACGTTGGCCTTGAAGTAGCGCACCGAGGAGCGCCGGGCCACCGCGAAGATCAGCGGCGGCAGGACCAGCGGCAGGATCAGCTCCGGCTCGACGGTGACGTCCGGGATCTGCGGGATGAGCGCCATGACGATGCCGAGCAGGGTCATCAGCACCGGTTGGGGTACTCCGGTCCTGCGCGCGAGCGGCATGGTCACCACGGAGGCGAGCAGCACCAGGAAGAACAGGGGCAGCTGGCCCACGGGGAGGTTCCTCTCGACGACGGACGGCTGAGCGCCGTCCAGGATAAATCTGACAATGCGCCCATCAGTGTCGACACACTGAACAACGGCTTGACCTCAAGCGCACTTCAGGTCCGAGGATCGTCGGCATCGGAAGGGTCGAGAAGGGGCGGGAACAGGCATGAAGGCGGTCACCGTGACGGGGTCCGGCGGTCCGGAGGTCCTGCAGGTCACCGAAGTACCCGACCCGGAGCCCGGGCGGGGCGAGGTGCGGGTACGGGTGTACGCGGCCGGGGTGCAGCCGGTGGACCTCGCGATCCGCGAGGGCTTCCGCCCGCCGGGGTCGGCGGTCGAGCCGCCGTTCGTCCTCGGCAACGAGTTCGCCGGGGTGGTGGACGCCCTCGGCCCGGACGCCGGCGACTGGCGGGTCGGGGACGAGGTGCTGGGCTTCCGGGTGCTGGGCTGCCAGGCCGACCGGGTCACCGTGGACGCCGGCCGGCTGGTGGCCAAGCCCGCCGGGATGCCGTGGGAGCAGGCCGGCTCGCTCTCCGCCTCCGGCCAGACCGCGCACGTGGCGCTCACCGGGCTCGGCGTCGGCCCGGGCGACACCGTGCTGGTGCACGGCGCCGCGGGCGGGGTCGGCACGGTCGCCGTCCAGCTGGCCCGGGCCTGGGGCGCCACGGTGGTCGGCACCGCGAGCGAACGCAACCACGGGTACCTGCGGGAGCTGGGCGCGGTACCGGTGACGTACGGCGAGGGACTGGTCGAGCGGGTCCGGGCGGTGGCGCCGCAGGGGGTCACCGCAGCCTTCGACGCCGCCGGTCGGGGCGCCCTGGAGGCCTCCGTCGAGCTGGTCGCCGACCGGAACCGGATCGGCACCGTGGTCGACTACCCGGGCGCCGAGCGGCTGGGCGTCCGGGGGCTGCGGGGCGAGCGGACGGCCGGGCGGCTGGCCGAGCTGGTGAAGCTGTGGGAGGCCGGCGGGCTGCGGCTGGAGGTCGAGGAGTCGTTCCCGATGGAGCGGGTCGCCGAGGCCCACCGGCTGGTCGGCGCCGGGCACGTCCGGGGCAAGGCGGTGCTGACCATGTGAGCCCGCCGGACTTCCGCCTCCGGCCGATTGTGAGTTTCGGCAGCTGACCAGGTAATGTTCTCCACGTCAGCAGGCGCCGCTAGCTCAGTTGGTTAGAGCAGCTGACTCTTAATCAGCGGGTCCGGGGTTCGAGTCCCTGGCGGCGCACAGACAGCCGGAAGGCCCTTCGCGAGAGCGGGGGGCCTTCCGGCGTTCTGCCGTACGCCCGCGGGGCATGGCAGGAAAGGTGGGAAGCAGGTCATTGCTGCCACCGCGGCCCGCTGACAGGCTGGCCGTATGAGAGCGCGCAGCGTGGTCATCGTCCTCTTCGAGGGCGTGCAGAGCCTCGACGTGACCGGGCCCCTGGAGGTGTTCGCGGGGGCGGCCGACGCCTCCGGCCGGCCGGAGGCGTACCGGGTGGCCACCGCCTCCCCCGGCGGCGGTCCGGTGCGCACCCACAGCGGCCTGCGACTGCTGCCGGACGCGGACCTCGCCGACGTCGGGCCGGTGCACACCCTGCTGGTTCCCGGCGGGAAGGGCACCGAGCACCCGGACCCGGCGCTGGTGGCGCGGATCCGGGAGCTGGCCGGACGGGCCGAGCGGGTGGTGTCGGTGTGCACCGGGGCCTTCCTGCTCGCCGAGGCCGGGCTGCTGGCCGGGCGCCGGGCGACCACCCACTGGGCCTACTGCGAGGAGCTGGGCCGGCGGTTCCCGGACGTCGAGGTGGACCCGGACCCGATCCACGTCCGGGACGGGCACATCGCCACCTCGGCCGGGGTCACCGCCGGGATCGACCTGGCACTGGCCCTGGTCGAGGAGGACCTCGGGCGGGACACCGCGCTGCTGGTCGCCCGCCACCTGGTGGTCTTCCTGCGCCGGCCGGGCAACCAGGCCCAGTTCAGCACCCAGCTGGCCGCCCAGGTGGCGGCCCGGCAGCCACTGCGCGAGGTGCAGCGGTGGATCGCCGAGCACCCGGAGGCCGACCTGTCCGTCGAGGCGCTGGCCGACCGGTCGGCGCTGTCGCCGCGGCACTTCGCCCGCGCCTTCGCCGCCGAGGTGGGGGTGACCCCGGGCCGGTACGTGGACGGGGTCCGGCTGGAGGCCGCCCGGCGGCTGCTGGAGGACACCGACGACGGCGTCGAGGAGATCGCGCGCTCCTGCGGCTACGGCACCCCGGAGGCGATGCGGCGCGCCTTCGTCCGGGCCCTGGCCGCCCCGCCCGCCGAGTACCGACGCCGCTTCCGACCCAGTACCGATGGAGGTCACTGATGCGCATCGCCATCCTGCTCTACCCCGAGTTCACCACCCTGGACGCGGTCGGCCCGTACGAGGTGCTGTCCCGGATCCCCGGCGCCGAGGTCGTGTTCACCGCCGCCGAGCGGGGGCCGGTGCGCAACGACCTCGGCAGCCTCGCGATCACCGCGGACGCCGCCCTGGACGAGGTGGACTCGGCCGACCTGCTGCTGGTGCCCGGCGGGCCCGGCACGCAGGCCCAGCTCGCGAACGAGGCGCTGCTCGACTGGCTGCGCCGGGTGGACGCGACCACCACCTGGACCACCTCGGTCTGCACGGGCTCGCTGCTGCTGGGCGCCGCCGGGCTGCTCAAGGGCCGTCGGGCCACCACGCACTGGGGCGTTCTGGACCGGCTGCCCGCGTACGGGGCGGAACCGACCGGGACGGAGCGGGTCGTCATCGACGGCAAGTACGCCATCGCCGCCGGGGTCTCGGCCGGGATCGACCTCGCCCTGACGCTGGCCGGCGTGATCAGCGGGGACACGACCGCGCAGGCGATCCAGTTGCTGATCGAGTACGACCCGCAGCCGCCGTACACGTCGGGTTCCATGGCGAAGGCGTCTCCCGAGGTGGTCGAGGCGGCGAACCGGCTGATGGCGCGCTAGGTCCTCGAGCTCGCGCCTGCGGGCCGACGCCGGGACACCGCGTCAGCGCCGGGGCGGGAAGGCGTGGCGGCGGGCGGCGGTGGTCACGGCGAGGACGGGGAGCATCAGCGCGAGCACCGTCCAGGGCAGGGCGCCGGTGCCCAGGCCTCCCAGGACCAGGCCGCCTACCACACCGCCGCCCGCCATCGCGGCGTTCCACAGCGTCACCAGTACGGCCTGGGCGGCGTCCGCCCGCTCCCCGCCCGCGTCGCCCAGGGCGGTCTGGAGCAGGGTCGGGGCGCCGCCCCAGCCCAGGCCCCAGAACAGCGCCGCGACGTACACCAGCGGCGCGCTGCCGGACCACACCGCGAGGACGGCCGCCGCCAGGGCGACCAGCAGCGCGCCGCCGATCGTCAACTGCCGCAGCCGGCGGTGGATGTGGGCGCCGATCAGCCAGACGGTCAGCAGCGAGGCCAGCCCGAAGACCAGCAGTACGGTGCCGGTGGCGTCGCCGAGGCCGGCCTGGTCCAGGAAGGGCGCGATGTAGGTGAACAGGATGGTGTGCGCGAGCACGTAGAGCACCGTCACGGTGAGCACCGGCCGTACGCCGGGCACGGTGATCGCGTGCCGGACCGGTACCCGCTCGCCGGCCGGCTGTCCGGGCTGCTCCGGCAACAGCGCCGCGATCCAGCCGATCACACCGACCGCCAGTGCCGTCATGGCCAGGAAGGGCACCCACCAGGCGAGAACCTGCCCGAGGAAGGTGCCGACCGGCACTCCCAGCGACAGCGCCACCGGCACGCCCGCCATCGCCACGGCCATGGCCCGGCCCTGCTGTCGGACCGGCACCAGCCGGCGCGCGTACCCCGCCAGCAGGGCCCAGGCGAGGCCGGCCGCGACGCCCGCGAGGAAGCGGGCGGCCAGCGTGAGCAGGTAGCTGGTGGAGGCCGCGGTGACCGTGTTGGCCACCGCGAAGCCCGCCATCGCGGTGAGCAGCAGCCGCTTGCGGCCCCAGCCGGCGGTGACCGCGGAGAGCGGGATCGCGGTGACGGCGGAGCCGATCGCGTAGACGGTGACGGTCTGCCCGGCCGCGGACTCGCTGACCCCGAGCGCCTCGCTCATCCCGGGCAGCACGCCGGCGGGCAGGTTCTCGGTGAGCCCGGTGACGAAGACGGCGGTGGCCAGGGCCAGCAGGGCGGGGAGCGGAAAGGGCTTGTGGGACACCGGGGTCGTGCGCTGTGTGGTCGCCATGGGGACCATGCTTGGACCTCACACCGGTGTCAGGTTCAAGCATGGCCCCGAAGGCCGTCAGGTCAGCGGCCGAAGTAGCCGGTGAAGTTCTTGGAGAACTCCTGGCCGCCGAACCGGTCCCAGTTGATCGACCAGGTCATCAGCCCGCGCAGGTTCGGCTGCGCGCCCGAACGCGGCACGTAGGCACCGCAGTTGGCCAGTTTGGTGAGGCAGTCGAGCGCCTTGTTCACCTCGGCCGGGGCGACGTAGCCGTTGCCCGCGTTGGTGGTGGCCGGCATGCCGATGGCGACCTTGGAGGCGGGCAGCGCCGGGAACACGTTGTTCGTGTTGCCCGCCACGGGGAAGCCCTTGAGCAGCATGTCGGTCATCGCGACGTGGAAGTCGGCGCCGCCCATCGAGTGGTACTGGTTGTCCAGGCCCATGACGGAGCCGGAGTTGTAGTCCTGGACGTGCAGCAGGGTGAGGTCGTCGCGCAGTGCGTGGATGACCGGCAGGTACGCCCCGGCGCGCGGGTCCTGGCCGCCCCAGGGGCCCGATCCGTAGTACTGGTAGCCGAGTTGGACGAAGAAGGTCTCCGGCGCCATGGTCAGCACGAAGCCCGGGCCGTACTTGGCCTTGAGGGTCTTCAGCGCGGAGATCAGGTTGACGATGACCGGGCTGGTCGGGTTCCTGAAGTCGGTGTCGCCGGTGTCGAGGGAGAGCGAGTGCCCCTCGAAGTCGATGTCCAGGCCGTCCAGGCCCCACTTGTCGATGATCGCCGAGACCGAGCTGACGAAGGCGTCCCTGGCGGCGGTGCTGGTCAGCTGGACCTGGCCGTTCTGGCCGCCGATCGAGATCAGCACCTTCTTGCCCTGGGCCCGCTTGGCGGCGATGGCGGCCTTGAACTCGTCGTCCGACTCGACGCTCGGGCACTCGGTGGCCGGGCAGCGGTTGAAGCGGATGTCGCCGGAGGTGACGGAGGTGGGCTCGCCGAAGGAGAGGTTGATGAAGTCCCAGGAGTTCGGGACGTCGGCCATCCGGGTGTAGCCGGCGCCGTTGGCGAAGCTCGCGTGCAGGTAGCCGACCAGGGCGTGGCTGCCGGCCGGCGGGTTGGTGGGCGACCCGGTGGGCGTACCCGTCGGGGTGCCTGTGGGCGTACCCGTGGGCGTCCCGGTGGGCGTGCCCGTCGGGGTCGCGGTCGGCGAAGCGGTGGCGGTGGGCGTCGGCGTGGCTGTCTGCGTCGGGCTCGGGCTCGGGGCGCCCGGGCCGTCCAGCGAGATGTCGTCCGCGTAGTAGGTGCCCTGGCCGTACCAGCCGTGGGTGTAGACGGTGGCGCTGGTCTGGTTGGCGCCGGTGGTGAAGCCGAGGCTGAGCTTCTGGTACGAGCCGCCGGTGCCGGGCGTCCAGGTGCTCGGACCGCCGCCGTCCACGCCCAGGTAGACGTACGAGCCGTTGACGAAGGCGCTGAGCGTGTAGGTGGTGTTCGGGGCGACGGTGACGGTCTGGCTGCACCGGGCGGTGTCGCCGGCCGTGGCGGCTGCGGCGAGCGCGCGGCTGCCGCTGTGCACCGGGCCGGTGACGACGCTGCCGGAGCTGCCGGTGCAGCTCCAGGGGCCGAGGGTGCCGGACTCGAAGCCGCCGTTGGCCAGGAACTCGCCGGCCGAGGCGGCGGGTGCCAGGCCCAGCGTGAGGCCGACCAGGGTGGCCGCGGCGACGGCGGAGGCGGTACCGGCGGCGACGGCCGCGCGGCGGCCCGTGACCGGAGTTCTGGGGGCGGGTGTTCTGCGCATGCGGGCGCTCCTGCGATGGCGCGGTCGTGGGGGACGTCCGAGGGCACGCCGGAGCACGCGCCAGTGGGGGGAACGGCCCGGCCTGGCACCCAAGTTGGACTAGACCACTGAAGTGGATCCGGCCGCGCGGTGTCAATGGTCCAGACCGGTTCCCCGCCGCTCCGGTTGCCGGGCGTGACACCCCGCCGAAGGATGGAGGGGTGACCCCGCCCGGCTACCTCCGCTACCCCCACCTGCACGGCGGCCTGCTCACCTTCACCGCCGAGGACGACGTCTGGGTCGCCCCGCTGGACGCCGACGGCACCGGCACCGGCCGGGCCTGGCGGGTCGGCTGCGACCGCACCCGGGTCAGCCACCCCCGCTTCTCCCCCGACGGCACCACCCTCGCCTGGACCAGCTGGCTCGCCCCGACCCCCGAGGTGTGGACCGCCCCGGTCGAGGGCGGCCAGGCGAGCCGGCTCAGCTTCTGGGGCAGCCAGGACACCCGGGTGCGCGGCTGGCTGCCGGACGGCGAGGTGCTGGCCGTCACCTCGTACCACGAGCCCTTCGGCCACTACACCTGGGCGCACGCCCTGCCGCCGGACGGCTCCCCCGGCCGCCGGATGCCCTGGGGGCCGGTCGGCGACGCCCAGATGAGCCGCGAGCGGACCGTGCTGCTCACCGGCGCCGCCCCGCACGAACCGGCCGCCTGGAAGCGCTACCGGGGCGGCGCCACCGGCCGGCTCTGGGTGGACGGCGAGCGGATCCTGCCCAAGCACACCGGGCACCTCGCCTCACCGATGCCGGTCGCCGGACGGATCGCCTTCCTCTCGGACCACGAGGGCATCGGCAACGTCTACTCCTGCCGCCCGGACGGCACCGACCTGCGCCGGCACACCGACCACGCCTCCTACTACGCCCGCGAGGCCGCCACCGACGGCACCCGGATCGTCTACCAGCACGCCGGCGACCTCTGGCTGCTGGACGATCTGGACGCCCCCGCGCCGCGCCGGCTGCGCGTCCCGCTCGGCGGCGCCCGGGCCGGCCGCCGCCCGTACCAGGTCAACGCCGCCAACCAGGTCAAGGACCTCGCCTGCGACCGGACCGGCCGGGCCGGAGTGATCACCGTGCGCGGCAGCCAGTACTGGCTCACCCACAAGGACGGCCCGGCCCGCGCGCTCGCCGACACCCCGGGGGTGCGCACCCGGCTGCCGGTGGTGCTCGGCCACACCGGCGAGGCGGCCTGGATCACCGACGCCGAGGGCGCCGACGCGATCGAGGTGATGCCGCTGCCGGGCCACGCCGTGTCGGAGACGCACCGCCACCGGGTGATCGCCGTCGGGCGGATCGGCCGCGTCCTGGAGCTCACCGCCTCACCCGACGGCAGCCGCCTCGCCGCCGCCACCTCGGACGGACGGCTGCTGCTGGTCTCCGCCGCCGACGGCGAGGTGCGCGAACTGGCCGCCTCCGGCTACGGACCGGTCTCCAGCGCCCGCTTCTCCCCCGACTCGCACTGGATCACCTGGTCCGAGCCGGTCGCCGGGCGCTCGCTGCGCCGCATCCGGCTCACCCGCGCCGACGCGCCCGCACCGACCGTCGACATCACCGACGGCCGGTTCGAGGACGAGCAGCCGGTGTTCACCCGGGACGGCCGCTACCTGGCCTTCCTGTCCTGGCGCGGCTTCGACCCGGTCCACGACGTGCACACCGGCGACCTCTCCTTCCCGCTCGGCTGCCGCCCGTACCTCGTCCCGCTCGCCGCCGACACCCCCTCGCCGTTCGCCGCCCCGGCCGAGGACGGCGCCCCGCACGGCGACGGCGACGGCACCGTCCGGGTCGACCCGGACGGCATCGGCGAGCGGCTGCTCCAGTTCCCGGTGATCGCCTCCAAGTACTCGGCCACCGACGCGGTGCGCGGCGGCCTGGTCTGGCTGCGCTGGCCGATCTCCGGAACCCTCGGACAGACCTTCGCCAGCCCGGAGGACGTCTCGGGGCGCCCCTCACTGGAGCACTTCGACCTGGCCCGGGGCACCCGCAGCACGCTGGTCGACAAGCTGGACGGCTACGCGGTCTCCGGGGACGGCGGCTCGATCGCGGTCTACTCGGCCGGGACGCTGCGGGTCGTCCCGGTCGTCGCCCCCGCCGCCGGCGCCACCGTCGACCTGCGCCGGATCACCCACACGGTGCACCCGGCCGCCGAGTGGCGCCAGGCCTACCACGAGGCCGCCCGGATCGTCCGGGACCAGTTCTGGGACGAGCGGATGTCCGGACTGGACTGGCCCGCGCTGGTCGCCCAGTACGAGCCGCTGCTGGACCGGGTCTGCTCCCCCGACGACTTCGCCGACCTGCTGCGCGAACTCCTCGGTGAACTCGGCACCTCGCACGCCTACGTCACCCCGGCCCGGCGCGCCGAGGGCCCCACGCTCGCCCAGCAGCCGCTCGGCCTGCTCGGCGCCACCATCCACCGCTCCCCCGACGGCCGCTGGCTGGTCCACCGGGTACTGCCCGGCGAGACCTCCGACCCGCGCGCCCGCGCCCCGCTGGCCGCCCAGGGCGTCCGGGACGGCGACGAGTTCCTGGAGGTCGGCGGCCGCCCGGTGGACCCGCTGCGCGGACCGCTCCCGATGCTCGCCGGCACCGGCGGCACCACCCTGGAACTGGCCCTGCGCAGCGACCCGGACGGCCCCGTACGGCGGATCGTGATCACCCCGCTGATCGACGAGCGGCCCATCCGCTACCAGGACTGGGTGACCAAACGACGCGCCCTGGTCCGGGAGTTCAGCGACGGGCGGTGCGGCTACCTGCACATCCCGGACCTCGGCGGCTCCGGCTGGGCGCAGTTCAACCGGGACCTGCGGCGCGAGCTGGACAAGCCCGCGCTGGTGCTGGACGTGCGCGGCAACGCCGGCGGCAACGTCTCCGAACTGGTGCTGGAGAAGCTCTCCCGGCACGTCCTGGCGTGGGACTTCAGCCGGGACCGCCGGCCGGTGCGCTGGCCCCGGCACGCACCGCGCGGACCACTGGTGGCGCTGGCCGACGAGGCCACCAGCTCGGACGGCGACGTGATCATCGCGGCGATCGAGCTGCTCGGGCTCGGCCCGGTGATCGGCACCCGCACCTGGGGCGGGGTGGTCGGGATGACCGGGCGGCACACCCTCGGCGACGGCACCCAGATCTCGGTGCCGAAGAACGCCTCCTGGTTCGGCGGCGGGCTCGGCTGGTCCGTGGAGAACCGGGGCGTCGAGCCGGACGTGCACATCCTGCGCGCCCCCCGCGACTGGGCCCGGGGGCGCCACCCGGAGCTGGTCGCCGCCGTCCAGCTGGCCCTGGAGCTGCTGGAGGACGCGCCCGCCGCGGAGCCCCCGCCGGAGTCCACGCCCCGGCCGGACCTGCGGCGCCCGCCGCTGCCTCCGCGGGCGCGGTGACGGCCGCTACGGGACCGGTGGGGCCTCAGTCCCACACGGAACCGGTGGGGCCTCAGTCCCAGGGGTCGCCCTCGGCCGTCATGTTCTCGGCGGCGCGCCGGTCGGCCTCCTCCTGCGCGAGCCGCTCCTGGGTCTCCCGGGTGCGCTCGACCTCGTCACCGTACGCGTCGGCGGCCTCGTCGTGGGCGAGGGCCGCACGCTGGGCGGCCTCCTGCCCGGCGGACTCGTGCGGCTGCCGGTGGAACAACCTGTCGAAGATGCCCATGACTCCTCCAGAGGGGATGGACGGAATGTCGGAATACCGGGCTGCCCCCACTCTCACACCCGGTGTCGACGGACGCACCTTGGGCCTTTGGTCCCTGGTGACCACGCCCAACGGCCGTAGCCGGGGGCCGTCGGCCGGGCGGAGGGTGGGACCGTCGGCGACATCCACGCCACCCCTGGAGCCCGCAGTGACCGTCGTACATCCCGGAAGCCCCACCCGGCGCACCGCCGAGGACCTGCACGACGGACCGCGCCGGCGGGTCGGCCCGCTCGCCGCGCTGGACGGCCGGCTGCCCGGCCCGCACGACCTGCTGCTGATGCAGTGCCCCAGCTCGCTGCGGCCCCTCGCGGGCGGCAGGCTGCCGGACTGGGCGCGGGCGGTGCTGCGGGTACACCCCTGGGTGACGGTCGGCCGGGCGCCCGCCGTGGTCGGCAACCCGGTCGACCTGCCGCATCCGCAGCGCTGCACCCGGGACCCCGAGGCGGCACCCGAATTCTGGTTCCCGGTCACCGTGCGCGGCCCGCGCCCCGGACAGCGGCTGGACGCCCTCGCCCCGTGGGCGGCGGTGGCCCGGACCCTGCGCCCCGAACAGCTCCCCGAACGACGCGAGCACCTGGCCCCCGAACGGCTGGCCGGCATCCCGGCCCTGGCCCTGCTGCCCGAGGTCGGCCGGCTGGTGGCCGACCACCGGCTGCCCTGGGGCCCGATCGGCGCGGTCGGCTACGAGCTGGGCAGCGGGGTACCGGTCGCCGGCCCGCTCAGCCCGCTGCGGCTGGTCCTGCGCTCCCCGCAGCCGGTCAGCCGCCGCGACGCCCTGCAACTGCGGCGGGCGCTGACCAAGCTGCCGGTACCCGTACAGGCCGAACTGGAGACCCGCCACGGCTCGGTCCAGCTCGCCGAGTACGCCTCCGGCGCCCACAGCCTCACCCTGCTCACCCCGGACGGCCCGCGGGAAGTCCACGACCCGTGGTTCCCCCGGGGCCCGTTCGCCTGACGCGCGGCTTCACGGGCGACGGTCGGAACGGTTGGACGGGCGGTGACGCCCGTGCGACCCGTGTGAGCGGTCACGCGGCGGCCACAGCGCCGGCGGGGCCACGTCCCGACACCCCCTGGAAAAAAGTTCACGGGCCGATGTCGATCCGGCCGCGTCCGCTCCGACGTCATGGCGTGCGGCGCTCCGCCGCACGCCGACGCGACGAGGATTGGCGAGGGAAAGCCATGGATCAACTGCTCAGAGTCATGAATTTCAACGTCTCCGGTGACGGCATCGGTGCCGGTGAGCACCAGAGTTTCGAGCTCCCGTTCGGCCTCGACCGTCCCGAGCGGCTGTTCTCCTGGGCCGGGGCCACGGCGAGCTGGCCGATGCGCACCGATCCCGGGGGCAGCCGGGGCCTCGACGACTACTTCACCCGGGACTTCGCTCGCAACATCGGCGCCGAGATCATGGGCCGCAACAAGTTCGGGCCCCAGCGCGGGCCCTGGCAGGACCACGAGTGGCGCGGCTGGTGGGGGAACGAGCCCCCGTTCCGCACCCCCGTGTTCGTCATGACCCACCACGAGCGGCCGTCGTTCACGCTCTCCGACACCACGTTCCACTTCGTCGACGGCGACCCGGCCACGGTCCTCGAACGGGCGCGGGAAGCCGCCGACGGCAAGGACGTGCGACTCGGCGGCGGGGTCACCACCGTCCGGCAGTTCCTCGACGCCGACCTCGTGGACACCCTGCACGTGGTGGTCTCACCGGTGAAGCTCGGGTCCGGACTGAAGCTCTGGGAGTCCCCCGACGAGCTGCTCGACCGGTTCCACCTGGAGGTCGTGCCCAGCCCGAGCGGCGTGGCGCACCACCTGTTCTGGCGACGGTGACGCACGGCCCCAGTACCCGGCGGCGGGCGGGTACTGGGGCCTTCGCGCTGTGCGATGTCAGCCGGTGACGCTGGGCGCGCCGGTCTCCAGGTGGCCGGTGAAGCGCTGGGAGAAGCTGCTGTCCGCGTCCACCGTGACGGTGAAGTCGTACCAGCCGTTGGTGTACGCCACGGCGTTGAAGAAGTCGGTGACGCTGCCGCCGGCCGGGACCTGGTACGTCCAGGGGCCGTCCGTCCGGTAGTTGTTCGACGCGATCGTGAAGGTCATCGGCGTGCTGCCGTTGTTGGCGAGCTTGAAGTAGACGGCCGGCTTGCCCGTCCCCGGCTCGACCGCGTACGAGGCGGTGACCGCGGCGTTCCTGCCCGCCTTGGTGAGGTCGCCGGTGAAGCGGCGCAGGAAGCGGTTCGGGCCGACGACGGTCAGGTCGTACTTGCCGTTGCCGAAGCCGTTGGTGCCGCAGTTGAAGAAGTCGGTGACGGGGCTGCCGGAGTCGACGGTGTACTGCCAGGGGCCGCCGCTGCGGTAGGCGTTGGCGTAGGCGGCGAAGTGCGAGGCCCGGGCGGCACCGTCGTTGGACATCTTCACCCAGACGTGCATGACGCCGCCGGCGTCGGCGTCCCAGTGGTCCAGGTTGGCGTTCGGCTGGTACGGCAGGGCCCGCGCGGGCCGGGTGCCGGACTCCTGCACCGGCAGCTGGTTGTTCACCGGGGCCGGGTTGGGCAGCGGGCCGCAGGCGGACAGGCCGATGGTCTGCGAGGTGTCGGGCAGCGCCGGCAGGCCGTACACCGGGTTGGCGAAGTCGAACACGCTGGTCAGGTCGCCGCAGACGCGGCGGCGCCAGTCACTGATGTTCTGGCAGGTGGCGGGCTTGCCGAGGGCTGCCGTCCAGACCTCCAGGAAGCGCAGCACCGAGGTGTGGTCGAAGGTCTCGGAGTTGACCCAGCCGCCGCGGGTCCAGGGCGAGACGGCTATCAGCGGGACGCGGAAGCCGAGGCCGATGTTGGTGCCGTTGTAGAACTCGCCCGGGGTGCCGGCGGGGGCGGCCGGCGGCGGGACGTGGTCGAAGAATCCGTCGTTCTCGTCGTAGTTGATGAACAGGATCGACGAGTTGAAGACGTTCGGGTCCGCGTTGAGCGCGTCGATCACCATGTGGACGAAGTGCGCACCGTCGGCCGGGGTGGCGTACGGGTGCTCGGAGGAGGCCTGGTCGGCGACGATCCAGGAGACCTGCGGGAGGGTGCCGGCCAGCACGTCGGCCTTGATGGCGGCGGCGATGTCGTCCGGGGTCTTCCCGGTGGCCTTGGGCACCGAGCCCATGCCCTTGACCGCCAGCGGGCTGCCGGCCGGGGCGTTCGTGAAGTTCGTGAAGTACGCCAGGGCGTTGTCGCCGTAGTTGTCGGCGGCGTTCTGGTAGACCTTCCAGCTGACCCCGGCGCTCTCCAGCGCCTCGGCGTAGGTCTGCCAGCGCAGGCCCTTCTCGTCACCGCCGTCGTAGGCCGGGCCGCCCGCGGCGCCGGCCGGGTCGATCTGGCCGGACCAGTGGTAGGTGCGGTTGGGGCCGGTCGCGCTCAGCACGGAGCAGTGGTAGGCGTCGCAGATGGTCCAGTTCTCGGCCAGCGCGTAGTGGAACGGGATGTCCTGGCGGGTGAGGAAGCCGAGCGTGCGGACGTTGCCCTTGGCGGCGACCCAGGAGTCCATCTTGCCGCCGTTCCAGGCCTTGTGCTGGTCGCTCCACCCGTGGCTGAGGTCCCCGTTGCACTGGGCGAGGCGCTCGGGGTCGGCGCCGCCGGCCGGCTTGGTCTGGCTGAACTGCCACGGGTACTGCCGGCCGAACAGACCGTTGGGCTGGTTGAAGACGCTGTAGCCGCCGGAGATCTGGACGGCGCTGCGGTCGGCGAAGCCGCGCACGCCGCGCAGCATGCCGAAGTAGTGGTCGAAGCTGCGGTTCTCCTGCATCAGGATCACCACGTGCTGGGCGTCGGTGATGGTGCCGGTCGTACTGAGCGCGGTGGCGGCGGTCGCGCCCGTGCCGCTCGGGGCGGCCCCCGCGGCACCGGCCCCGGTGCCGGCCACGGCGAGGCCCGCGGCGGCGGCGCCGGACAGCGTGACGAACTTCCTACGACTCAACTCGGCCATCAGCCCGGCCCGTCCCTTCGCTGGCGATGTTGTGTACACAAGTCGGGGCTCACTCGATCGCGCAGCAGTCTCCACCGCGCGCGAGGCGGTCCACCAGGTGCGTGCGGCAGGGTTGGCGGACTGTTCGTCCGGGTGTCACCGAGCGACGCCCGGCTGAACGGGCGGAGGGGCTGGAGTGCTCAGCGGTCCTTGACCTCGATTCCCAGCGCGTGGGCGAACTGGGGCGCCAGCTCCAGCAGTTGGGTGGAGCTGATGACGGCGCCGCGCAGCCCCTGGTGGCCGTCGGCCAGACCGAGCCGGACGGCGCCGCGCAGGTCGGTCCTGCTCAGCGTCGCCCCGCGCAGCCGGACCTCCTCCAGCGTGGAGCCGGGGAAGGACACCCCGGTCAGCTTCGCCTCGCCGAAGTCCACGTCGCGCAGCAGGCAGTCCTCGAAGACGACGTCCCGCAGGACGGCCGAGCGCAGGTTGACCGCCTCCAGCTTGCAGCCCCGGAAGACCACCCGGCGCAGCGCCGAGCCGTATCCGGCGACCCCGGCGAGCACCCCGCCGACGAAGGAGCTGTCCTGCCACTCGGAGTCGCTGAGGTCGCAGGCGACCCAGCGGCCGGCCTGCACCCACACCTCGTTGAACCGGGCCTGGCGCAGCTTGACCCCGCTGAGCGCGACGCCGGTGAAGGCGCACTCCAGGAAGGCCGCCCCGGCGCCCGACTCGTCGGTGTGCTCGCCGCCGTCGAAGTGCGCGGTGTCGTAGCGCTCGTCGCTGCGCAGCGGCCCGGTGTGCGGGCGCAGCAGCTCCGCGTACGGGAGGTCGGCGAGCCGGTCGGGGACGGAACGGGGCATGGCGGTGGCTCCTGGCGGTCGGGGCGGAGGGGTCTCGCCCGCATGCTCGCATGCGGCACCGACAGCGCCCGGCAGCGACGGTGCTCCGCACCGGTGACACCCGGCACCGGCGGCGCCCCGAGGGGAGCGCGAAGCCGCAGCGCCCCGGACCGGCCGCCTCGGTGCGACCGGTCCGGGGTGCTCACCGCTCGGGTCAGCCGCGCACCCAGAGCGAGTTGACGCGGCTGCGCTCGGTGCTGTTCGGGTAGGGGTTGGTGCAGGAGGTGCCGGGGCCGCCGCCCGACATCAGCTCGCTGCACGGACCGGAGTAGTGGTCCGGCAGGCCGAGCACGTGCCCGGTCTCGTGCGCCACCACGCGCACCGAGCTGTACTGCTGGTTCTGCTGGTAGTCGAGGAAGACGTAGCCGCGCCCGTGGCCGTCGGTGCTGGCGTACGAGCCGCGGCTGTCGTTGCCCTCGTAGTAGCGGAAGTCGGCGGCCGAGCCGGACCGCAGCTGGACGTTGGCGACCGAGCTGTTCCAGATCTGCGCGGCCTGGGATATCTGGTTGCGGAAGGACGGCGCGGAGCTGGCGTCATAGGTGACGGTGACGGTCGTCAGGCCGGGGTTGGCGGCCTGCTTGGCCTTGGCCGAGGCCATCACGGCCTGGAAGAAGGCCTGGTTGTCGGCAGCCTCCGCGGCCGAACCGGCGTACGTCGAGGCGGTGTAGCCCTGCACGGCCGGGGCGGCCGGCGCCGCGGACGCGGCGGTGGTGGGCAGTACGGCGAGGCCGGCCGCGAGGGCGAGGCCGAGGGCGGCGGACAGCACGGAACGCTTCATGTGGGGGCTCCGATTCCTGAGGTGACGTGACCGGTTGGGGGCCGGCCCGGAGGAACACCTGGTCAACGGGTGGTGTCCCCAGAGCTTCGGGCAACCCGGTGCGTGCGCGGATGATGCCAACCCGCGATAACACCGTTCAATACCCCGGCCAATAGCCCTGCGGCGGAGCCGAATTGAGTTGTCTTTTCCTCGTCTTGACTCAATCGTGCCCCTGGAATTCCGTTCCGGCGGCGGCTAGGCTCCCGTCCGGGGAAGTACCCGGCGCGGCGGGCCGCCCGATTCCGGCCGGGCGGCCCGCCGCGCCGAACTCACCTGCCCGCCACGTCAGTTCCGCCGGTTCCGCCGGTTCTGCCGGTAGTCGAGGAAGACGTGGCCGTGGCCGTCGGTGTCGGCGCACGAGCCGCGGCTGTCGCCGCCCTCGCAGCACGAGAAGCCGCCGGTGCCGCTGGTCTCCTGGAGCTGGACGTTGCGCTCCGAGCCGTTCCGGATCTGCGCGGCCCGGGATGTCCGGCCGGTGCCGCGCGCCGCACCGGTCGATCCGTCGGCCGGCCCTCCGGCATGCCCTTGAACACCTGTCATGTCCTTGGCGAAGAGGTGTGACGGCGTCTATGCTCCGGACGTGGAGCTCGACGTGAGACACCTCCGGGTGCTGTGCGCGATCGCCGACAGCGGCAGCCTCCGCAAGGCCGCGCTCCAGCTCGGCATGACCCAGCCCTCCCTCACCACCCAGCTGCACCGCATCGAACGGGCCATCGGCGGCACCCTGTTCACCCGTGAGCAGACCGGCAGCCGGCCCACCGCGCTCGGCCACTCGGTGCTCTCCCGGGCCCGGCCGGTGATCACCGAGATGGCCGCCCTGGTGGCCGCCGCCCGTCAGGAGGCCAGGGACGCCGCCGGGCCCGGCCGGCAGCGGCGGCTGCGGATCGGCAGCGTCGGCAGCCGGGCGGTCGCGGCCTGGCTGCGCCGGGTGCACGAGCGGCTGCCGGACACCGACACCACCATCCACGTGGACGTCTCGGCCAGCGCACTGCTGCGGATGGTCGCCACCGACCAACTGGACGTGGCCTTCGTGCACGAGAGCGAGGGCTTCCCGCTGCGGGTGCCGCCGGACGCCGAGCAGCGGGTGCTGATGGCCCGGGAGCCGCAGTTCGTCGCGCTCGCCGCCGGGCACCCGGCTGCCGCCCGACCGGTCGTCCACCTGGCCGACCTCGCCGAGGACACCTGGATGGTCGACCCGACCGCCGACCACGAGTACGCGGCGATGCGCCGGGTGTTCAGCGAGGCCGGGCTCAACCCCCGGGTGGTGCAGGTCCGGGACAACGCCACCGCCGCCGAGCTGGTCGCCTCCGGCGAGGCCGTCCGCCCCTGCCAGCCGACCTCGCTGCCCGGGCCCGGCACGGTGGTCCGCCCGGTGCACGGGGACCCGCTGGCCGTCCGGCTGCTGTTCACCTGGCGTCCGCGCGTGCTCAGCCCGCCCGCGCTGGACGCGTTGTACGGCGAACTGCGCGCCGCCTACCTGGATCTGGCCAAGGTCAACCCGGCCTACCTGGACTGGCTGGCCCGGCACGAGCCGGTGCTGCTGGGGCGGGCCGGCTAGCGGGCGTTCACCCGCCCGCCGGCGGCCCGCCTGCTCTCCCGACCGTGGATCAGCACGCCCACCGCCACCGTCAGCGTGCAGACCAGGCCCGCCGCGAGCACCCCGGAGCCGCCGAGCGCGGTACAGGCCAGCACCAGCACGGCCCCGGCCGGCGCCACCGCCTGGGCCACCGCGCCCCGCTTGGTGTGCCGGGAGTGCAGGAGCCAGACCGTGACCAGGTAGAGCGCGGTGGGCACGGTGACCGTCGCGGTGGCGGCGGTGTCGGAGATGTGCGCCTGGTGCACCGCCGACTCCACCGCCACCTCCAGCCCGGCGCCGATCGCCGCCGCCGAGCCGAACACCAGGTAGTGCCCGTAGCCCCAGACCAGCGCCTGCCGGCTGGACCGCAGGTGCTCGTGGACCGGCCGGGCGAAGTAGATCCACCAGGCCGCGAAGCAGATCAGCAGCCCGCCGACCGCCACCGGCACCAGTCGGCCCAGCTCCTCGTGCTCGTCCACCGCCGACTGCATCGCGACGGTCGCCGCCGCCACCGTCTCGCCGAGCACGATCAGGGTGAACAGCCCGTACCGTTCGGCGATGTGGTGCGGGTGCCAGGAGGTCCGCATCCGCAGCTCGGCGGCCACCGGCACGACCAGCTCGCACAGCACCCCGATCGGGACGGCGTACGCCCGGGCGCCCTGCGGCAGGAACAGCATCGCCACCCAGCCGACCTGGCAGAGCGTGATCCCCACCGCGTAGCCCAGCGCGACCCGGCGCGCCACGCCCTGCTCACCGGCGGCCGCGCGCAGCCACTGGGTGACCATCGCCAGCCGCATCACCACGTAGCCGGTGATCACCAGCGACAGGTCCTGGGTGGCGAACAGCCGCGGCACCCCCGCGGCGAGGATCAGCACCCCGGCGATCTGCACCAGCGTGGTGAGCCGGTACGGCACGTCGTCGACGTCGTACGCGGAGGCGAACCAGGTGAAGTTCATCCAGGCCCACCAGATCGCGAAGAAGGCCAGTGCGTAGCCGCGCAGGCCTTCCCCGTAGTGCCCGGCCGCCAGGGAGTGGGCCAGTTCCCGCCCGGCCTGGCCGACCGCGACCACGAAGCAGAGGTCGAAGAAGAGTTCCAGCGGGGTGGAGACCCGGTGCGGCTCGCGCCGGTCGCGCGGGACCATCCGGCGCACCGGCGGCGGGTCGACGGGGTGTCTGCGAAGTGCGGTGGCGGCGGGGTCAGTGGCCATCGGAGCTGCTCCGGGGTCGGGAGGTGGATCGTCCCGCGCATCCTGACAGTGGCCCGGGCCCGGCGCACGCACCGGGCCCGGCGCACGGGCCTCGCACCGGCGCGGTCCGGGAGGCCCGCACGCCCTGGCACGATGGCCCTGAATGTCCCTTTTTTCCTTACCGTCAGCCGCAGTTGACGCTCCGGTGCGCGAACCGGGTGACAGCTCGGCGGGATTCCGGGCGCGTCCCGCGCGCTGCGTCGCGGCCGGGCGGCCCGCCGCTAGATTCGTCCCCGGTTGGAAGAGCGCGGGCCCTGCCGGGCCCCACGACACGGGCGGCCTGCGGGCAACGCGGAAGGTCAAGGCTGGTGGCGGGACAGCGGGGGCGGCAGAGCCGATCCTCCCGCGTGCGCGCCACCGGCCTCGTGATCACCGCGCTGCTCGCCAGCGCCTGCCGTGCGGCCCGTCTCGTCTCCGCCGCGGCTACTTCTCCCAGCCGAGCTTGCTGTAGTCCTCCTGGGCGAGACCGAAGGCACCGTAGTTGGCCAGCCCCTTGCGGGCCGCCATCACGGCGGGCCGCTGGTAGAGCTCGACGGTGTGGCCGAGCTCCCAGATCTTCGCGTCCGCCTGGTTGTAGAGCTTCGCGGCCTCCGCCGGGTCGACCGTCCCGGCCGCCTTCTTCAGCAGGCCGTCGATCTCCGGGGTGCCCAGCCGCGAGGGGTTGCTGAAGGTGTTGTCGCCCACCGGCAGGCGGAAGTTGGCCAGGCTCTTGGAGTTCGGGAACGAGTCGGTGTTGCGCCAGCTCGCGACGTCGAACTTGCCCGGGGTGACGTACTTGGCGAAGTAGTCGTTGGCCGCCACCTTGTCCAGGCTGACCTTGACCCCGACCGCCTGCCACATCGCCGCCGCCGCGGTGGCGAGGTCGAGCTGGGCCTGCGGGGTCCCGTCGCTGAGCACCCAGTGCAGCTCCAGCGGCTTGCCGTCCTTGGTGCGCGGCTGGCCGCCGCCGGACTCCTTCCAGCCGGCCTCGTCCAGCAGCTTCTTGGCCGCGGCCGGGTCGAACGTGGCCCAGTCACCGGAGTTGTCCTGGTAGCTGGCCTGGTTGGGCATGATGATGTGGTTGCCGAGCGGCTTGAACTCCACCGGCACCCCGTTGTTGGCGATCTTGATCAGCGCCGAGCGGTCGAGCGCCTTGCCGAGCGCCTGGCGGACCTTCTGCTCCGCCAGCGCGCCGGTGCCGCCGAAGGAGATGTGCACCTCGTCCCACGGGCTGGCGGCCCGGATCACGGTGTCCTTGGCGTTCTTGAGCTGCCCGTACGCGGTGGCCGTGCCGGCCGAGGCGAAGTCGATCTCGTTGTTGAGGTACGCCTGGATGCTCGCGGCCTTGTCCATCACCCGGAAGGTGATCTTGTCGAGCTTGGCCCGGGTGCCCCACCAGGCCGGGTCCGGCACGAGGCTGATGGTCTGCGCGGTCTTGTCCGCCACGCCGATCTTCAGCGGGCCCGCGGTGATCGGGACCTTCTCCACCCAGCCCTTGTTGAAGTCGTCCGGGGTGGCGATGCCCGCCGCCGGGATCAGCGGGCGGAACAGGTTCTGCCAGTCCGCGTACGGCTCCGAGAAGGTGACCTCGACCTCGCTCGGGTCGGCGCCCTGCTCGACCGCGGAGATCAGCTCGTAGCCGGACGGGTCGTAGATGTTGTACGCCGGGTCCTTGCCGTTGCCCGCCTGCCAGTCGGCCTTGAAGTCCAGGTAGCTCAACGGCTTGCCGTCCGACCACTTGGCCTTGGGGTTCAGCTTGTACGTGATCACCTGCGGCGAGGTCGAGGTGACCTTGGCCTCCACCAGGTAGTCCGGGTCCGGCCGGAAGGCGCCGGAGGCGTCGGTGCGGAAGAGCGAGGGCTCCAGGGCGCGGATGAGGTTCACCGTGTCGGTGTAGGAGCCGCCGTCCACCTGGAGCGGGTTCCACTGGGTGATCCACTGGTCCAGCTGCAAGCGCACCTCGCCGCCGTCCTTGACCTGGTCCAGCGGCTTGGCGTTGATGTCCTGGGAGTCCTGTCTCGGCGGCTCGCTCTTGGCCACGCTGTCGGCCGAGCCGCCCCCGCCCGAGGTGCACGCGGTGACCGCGAGCACGACGGCGACGGCGAGGGCGGCCGCCCGGCCGAGACGGCGGGCCGTGGTGGAAGCGTCCATGAGGGTCCCCCTGGGATCGATGACGGGAGTTGGGGCGCGCGAGGTGTGACGGGGCTTGAGCGTGGGCAGCCAATTCGGCACCGAGCGAGCAGAACGTAACAGCGGATCAGATCCGCCACCAGGGGGAGGGACGCACACCTGATCCAAAAGCCACACACGGCAACACGGGCGCAACACCACCTCAGTGCCCCGATGCTTCACTCTGACCTGCGCATCCCCAACTCGACCGCTGACACCGCCAACTGACGCCCAGACCGGGCCCGGACCCCGGAGGCCACCACTCGATGCCCACCAGACGCGTCGGCCCCACCCGCACCGCGACGGACGGCCGTTGATGCTCCGTTACCTGGCGAAACGGTTGAGCTACTACGCGGCGCTGCTGATCGCCGCCGTCTTCCTGGCGTACGCGATCTCCGCGACCGCCCTGCAGCCGCGCACCTACTTCGAGGCCAAGGTCCCCCGGCCGTCCGCCGAATCGGTCGAGCGCCAGCTCACCGCACTCAACCTGAACGACCGCACACCGGTGGTCGAACGCTTCGGCCACTGGGCCGGAGGGCTGCTCGACGGCGACCTCGGCCGGACCATCCACGACACCCCGGTCACCGACGACTTCGGCCGTCGGGTCCGGGTCTCGCTGCGGCTGCTGCTGATCGGCAGCCTGCTGGGCATGGTCCTCGGCGTCGCCGCCGGGGCGTGGAGCGCCGTGCGCCAGTACCGGATCTCCGACCGGCTGCTCACCGTGCTGTCCTTCGTCCTGCTCTCCACCCCGGTCTTCCTGGTCGCGCTGTTCCTCAAGAACGGCGCCATCGCCGCCAAGGACGCGGCCGGACACGAGGTGATCCCGTTCACCGGCTACGAGACCCCCGGACTCACCGGCGGCCTCGGCGCCCACGTCGCCGACTGGGCGCTGCACCTGCTGCTGCCCACCATCTCGCTGGCCCTCGGCGGCCTCGCCACCTACAGCCGCTACCAGCGCGGCACCATGCTCGACGTGCTCGGCTCCGACTACCTGCGCACCGCCGAGGCCAAGGGCCTGACGCGTGGCCGGGCGCTGCTGAAGCACGGGCTGCGGACCGCGGTGATCCCGATGTCGACCATGTTCGCCTACAGCTTCCTTGGCATCTTCACCGGTGCGATCTTCACCGAGACGATCTTCGGCTGGCACGGCATGGGCGAGTGGCTGATCAAGTCGATCAACGAACAGGACGTCAACTCGGTGGTCGCGATCAACCTGTTCGCCGCCGTCGTCGTGCTCGCCTCCGGCTTCCTCGCCGACACCCTGCACGCCGCCCTCGACCCGCGCGTGCGGTCCTGACCGGAGGAGAGCCGAGATGACCACCGTCACCACCGCCGAACCGGCCGAACCCTCCGCACCCGCCGGCCCGCCCCGGGCCACCGGCCGCGGCCGGCTCGTCCTCTCCCGGCTGCTCGCCGCCCGCGGGGCCGTGGTCGGCGCCGTCGTGGTGCTGCTGCTGTTCGCGCTCGCCTTCGGCGGGCCGTACCTGACGCACTGGGACTACGCCACCCCCGACTTCTCCGCACTGCACCGGCCACCGTCCGCCGAGCACCTGTTCGGCACCAACGGAGTCGGCCAGGACGTCTTCGCGCAGACCGTCCGCGGCCTGCAGAAGTCGCTGATCATCGGCCTGCTGGTGGCACTGTTCTCCACCGTGCTGGCCTCCGTGGTAGGCGCCTGCGCCGGCTACTTCGGCGGCTGGGCCGACCGGGCGCTGATGTTCCTGGTGGACCTGCTGCTGGTCTTCCCCGCCTTCCTGGTCATCACCATCGTCTCGGCCCGGCTGAAGAGCGCCGGCTGGATCGCCTTCGTCCTGCTGCTCGCGCTGTTCAACTGGATGATCACCGCCCGGGTGGTCCGCTCGATGACCATCTCCCTGCGCGAGCGCGAATTCGTCCGCGCCGCACGGTTCATGGGGGTGCGGCCGCTGCGGATCATCAGCCGGCACATCCTGCCGAACGTCGCCTCCTTCCTCATCATCGACGCCACCATCGCGGTCGGCGGCGCCGTGATGAGCGAGACCGCGCTCTCCTACTTCGGCTTCGGGGTCAAGCCGCCGGACGTCTCGCTCGGCACCCTGCTCGCCGCCGGGACCGGCGAGGCCCCGGTGTTCCCCTGGCTGTTCTACTTCGCCGCCGCACTGCTGGTGCTGTTCGTCCTCGCCGTCAACCTGATCGGGGACGGGCTGCGCGACGCCCTCGACCCCACCTCCGGGGCCGTGCCCCGCCGTTCCCGGTCCGCCCGCCGTTCCCGTAGGAAGCACCCGTGACCACCACCGTCGAAACCCCGTTGCTCGCCGTCCGGGACCTGCGGGTGGACTTCGCCGGGCCCGACGGCCCGGTCCCGGCCGTCCGCGGGGTGGACCTCACCCTGCGGCGCGGCGAGACCCTCGGCATCGTCGGCGAGTCCGGCTCCGGGAAGTCCGTCACCGCACTGTCCGTGCTCGGGCTGCTGCCCGGCACCGCGAGCGTCAGCGGCTCGGTGCGGCTGGAGGGACGGGAACTGGTCGGGCTGCCGGGCCGGGAACTCGCCGCGATCCGCGGCCGCCGGATCGCCATGGTCTTCCAGGACCCGCTCTCCGCCTTCACCCCGGTCTACCGGATCGGCGACCAGATCGCCGAGGCGGTCCGCATCCACCAGCGGGTGGACAAGGCCGCCGCGCGGCGCCGGGCCGCCGAACTCCTCGACCTGGTCGGCATCCCGGCGCCCGACCGGGCCCTGGACAGCTTCCCGCACGAGTTCTCCGGCGGCATGCGCCAGCGCGCGATGATCGCCATGGCGGTCGCCAACGAGCCCGACATCCTGCTCGCCGACGAGCCCACCACCGCGCTCGACGTCACCATCCAGGCCCAGGTGCTGGACGTGCTGCGCACCGCCCAGCGGGAGACCGGCGCGGCCCTCGTCCTGGTCAGCCACGACCTCGGGGTGATCGCCGGAACGGCCGACCGGGTCGCGGTGATGTACGCGGGACGGGTGGTCGAGACGGCCGGGGTGGACGAGCTGTTCGCGGCCCCGCACCACCCCTACTCGCTCGGCCTGATCGGCGCGCTGCCCCGGCTGGACGGGCGCGGCGGTCCGCTCGTGCCGATCCCCGGCACCCCGGCGCCGATGACCGAACTGCCGCGGGGCTGCCCCTTCGCGCCGCGCTGCCCGCTGGCGGAGGAGCGCTGCTCCGCGGCCGAGCCCGCCCTGGAGGGGGCGGACGGCCGCCTGTCGGCGTGCGTACGGTCGGCGGAACTCGCCGAGCGGCGGCCCGCGCCGGCCGAGGTCTACCCCGTCCCGGAGCTGCCCGCCGCCGTCCGCCCCGGCGACCGCGCCGCCCTGACACCGGTGCTGTCGGTGAGCGGCCTCGGGAAGACCTTCCCGCTCCTCAAGGGCGCGGTGTTCAAGCGCAAGGTCGGCGAGGTCTACGCGGTGGACGGCGTCGACCTGGACCTGCGGGAGGGCGAGACCCTCGGCCTGGTCGGGGAGTCCGGCTCCGGCAAGTCCACCACGCTGTTCGAACTGCTGCGGCTCGGCGCCCCGGAGACCGGCCGGATCGAACTGCTCGGCCGGGACACCGCGACGCTCACCCGGGCCGAGGCCCACCGCCTCCGCGCCCAGGTGCAGATCGTCTTCCAGGACCCGATGGCCAGCCTCGACCCCCGGATGCCGGTCGGTGACATCGTCGCCGAACCGCTGCTCGCCCAGCGCACCCCGCGCGAGGAGACCGCCCGCCGGGTGCCCGAGCTGCTGCGCCAGGTCGGCCTCGACCCGGAGCACGCCGACCGCTACCCGCACCAGTTCTCCGGCGGCCAGCGCCAGCGCGTCTCGATCGCCCGGGCGCTCGCCGTCCGGCCCAGGCTGCTGGTGCTGGACGAACCGGTCTCCGCGCTGGACGTCTCCATCCAGGCCGGGGTGCTCAACCTGCTCCAGACGCTCAAGGCCGAGCTGGGCCTGTCCTACCTGTTCGTCTCGCACGACCTCTCGGTGATCCGGCACCTCGCCGACCGGGCGAGCGTGATGTACCTCGGCCGGACGGTCGAGCAGGGCGAGGTCTCCGCCGTCTTCGACCGCCCCCGCCACCCGTACACCCGCGCCCTGCTCTCCGCCGTCCCACTCCCCGACCCCGCCGCCGAGCGCGCCCGCGACCGCATCCTGCTGGCCGGTGACCCTCCCCCGCCCACCGAGCGCCGCACCGGCTGCGTCTTCCGCACCCGTTGCCCGCGCTACGCCGGACTCACGGCCCCGGCGGACCGGGCCCGCTGCGAGCAGGAGCGGCCGGCCCTGGTCGGCGGCGTGCAGGGGGCGGACCACCAGGCGGCCTGCCACCACCCGGAGCCGACGACCTGAGACGATCACGCACAGTGATCATTCGAACGCGATTCGGTGGATCGGGTCGGTGCCGTGTAAAGTCTTCGACGTCAGCAAGCGCCGCTAGCTCAGTTGGTTAGAGCAGCTGACTCTTAATCAGCGGGTCCGGGGTTCGAGTCCCTGGCGGCGCACATGGCAAGGTCTCAGGCCGTCCACTCCGGTGGGCGGCCTGAGGCGTTTTCCGGATGGGGAATGCTGGTCCCGTGACGACCCCTTCCGACACCCGTCCTCTCCCCGAGGAACTGATGCTGCTGTGCGCCCACCCGAGGTCCGGGCGCTTCCGAGCCCCGGTCAGCGAGTTCCACCACGTGGTCGCCGGCGCCGTCCTCGCCGAACTGCAGCTGGCCGGCGCGATCACCGTCGACAAGCACCACATCACCGGCTACCAGCCCTTCGGCGCACGGGACGAGGTCGAGGCCGGGGTGCTGGCCCGACTGGAGGCCAGGGGCAAGAGCCGGTTCCGGCCCCTGCTCGACCAGGCGATCACCCGGGTACCGGACCCGCCCGGGTACCGGTTCCACCTCGACCGCCTGGTCGAGCAGGGGTGCTGCACGGTGGAGGAGAAACGCTTCCTCGGCCTGCCCTGGCGCAGCCACCTGCTGACCCGGCCCGAGCTCGGGCAGCAGGTCGCCGCGCGGGTGGCGGCCACCCTGCTGGATCCCCGGGGCGGGGAGGGCCGGCCGACGGCCGAGCGGGACCGGCAGCTGGCCGGTCTGATCGGCGTCGCCGGCCTGGAGCACCGCCTCTACCCCGGTCGGCCCGGTGCCCCGATCAGGCGCGCCGTACGGAAGGCGGCGTGGGAGCTGCCCATCCCGCAGGCGGTCCGGCGGGTCAGCTCCAGCAACTGAGTCCGGGGGCGGGCGATGCCCCGGGGGCGACTGCGGCGCCTCAGTGGGTGTCGAGCACAGCCGAAGCCACCGCGTCCGGGCGGTCGAACATCACCAGGTGCCCGGCCGGGGCGGTGGTGCGGAAGTCCGCCCCGAGCAGCGCCGCCAGCTCCCGCTGCCGGGCCAGCCAGTCCTCGGTGCGGCGGGTCCGGCAGCCGTCGTCGGCGGCCAGTACGGTGACCGGCAGGTCCTCGGCCAGCGGCCGGCTGAGCCGCAGCTCGTCCAGCTCCGCGGCCGTGTCGAGGTAGCGGCCGTTCTCCCGCAGCAGCGCGCGCAGGGCCCGCCCGGTGCGGTAGCAGTGCCGGACCAGCGGCGCCGGGGCGAGGTCCTCGCGGCGGACGGTGGACAGCCGGGCCGTGGCCCGGCGGACGGTCGGGCCGAACAGGTAGGGCACGGCGAGGGCGGTGGCGACGCCCGCCACCGCCCGGACCGCCAGGTCGCGCGCAGCGGGCGCCGGGTACGGGCGGGCCGCCGCCTCCACGCTGCCGTCCACCAGCACCAGCCCGGCGGTCCGCTCGGGGTGCAGCCGGGCGAAGGCCTCGACGTGGAAGCCCGCGAGCGAGTGGCCGACCACGGTGCAGGGCTCGCGCAGCCCGAGGCCGTCCAGCACCGCCCGTATCCGCCCGGCCTCGCCGACCGCCGTCGGCGCGGGCCGCCCGGCGGCGGGCTCGGCGGCGCTCAGTCCGTAACCGGGCCGGTCGAAGCGGACCACGGTGCGGTAGGGCGTGAGGAAGGGGACGACCAGGTCCCAGTCGAACCAGCTGCTGCCGAGGCCGCCGGAGAGCAGACAGACCGGGCCGCTGCCCTCGGCGCGGACGTGCAGCGGGACGCCGTCGATGCGCAGGAAGCGCGCCCGGCCGCCGGTCTCCGCCCCGGGGGTGCTCATGCCGGCCTCCGTTCCGGGAACGGCCCGGCCGGGCGGGCGGAGCGGGCGACGCCCAGGGCCAGCAGGCCCAGCCAGAGCGCGACGATCAGCACCTGCAGCCGCTGGCCGGCCCCGAGCGCCCAGGTGCCGTGTCCGGCCTGGAAGGCGGCGATCGAGGCGAGGCTCCAACCGGTGGCGAGCAGCTCGGCGCCCAGCAGCCAGGGTCCGAAGCGGCGCACCGGCGGCCACCAGTGGTAGCGCCGGGCGGCCACGGTGAGCGAGACCAGCGCGGTGAGTGCACCGGCCATGGCGAGGCTGCTGGTGACGGCGTGCGCGGTGTGGGTGGCGGGGACCAGCCCGGCGGTCTCCCGGGCGGCGCACATCTCGTCGCTGGTGGGGGCGCAGCTGAGCGGCAGCCGGGAGTCGGCGGCGGTCGCGGCGCCGAACACGGCCAGCGCGGACCAGCCGACCGGCGCCCAGCGGTTGCGGCGGAAGGACCCGGCCTGCCCGGTGGCGAGGGCGGTGCCGGCGGCGGCGAGCAGGCAGAGCCCGGCGGCCAGGTCGGTGGCCCGGAACAGGCCGCCCAGCGGCTGGTCCTCGGCGGCGAGTTCGCTGATGTACGCCTGCACCGGGTCGAGCCCGGTGCTCAGCACGACCTCCAGCACCCAGGCGGTGTACGCCACGGCGCTGAGCAGCAGCAGGGTGGCGACCGCCGTCCGCGCGGTGCGGTGTCCCGGCCTGCCGCTTCCTGGCCTGCCGGGTCGTGCGCGGGGGTGTCCTGGCTGGAGGCTGGGCACCGCTCCACCCTAACCAGCGGCGAACTCCAGCCCAACCGGAAGGAAAGGGGCGGATCGGGCGGCGGCATCCGGGGTGGTTCGAGGCACCCCTCGGAACCGTGTATTGTTTTCCAGGTCAG
This sequence comes from Kitasatospora sp. NPDC093102, assembly GCF_040683915.1. Lineage (NCBI taxonomy): Bacteria > Bacillati > Actinomycetota > Actinomycetes > Kitasatosporales > Streptomycetaceae > Kitasatospora > Kitasatospora sp. NPDC093102. The sequence goes on along the minus strand of NZ_JBFBFA010000008.1, from coordinate 224,688 downwards.
CAGGCGCCGCTAGCTCAGTTGGTTAGAGCAGCTGACTCTTAATCAGCGGGTCCGGGGTTCGAGTCCCTGGCGGCGCACAGACAGTTGGGGAGCCTCTCGCAGCAGCGAGGGGCTCCCCGATTTTTTGGCCTCCGACGTCCGTTTTGCGTGTGATGTCGGTCTCGATTGGCGATCCGCCGGAGCCATCCGGCCCGTTCTGCTCGTCCAGGGCAGTAGAACCGGAATCGGGACAAAGGTCCCCAACCGCCGATGTCCCCGTCCGTGCAGGCTGCTTCGACGCGCCCGCAGGAAAGGCCGCGCTTTGTCCAGAAACGCCCAGAGCGGCCGTCGCACGCCGTCGATCAGCCTCCGCCCGGTCAAGCGACTCAAGCGCTCCGCCGGCCCCGGCGGCGGGTCCAACGGCTACGGCGGCAGGAAGCCGCGCCGTCCCAGGCGCACCGGCTGGCGCCGGCTGATACCCACCTGGCGGATGACCCTGCTCGGCTTCGGCTCGGCGCTGCTGCTCGGCATCGGCCTGTTCGCGCTGGGGATCGCCCTGGTGAAGGTGCCGGACGCGCACGCCGCCGCGACCGCCCAGAGCAACACCTGGCTCTACTCGGACGGTTCCGTGCTCACCCGCACCGGCCAGACCAACCGGCAGAACGTCACCCTGGACAAGGTCTCCCCCGCCGCCCAGCACGCCGCGCTGGCCGCCGAGGACCGGAACTTCTACAACGAGGGCGCGGTCAACGTCCAGGGCCTGGTCCGGGCCGCGATCAACACCGCCAAGGGCGAGGGCACCCAGGGCGGCTCCACCATCACCCAGCAGTACGTGAAGAACACGTACCTGAGCCAGAAGCAGTCGATCACCCGCAAGGTGAAGGAACTGTTCATCTCCATCAAGGTGGACGCCACCGAGAGCAAGGACGAGGTCCTCTCCGGCTACCTGAACACGTCCTACTACGGCCGCGGTGCCTACGGCATCCAGGCCGCCTCCCAGGCGTACTTCGGCATCGACGCGTCCGCCCTCGACCCCGCCCAGGGCGCCTACCTGGCCACTCTGCTGAACGCGCCGAGCGCCTACGACGTCGCCACCGCGACCGCGACCGGCAAGCAGAACGCCGTCAACCGCTGGAACTACGTGCTCGACGGCATGGTCAAGGAGGGCTGGCTCTCCGCGGACGAGCGGGCCAGGACCACCTTCCCGGACGTCCGGGACCCCCAGCCCAACCCGGGCCTGTCCGGCCAGGCGGGCTACCTGGTCAACGCGGCCACCCAGTACCTCACCTCCAGCGGGGTGATCAGCGAGACCGAGCTGGCCAAGGGCGGCTACACGATCAAGCTGAGCATCGACCCGGCCCGCCAGCAGGCCCTCCAGGACTCCGTCCAGGCCCAGCTGCGCGACACCCTGAACCCGGACAAGCGCAAGGCGGACGCGGCCGCCCAGGCCGGCGCCGCCTCCGTGGACCCGAAGACCGGCGCGGTCGTCGCGCTGTACGGCGGCGCCGACTACGTGAAGCACTACGTCGACAACGCCACCCGGCGCGACTACCAGGCCGGCTCGACCTTCAAGGCGATCGCGCTGGCCGCCGCCTTCGAGAACGACGCCAAGACCCAGGACGGCCACACCATCACCCCGCGCACGGTCTACGACGGCACCAGCGGCCGGAAGGTCCGCGGCGGCAAGGGCACCCCGTACGCGCCGCCGAACGAGGGCGACAAGAGCTACGGCCAGATCACCCTGCAGCAGGCCACCGACTGGTCGGTCAACTCCGCGTTCGCGCAGCTCGCGCAGGACACCGGGCTGCAGAAGGTCAGGGACACCGGCATCGCACTGGGCCTGCCCGGCAACACCCCGGGGCTCGACGCGGTGCCCTCCATCCCGCTGGGCGCGGCCACCCCGAGCGTGCTCGACATGGCCGGCGTGTACGCCACGCTGGACAACGGCGGCAAGCAGATCACCCCGTGGCTGGTCCAGTCGGTGGACCGCGAGGGCGAGGCCGTGGCGCTGCCCGCGCACAAGAGCACCCAGGCGATCAGCGCGGACACCGCCAACCGGGTCACCTCAATGCTCCAGGGCGTGGTGAACGACCCGGGCGGCACCGGCTGGCGGGCGAAGGCGCTCGGCCGCCCGGCGGCGGGCAAGACCGGCACCACCGACGACCAGAAGTCCGTCTGGTTCGTGGGCTACACCCCCGAGCTGGTCACCTCGGTCGCCCTGTTCGGCCAGGACCCGGGCACCGGTGCCCAGGTCAGCCTGAGCGGCGTCGGCGGCATCGACGGCGCGGCGGGCGGCCAGTACCCGGCCCAGATCTGGACCAGCTACATGAAGGCCGCGCTCAAGGGCCAGCCGGTCGGCGACTTCCCGACCCCGGCCGACGGCGACTTCTCGGGTGCCACCGACCTGCCGACCGCCCCGAGCACGCCGAGCAGCACCCCGTCGACGGGTGCCCCCACCGGCGCGCCGAGCACCGGCCCCACCACGGCGCCGGGCGAGGGCCCGGGTTCGGCCCCGTCGGGCGGCACCGACGGCGGCGCGACCACCGCTCCGACGGCTCCGCCGACCGCCCAGCCCAGCACCCAGCCCACCCGGCCGCCCCGGCCCACCTCGCGGCCGACGCCGACCCCCCAGCCGACCACGGCCCCGACCACGCAGCCGACGGTCCCGTCCACGGGTGGGCAGGACACGCTGACGGGGGCGGGTGCCTCGTCCGGCTCCAGGGGCTGACGGTCCGGGGCCGGTGGGGGGACCCCGGGCCGGTGGGGGACCCGGGCCGGTGGGGGGACCCGGGGCGCCGTCCGGGATCGGGGGAGGGCGGCGCTCCGCACCGGTGAGTGCGCCACTCCGCACAGTTGAAGGCAGGACCAAACGACGGAATGGCGCCTTACCCGGTCGTCGGCACGACTGTCACAATGCGGCGATGCACAGATCAACGGCCTCGCCCACCCTCCCTTCGGGCAGAACCCTCGGCCTCGGCCTCGCGCTGGTCTCCGCCTTCGCCTTCGGCGGCTCCGGCACCGCGGCCAAGCCGCTGATAGAGGCCGGGCTCTCCCCCCTGCACGTGGTGTGGCTCCGGGTCACCGGGGCGGCGGTGGCACTCCTCCCGGTCGCCTACCGGCACCGGGACGCCGTACTGCGCCGCCCCGCCCTGCTGCTCGGTTTCGGCCTGATCGCCGTGGCGGGCGTCCAGGCCTGCTACTTCGCGGCGATCTCCCGCATCCCGGTCGGCGTCGCCCTGCTCATCGAATACCTCGGGCCGCCGCTGCTGATCGGCTACGTCAGGTTCGTCCAGCGCAAGCCGATCACCCGCGGCGCGGCCATCGGCGCCGGCGTCGCGGTGGCCGGGCTGGCCTGCGTGGTCGAGTTCTGGAACGGTCTGAGCTTCGACGCGCTGGGCGTGCTGTTCGCCCTCGGCGCGGCCTGCTGCCAGGTCGGCTACTTCGTTCTCGCCGACGCCGGCCGGCGCGGCGACCGTCCGGTCGACCCGCTCGCCGTCAGCGCGTTCGGACTGCTCATCGGCGCCGTGCTGCTCACCGCCCTCACCCGCCCGTGGCAGGCCGACTGGAGCCGGCTCGGCGGGTCGGTGGTGATGAACGGGCACACCCTGCCCGCGTTCCTCCCGGCCGCGTGGATGGTCCTGATCGCAACCGTGCTCGCCTATCTGACCGGCGTGATCGCGGTCGGCCACCTCTCGCCGCCGGTCGCCGGGGTGGTCGCCAACCTGGAGGCGGTGGTCGCCGCCGTGGCGGCCTGGGTGCTGCTCGGCGAGCACCTCGGGCTGCCGCAGATCGCGGGCGGCCTGCTGGTGCTGGCCGGCGCCTTCGCGGCGCAGGCGAGCAAACCCGCGGAGGCGGGTGCGGGCTCGCCGACCGACGGCCGTGGAACTGCCGAGCCCGGGACCGTCGAGCCCGGAGCTGCCGAAGCCGGGGCTCCCGGCCCGGCGACCGCCGAGCGTGGGGTCAGCGGCCGGTCCAGCCGAACCAGTCGAGGTGATTGAGCGGCCACACGACGGCCGACACCGGGCCGACCACGTTGTCCACCGGCACGGCACCGCCACCCGGGCCGTACCGGTGGTAGCGGGAGTCCGACGAGTCGCTGCGGTGGTCACCCTCGACCCAGACGTAGCCCGAGGGCACCTTCACCGGCCCGAAGTCCAGCCCGGCGCAGGAGTCGTCTCCGGGGTGCAGGTACGGCTCGTCGACCTTCCGCCCGTCGACGGTCAGCGTGGTGCCCTCGCACTGCACGGTCTGGCCGCCGGTCGCGATGACCCGCTTGACCAGGTAGTTGTCGTCCTTCGGCGGCACCAGACCGACGAAGCTGAGCGCCGAGCTCACGGCGTTGGTGAACGGGTTCGGGTCGGTGGGCTGCGGCGGCAGCCAGCCCCCCGGGTCCTTGAACACCACCGGCTGCCCCGGCTCCGGCTCCCAGCCGGTCAGCGGCGCCAGCTTGTTCACCCCGACCCGGTCGCCGATTCGCAGGGTGTTCTCCATCGAGCCGGACGGGATGGTGAACACCTGGAACAGGCAGGTCTTGATCAGCAGCGCGACCACCAGGCCGATCGCCGCCATCACCGGCAGCTCGATCCACCACGGCGCGGGACGCCGGCCCGGGCGGCGCGCCTGGCGGCCGCGCGAACCGCGCGCCTGGCGGCGGGCCTCGGCGCGGCCGCCCGGCACCCCATGGGCGTTCGACGCGGAATCGCTGGGGGCTCCGCTGGGCGTTTCGGGCAGGTTCACCGCCATCGTCGCTGCTCCACCTCTCCGGCTGGGGGAAACCTGCACGCTACGCCAACCGTGGAGCCTGACGAAATCGGTCATTTAGCCTCCGCCGACATCACCGGGTGTCCCGGGGGCCGCTCGCGGCCCGTCCGGGAACCGGGCCGGGAGTCGCTCCGCCTTCGGACGCGGCCCTCGGGCCCGGGGTTCAGTCGCGTGGCTCCGGCCTCGGGTTTCAGGCGCGTGGCTCCGGCCCCGGGTTTCAGGCGCGTGGCTCCGGGCCCGGGTTTCAGGCGCGGGCGATGGCCTCGTGGTGGCGGATGACCTCGGCGATGATGAAGTTCAGGAACTTCTCCGCGAAGACCGGGTCCAGCTTCGCCCCCGCCGCCAGCTCCCGCAGCCGCTTGATCTGGTCCCGCTCGCGCGCCGGGTCGGCCGGCGGCAGCTTGTGCTCGGCCTTCAGCCGGCCGACCCGCTGGGTCGCCTTGAAGCGCTCGGCCAGCATGTGGACCACCGCGGCGTCGATGTTGTCGATGCTCTCGCGCAGGCTGGTCAGCTCGGCCCGTACGGCGTCGTCGATCCCCTCGGGCAGACCGGCGTCGGAGGTCGTGGAGTGGTCCGTCATCGGGGCGGCTCCCGGTGTCTGGAGTGGGCGCCCGACCGTACGGCGGCCGGGCTCGGGCCCGGGCAAATCTAACAGGGCCCCCACTCCGGCCCCGCACCGTCGGACGGAACCGTCCACGATCCGGACAGCGGGCCGCAACCTCCGCCGAACGTTACGGCCTGCCCGACCACCGCGGCGTGACGCAGCGGACCAGCGCGGCGCGACGCACCCGGCCGCCGCGGCACACACCGGACCGGAGAGGGCTCTGCCCGTAGGCTGGGGCGTGCATGACCGGAAGTGACCGCTCGAACACTCCCTCGGCAGTGCAGCAGGCAAGGCAGCAGTCCCCAGTGATGGAGGTACCGATCGTGGCAACCACCCGCACCGCCCGTACGGCCTGGAAGGGCAACCTCGTCGCCGGCCAGGGCCAGGTGACCTTCGAAACGTCCGGGATCGGCACGTTCCCGGTGTCCTGGCCCTCCCGCGCCGAGCAGGCCAACGGCAAGACCAGCCCGGAGGAGCTCATCGCGGGCGCCCACTCGGCGTGCTTCTCGATGGCGCTCTCCCACGGCCTCACCGGGGCCGGTACCCCGCCCACCACCCTGGAGACCCAGGCCGACGTCACCTTCCAGCCGGGCGAAGGCATCACCGGCATCCACCTGACCGTCACCGGCGACGTGCCGGGCCTGGACGAGGCCGGCTTCGCCAAGGCCGCCGAGGACGCCAAGGCCAACTGCCCGGTCAGCAAGGCCCTGGCCGGCACCACCATCACGCTCACCGCCAAGCTGGCCTGAGCCGCCCCCTTCCTCCTTTCTCCACCGCCCCTTCCGGCTCCTTCCGCCCCTCCGCTCCCGGCCCGCTCCGCTCCGCTTCCGGCGCGCGACCGGCGCCCAAGGGCGCGGCTTCGGCGCACGCGCCCCTGGTGCACATCATGTGATGTGCACCAGGGGCGTCTGCACGTACCGCCATTCATGATCATAAAGCGGGCGAATCACCCTGGCGGCGGTCACCGCGCGTTGCCGTCGCGGCCTATGATCGGCCGCAGCGCCCTGTCCTTCAGGCGGGTCCCCGCGCGCCGGCGCCCCACGACGGGCGGCCCCGCAGCGGACCGACTCCGAGGACCGCGACAGAGTGCGGAGCCGGCCGCCGGATCCCGACTGGCCGGCCGAACCATCGTCAAGCGTCAGCAGCGGACGGGAGCATGCCGTGCCGGGCCAGAACGAGGGGGCCGACGCACACCACCCTGGCGTGCGGCACGAGGAATCACCGCGCCACCGCCACCTCGCCTCGCCGGTCCTGGAACCGGCCTCCGGATCCGCGGGCGGGCCCGTCGGCGGATCGGTCGCCGGGCCGGCCCCCGGAGCCGCCACCGCCCTCAGCACCTGCGGGACGCTGACGGAGCCGGAGCTGCTGCTCTGCCCCACCTGCTCGGCCCCGCTCACCGGCGACGCCCACCGGGGCCGGGGGCTCATCGGCGGCGGCCCGGCGGACGGCGGCACCGGCCTGGAGAGCGTCGGCACCGACCGGCTGCTGGCCGCGCTGCGGGCCAGCGAGTCCCGGTTCCGGGCCGCCTTCTGCGACGCCGTCATCGGCATGGCCCTGATCGATGCCGAGGACCGGATCATCGAGGTCAACCCCGCCTTCGCCGCCCTGATCGGACGGGGCGTCGGCGAACTGGTCCGCACTCACCTGCACGAGATCATCGACCCGGAGGGCATGCCGGACCAGCTCTTCGCCGAACTCGTCCGCGGGGAGCGGGAACGGTTCCGCGTGGAGAAGCAGCTCAAGCACCGCGAGGGCCACACGGTCTGGAGCAAGGTCACCGTCTCGCTGATCCGGGACGGTGCCGGGGAGCCGCTCTACACCCTCGCGCTGGTGGAGGACATCACCGAGCAGCGCCGGCTCGGCGACCGGCTGGAGTACCAGGCCCTGCACGACCCGCTGACCCGGCTGCCCAACCGGGCCTACTTCTTCGAACAGCTCGACGCCGCCTGCCTCTCGCCGACCGGCCAGCCGGGACCGGTCGAGTCCTCGGACGAACGCCGGGTGGGGGTCTGCTACCTGGACCTCGACGGCTTCGCGGCGGTCAACGAGGCACTCGGCCACCGCATCGGCGACCAGCTGCTGATCGCCGTCGCCACCCGGCTGCGGCGCGGGTTCGACGGCCGCGACACCCACCTGGTGGCCCGGATGGGCGGCGACGAGTTCGCCGTCCTGGTCACCGACAGCCTGGGCAGCGAGCAGCTGACCGAGCTCGCCACCCGGATCCTGGAGGTGCTGGAACGTCCCTTCGACGTCGCCGGGCACCGGCTGGTGATCACCGCCAGCGTGGGCGTGGTCGAGCGGTCCGTGCACGAGACCACCCCGACCGACCTGGTCAAGGACGCCGACGCCACGCTCTACTGGTCCAAGGCCGACGGCCGCGCCCGCTGGACCCTCTACGACCCGGACCGCGGCGCCCACCAGCTCACCCGGAAGCTGCTCGCCACCGCGCTGCGCCCCGCCCTGGAGCGCGGTGAGTTCACCATCGAGTACCAGCCGCTGGTCGGCCTGGCCGACGGCACCGTGCACGGCGCGGAGGCGCTGGTCCGCTGGCGCCACCCCCGCTACGGGACGCTCTCCCCGGACCGCTTCATCCCGCTCGCCGAGGAGACCGGCGCGATCGTGCCGCTCGGGACCTGGGTGCTGGAGGAGTCCTGCCGCCAGGCCCGGCAGTGGCTCACCGAGTTCCCCGAGACCGAGACCTTCGTGAGCGTCAACCTGGCCGCCCGCCAGATCTGGGACTCCGACATCGTCGCCGACGTCGCCCGGGCCCTCGAACGCACCGGTCTGCCGGCCCGGCTCCTCCAGCTGGAGATCACCGAGAGCGCCCTGCTCGGCCCCGGCGGCCGCCCCCTCCAGGCCCTCCAGGCGCTCGCCGACATGGGCGTGCGGATCGCGATCGACGACTTCGGCACCGGCTACTCCAACCTGGCCTACCTCTCCCGGCTGCCGGTGCACGTGCTCAAGCTGGACGGCACCTTCATCGAGGGCTTCCGCGAGCCCGCCCCGGCGGACCGCCCCGGCCTCCCGGAGCTCGGCTCCCGCCGCAGCGACGCGGACGAGCAGATCGTCGGCGCGATGGTGCAGCTCGCCCACACCCTGGGCCTGACCGTCACCGCCGAGGGCATCGAGAGCGCCGCCCAGGCCGAGCGGCTGCGCCTGACCGGCTGCGACACCGCCCAGGGCTGGTACTTCGCCCGCCCCGGCGAGGCCGAACTGGTCGCGGCGATACTCCGCGAGGGCCGCCCCGCCCTGGACGGCCGGTAGCCACCGGGCCGGACGGAGCGGGGCGAGGGCGAGGCGAGGGCGGGGCGCGGCAGGACGACGGGAGGGTGGCGGCGGGCCCTGGGGGCGGTCAGGCCGGGGCAGGCCCGTGGGCCGTCGGTGCCGGTGGCCGGTCACGCCGCCGCGGTCACTCTGTCGTTGTCAGGCCGTCGTTGTCAGGCCGTCGTTGTCAGGCCGTCGCCGTGAGGCCGTACGCCTCGGCGATCAGGCCGTACGAGCGCAGGCGGGCCTCGTGGCCGTGGATGTGCGAGGTGACCATCAGCTCGTCCACGCCGGTCCGCTTGCGCAGGGCCTCCAGCCCGTCGGCGACCCGGCCCGGGTCACCGAGCACGACGTTGTCGATCCAGCTGTCGATGAAGTCCGCCTCGACCGGACTGTACGGGTACTGCTCGGCCTCCTCCGGGGTGGGGATCGGGCCGGGGTTGCCGCGCCGCAGGCGGAGCATGCCGAGGGCCGCGGAGCGGGCGAGCCGCCGGGCCGAGGGCTCGTCGTCGGCGGCGACCGCACTCACGCCGATCAGCGCGTACGGCTCGGCGAGCACGGCGGAGGGGCGGAACGACGACCGGTAGAGGTCCAGCGCCGGGATGGTGTTGGCGCTGCTGAAGTGGTGGGCGAAGGCGAACGGGAGGCCGAGGCGGCCCGCCAGCTGGGCGCTGAAGCCGGAGGAGCCGAGCAGCCAGACCGGCGGGCGGCCCTCGCCCTTGGGGACGGCGCTCAACCGGGCGTACGGGTGGCCGTCCGGGAAGTCGCCGTCGAGGAAGTGGGTCAGCTCGGCGAGTTGCTGCGGGAAGTCGTCCGCGCCTTCGGTGAGGCCGCGGCGCAGCGCCCGGGCGGTGGCCGGGTCGGTGCCGGGGGCGCGGCCGAGTCCGAGGTCGATCCGCCCGGGGTGCAGTGCCTCCAGCAGGCCGAACTGCTCGGCGACGGCCAGCGGGGCGTGGTTGGGGAGCATGACGCCACCGGAGCCGAGCCGCAGCGTCGTGGTGTTGGCCCCGAGGTGGGCGAGCAGGACGGCGGGGGTGGAGCTGGCCACCCCGGGCATGCCGTGGTGCTCGGCCACCCAGAAGCGGTGGTAGCCCCACTGCTCGGCCCGACGGGCCAGCTCGGTGGTGGCGGCGAGGGCCTCGGCCGGCGTGTAGCCGACGCCGACGGTGGCCAGGTCGAGGATCGAGAGCGGAGCGGGTGCCGTTCCGCGGGCGGTGCCCCGGATCTCCGCGCCGACCGTCGGCCCGTTCCCGCGCTGCTGCTGGTCCTCGGTGGTCATCCCGTCCGCCCTCCTGGCTGCCGTCCTTGAGCCGGCTGTCGTGGGCGACCGCGCGGTCCCGGGTGGCCCGCCGGTCGCTGTCGCCGACCGGGGTCAACCACGGCCGGGGGCTCGCTGTTCCCGGCTCCGGGGTGTCGTCCGGCCGCGGTCCAGTCGGGTTTCGGCCATTCCGGACGGAAGTCCGACCGACCGGCCGGCTGACGGAGAGCCAGCGGGCGAACACGGTTGGCGACTTCCCGCCAGCGCCGGAAGTCGCCAGCGCCAGGTCTCGCCGCGGGGGGCCGGCGTCCGGCAGGCTGGGCCCCAGGAGCGGGTCGCCGAACGGGATCCGCACTCCACCAGCAAGATCGTCGGGCTGGACCAGCACTGGACGATCACTGCGAGCCCTCGGCGCGGCACCCCGCCCCGGGGGCTCGTTCCGGTTGTGGCGGCCCTCCCCTGCCCGGACGCCCCTCGCCACGGCCTGCCCGGGCCCGCGGTTCGCCACCTCGGGGCGCGGCCGGAATCGGTGGCCGTGACCCCTGCCATACCGGGGTGCTTCATGGCATGAAAAGTCGAGGCGCTAGCGTTGACCCCTGCAGCCACCTGCTCCCCCGGGCGGCCTGGAGGGAGTAAAGGCCTTGAACTTCGTGGCGGCGATCGGATCCTCGTGGATCTGCGCGCTGGCGCTCGTCGCCGTGCTCGGGGACGCCCTTCTGCCGTTCATCCCCAGCGGGACGCTGGTCATCCTGGCTGTGCTCAAGACCGCGCAGGTCGACGGCGCGCCCGTGATGCTCGGACTGGGCGTGGCAGTGGCCTCCTTCCTGGGCGACCTCCTGCTGCTCAACCTGGCCCGCCGCGGCGCACCGGCGCTGCACCGCCGGCTCGCCCGGCGCCCGAAACTGGCGGCCAGTGTGACCCGGGTCCAGCAGGCCCTGGTCGAACGCCCCCACGGCGCGGCCGCCGCGATGGTGGTCATCGCACGGTTCGTCCCGGCCGGACGGACCGTCCTCAACCTGGCCATCGGCCACTCCCCCGCCCATCCGCACCGGTTCCTGCACTGGTCGGCGCTGGCGGCGCTGGTCTGGGCCGCCTACATCGTGACGCTGGGCTGGCTGAACAGCCACTGGTTCAACACCGCCTGGTTGAGCCTCGTGGTCTCCTGCGCGGCGGCCACCGCCATCAGCACCGCGATCGCACGCATGGTGCGCCGCACCCGGCGGCTCGCCGCCCTCTGACGGCCCGTCCGTCCTCCCGGCGACCGTTCCCGGCCAGCGCCCGGTCCCGGCCGGCCCGCCCCTTGCCGACCGCCCCTTGCGGGCCGCCCCACACACGGCCGCGCCACTGCGACCGAGACGCTCCGGTCGGCGCGCGCCCTTGGCGGGCTTCGGGCTGCCAGGCCCTGCAAGGGGCAAAAGTTTCCCCAAAAGGGCGACCAACCGGGCCGAACACCGACGAACTCGGACGGGGCCCGGGCTGACCGGCGGTACCGTACTGCCCGGGCCGCACGGGGTGGAAAGCGTCACAGGACGGCAACAGTCGACGCATCCCCGCAGCCCAGCCGGATGCGCCCCGCGTGTTGAGAGTCGTCAGCGCTCGGGCGGCCTTCGTGGCCACCGTGGCGACATGACATGCTAACGGCGGAATATTCATCAATTGCCCGATTTGACCGGTGCGGCTGCGGGCCGCCCCCACCACCGGCATCGGCACCCAGGGGAGACCATGACCAGCATCTCGCGCAGGACGGTGCTCAGTGCAACCGCTGCGACCGCGGCCCTCGGCGCGGTCACGGCCTGCTCCAGCGGCGGATCCGGCTCGGGCCAGGACTCCGCCTCCCCCGGCCCCGGCAGCGCGAGCACCACTCAGGGCGGTACCGGCGACCCCACCCAGGCGGTGGTGCCCAAGGGCCCCCCGATCGGCGACGGCTCCAATGCGGACACCGGCCCGCAGCCGAACCAGCCCAAGCCCGAGAAGCTCAAGCCGGGCGAGCGGCCGCCGCAGTTCGTGGTCTTCTCCTGGGACGGCGCGGGCGGCACCGAGGACGGCCAGTTCCCCCGCTTCCTGAAGCTGGCGGAGCAGCACAAGGCCACGATGACCTTCTTCCTCTCGGGCATCTACGCCCTGCCCAAGGGCAAGGCCGACCTGTACCACCCGCCGAAGCACTCGGTCGGCGCCTCCGACATCCCGTACCTGTCGGACGGTGCGGTGAAGAGCACGCTCAAGCTCATCAGCCAGGCCTGGCTGGCCGGGCACGAGATCGGCACCCACTTCAACGGGCACTTCTGCTCCAGCCGTCCGGACAAGAACGGGGTCAACGTGTGGACCCCCGAGGACTGGCAGAGCGAGATCGACCAGGCGATAGGCTTCGTCACCCAGTGGCGGACCAACACCGGCTTCACCGACGTCGACCCGCTCCCCTTCGACTACAAGAAGGAGCTCATCGGCGGCCGCACCCCGTGTCTGGAGGGGCAGAAGGCGCTGCTGCCGACCATCGCCAAGCTGGGCTGGAAGTACGACGCCAGCTCCTCGGGCGGCCTGCAGATATGGCCGCAGAAGGTGCAGGACGGCAAGGTCTGGGACTTCCCGCTGCAGTCCATCCCGTTCCCCGGGCACAACTACCAGGTCCTGTCGATGGACTACAACATCCTGGCCAACCAGTCCAAGGGCAGCACCAAGGGCGACCCGGCCATGTACGGCGAGTGGCGCACCCAGGCCACCAATTCCTACCTGGCGGGTTTCGAGCGCGCGTACAACAGCAACCGTGCGCCGTTCTTCATCGGCAACCACTTCGAGCAGTGGAACGGCGGCATCTACATGGACGCCGTCGAAGAGGCCATCAAGGCCATCGCGGGCAAGCCGGAGGTCCGGCTGGTCTCCTTCAAGCAGTTGGTCGAGTGGCTGGAGGTGCAGGACCAGTCCACCCTGCGCAAGCTGCGCTCGCTCAACGTCGGCCAGGCGCCGGCGGGCGGCTGGGAGAGCTTCCTCGGCACGGCGGGCTGACCCGCCGCAGGACGGAGGAACGGGCACCGGCACCGGCCGGCGGGGCTGGACCCCGCCGGCCGTTGTCGTACCGGTCGGCTCCCGCGGCCGTCCGACTACCCGGCGGTGAGGGCGTCCGCGAGCAGGAGGCGGACGATGCGGTCCGCCCCGGCCTCGCCCCAGAGGATCGAGTAGTGGTTGGTGTCCGGCACCGGCGAGGCGGGCACCCGCTCCGGGTCCAGCCCGGCCAGCCCGATCCGCTCGTGGTCGTAGAGGCCCTGCGGCTCGTCGAGCAGGCCGCGCTCGGCCCAGAGCAGTTCGGCCGGGCAGGGCAGCCGGCGCACGGCGGCGGCCGCGTCCTCGTCCAACAGGACCTGAGCGCCGTCGGTCTGCACGGCCTCCAGCACGCAGGACGAGTGCAGTTCGGGCTCCGTGCCGACGAGGTCGCGCTGGGTGTAGGCGTCGATCCCCTCGGTCCACTCGCCGGCGAAGGCGGGGTGCCCGCGCCAGAACTCCCGGTACGCGTCCCGGTCCGGGAAGGTCATGGACAGCCGGGCCAGTGCCGGACCGAGCACCGCGGCCAGGGCGTCCTCCTCGCGGACGCCCTCCGGCAGCGGGAAGGTCAGCGCTCCGTCGACCAGCAGGACACGGCGGACCAGGTCGGGGTGCCGGACGGCGGCCAGGGCGGTGATCCAGGCCCCCATCGAGTGGCCGACCACCGTGACGGGCCCCGAGCCGAGCGCACCGATCAGCGCAGCCACGTCGTCGGCGTGCCGGGCCAGCCCGTACGGCCCGGCGACCGTGCGGCTGGCACCGCGGCCCCGCAGGTCGGGCGCGAGCAGGGTGACCCGCCCGGCGAGCCGGCGGGCGACCTCGTACCAGGCGAGGCCGTTGGCGGTGATGCCGTGCACCGCCACGATCGTCGGGGCCTGCGGGTCGTCGGCAGGCCAGCGCAGGACGGCCAGGTCCCCACCGGGCACGGGGACCGTCAACTCCTCGGGCTTCAGCGGCGACTGGCTCACGCGGGGGCACCTCCGGTGGGGCGGGCGGCTCCGAGGCCGGCCTGTGCCGGAGCGGAGCGGCCGGATCGGGCGGATCGGATGCGGGCAGGCAGTCTAGCCAGGCCGCCGGGCAGCAGGTAGACCACGGCGACGAACAGGGCACCCAACAGGAACAGCGGCTGGGACAGCGGCACGCGCAGCACCGCCGGCAGGTCGGCGACGGTCGACGAGTTGGCGAGGTCGCCGAGCCGGTGGCTCGCCCAGGTGTACAGGACACCGCCGAGCAGCGGCCCCCAGCGGGTGCCGGAGCCGCCGAGGACGACCATGACCAGGAGCGCGAGCGTGGCGTCCGAGGTGGCGGCCTGCGGGGTGGCGCCACCGGTCAGCAGCAGGTAGACCACCCCGCCCAGCCCGGCGAGCCCGCCGGCCAGGACGAAGGCGACCAACTTGTAGCCGTAGGGCCGCAGTCCGAGCACCTCGACCCGGCGCTCGTTCTCCTTGATGCCCTCCCAGACCCGGCCCATCGGCGACTTGACGGCCCAGTGGACCGCGGCGACCGTCAGCACCAGGTAGCCGACGGCGATCCAGTAGAGGTTGGCGGTGTTCTCGATCCCGAGCAGGCCGGCGGGCAGCAGGTCGGCCGGGGCGGAGCGGCCCTCCTCGCCGCCGGTGACGCCACCGGGGTTGCGCTGGACGAGGATCGAGCCGGCCTGGGCGAAGGCGAGGGTGACCATGGAGAAGCCGATGCCGGTGACGCGCAGGCTGACCGAGCCGAGCAGCAGGGCCAGCAGCACGGAGCAGGCGACGCCGAACACCGCGGCGGCGGCGAACGGCAGTTGCAGCTCCAGCATGCCGAGGTCGGTGGCGTAGAGGCCGGTCGCGAAGTAGAGCGCGTGGCCGAAGGAAAGCAGTCCGGTCCGGCCGAGCAGGAGGTCGTAACCGGTGGCGAGGGCCCCGTAGAGCAGGCACAGGGCGAGCAGCTGGAGGCTTCCGGGGCTGCCGAGCGGGCCGTCGAGCAGTCCCGGGACGGGAAGCGCACTGTATGGGGCGACAAGGAGCGTGATCAGCAGAGCGATCGGCCACCAGCGTAGCGCTCTGTGCACACCTGTCCAGCGATAAGTGACTGAATCACCTGTTCGAGGGATGGCGTCGGACTCGGCCTTGTGTTCACAATGGGCCGTGGCAAGGCCGGTGTCAGTCCCCCTTGCCACAGTGGCGGTGTCGGCGGAGCTGGTGTCAGTCCCCTCTGTCGGCATGGTGGTCACGGCAGGGCTGGTGTCAGTCCCCCCTGTCGGAGCGGCGGCGCTGCGGCCGGCCGCGGGGCCACCGGTGCTCGTGATCGGTGTTTCGGCGCTCACGCGAGCCTCCCGGTGAGTCCACGGGGTCGGACGAGAAGCAGCACGGCGAGCAGGACGACGACCGAGAGGTCGCCGAGCCCGGCGCCGGTGTAGTAGTTGGCGAACTGCTGGACGAGGCCGACGCCCACCGAGGCGACGGCGGCTCCGGTCACGGAGCCCATGCCGCCCATCACCACGACAACGAAGGCGAAGATGAGCAGGCCGGTCCCCTGACCGGGATTGACCGAACCGAAGTAGAGGCCGCCGAGGGCGCCACCGAGCGCGGCGGCCGCCCCGCCGAGGGCGAAGACGAGGGTGAACGCCTTCCGGACGTCGATGCCGAGCGCCGTGACCATCGCCCGGTCCTCGACGCCGGCCCGGACGATCAGCCCGTAGCGGGTACGGGCGAGGAACAACCGAAGAGCGAGCAGCAACAGTGCGGCGGCAGCCACCAGCACGAAGCGGTTGACCGGGACGGTCGCACCGAGCACGTGCCAGGTGCCGGACAGCAGTTCCGGCTGGGGGAAGGGGCGGGAGTCCGCGCCCCAGATCCCCATGAGCAGGGCGGGTACGGCGAGCCCGACCCCGACGGTGGCGAGGATCTGGTCGCGCGGGCGGCTGTAGAGCGGCCGGATCAGGAAGAGCTCCAGCAGGACGGCTGCGGCCGTTCCGACCAGGGTGCCGAACGGCACCGCGAGCCAGAAGGAGAAGCCGGCCTCGGTGCCGGCCCACCAGGTGGCATAGGCGCCGATGGAGAGCAGGGCGCCGTGCGCGAAGTTGAGCACGTCCATCAGACCGAAGATCAGCGACAGACCGGAGGCGACCAGGAAGTACAGCGCACCGAGACCGAGTCCGGTACAGGTAAGGAGAACGACGGTGTCCATCAGGGCTTCACCTCGGCGGTGACGACAGGGGCGGCCGGGGAGTCGGCGGGTCGGGTCCCGCCGGCGAGCGGGTGACGGGAGCCGACGCCGAGCAGGCGGCGGGCAGCTTCCTCGTCGGCCAACAGCTCGGCGGTGTCGCCGCGGTGGGCGGTACGGCCGTCGGCCAGGACGGCGCAGGTGCCGGCCAACCGGCGGACGAGGGCGAGGTTCTGCTCGACCAGCAGGACGGGCACGGCCTCGGCCGCACGCGCCAGCACCTCGGCCACCTCGGCGACGATCTTCGGGGCCAGGCCCTTGGTGGGCTCGTCGGCGATGATCAACCGGTTGCGGTTGAGCAGCGTCCGGCCGATCGCCACCATCTGCTGCTGGCCGCCGGAGAGTGTCCCGGCCAACTGTCCGGCCCGCTGCTTGAGTTCGGGGAAGAGCTCGTGGATCAGCGCGTAGTTCGGTTCACCGGCATCGCCCCCGATTCCGGCAGCGCGCTCGGCGAGACGGAGGTTCTCGGCGACCGTCAGGCCGGCGAAGATCCCCCGGTCCTCGGGCGCGTAGCCGATGCCATGACGAACGACCAGATGCGTGGGAAGGGAGGCGAGTTCGGCACCGGAGAACCGGATGCTTCCGGTACGCGGCACCAGGCCCATGACGGCCTTGACAGTGGTGGTCTTGCCGGCGCCGTTGCGGCCCAGGAGCGCGGTCACCCCGGCGGGGGCCACGTCGAAGTCGACGCCGTGCAGGATGTGCAGCCCGTCGATGACCACCCGCAGATCACGGACGGAGAGGAGGGGTTCGACAGCCGGCGGCAGCGAGGAGGACGGGTGCGCCGAAGGAGAAGGGCGCTGAGCGGAGAACGGAGAGGAGGTCACAACGCCTCACCCAGGTAGGCCTGTTGCACGGTCGGGTCGGCCATCACGGCCTCGGGGGTGTCCAGCGCGAGCAGGGTCCCGTGGTGCATCACCGCGAGCCGGTCGGCCAGACCGAGCAGGACGTCCATGTGGTGCTCGACCATCAGGACGGTCCGGCCCAGGTCACGGTGCACGGAACGGATCAGCTCGGTGAGGGCGGGCACCTCCTCCGCACTGACACCGGCCATCGGCTCGTCCAGCAGGATCAGCCGGGGCTCGGAGACCAGCAGGACGGCCAGCTCCAGCTTGCGCTTCTCCCCGTGCGAGAGCGCATTGGCCAGGGTGTCCGCGCGATGGGCGAGATCGGTGCGTTCCAGGGTGTCGGCCAACTGCTGCTCGTAGCGGTCGGCGCGGCGCCAGAGCCGGTACGAGGCACGTGGCCCGGCCGCCGCCTGGGCGGCCAGGCGGACATGGTCGGCGACTGTCATCCCCGGCCACAGGGAGGAGGTCTGGAAGGTGCGGCCGAGCCCGCGGCGGGCCCTGCCGTGCACCGTCTCGACGGTGATGTCCGCACCGTCGAGGTGGAGGCTGCCGTGGGTCGCCGGGTAGATGCCCGAGATCAGGTTGAAGAGGGAGGTCTTGCCGGCACCGTTGGGCCCGATGAAGGCGATGAACTCGCCTTCGCCGACCGAGAAGGAGACGTCCTCGACGATCGGCACGCCGCGGACGGCCCAACCGAGCCCGTCCAGACGCAGCACCGGAGAGGAGGACGAAGAGGACGGAGCGGAGGCGGCGGAAGGAGCTGAGGCGGTACGGGCGGACATCCGGATCAGCCCGCCATCGGAGTGACCGGGGGCGCCGCCTCGTCCGCGGTCAGGGTCTTCTCCACCGCGGGCTTGGCGGCGGCACCGGTACCGGTCAGCCGCACCTGGAACATCGGCTGGAGCAGGGCGTGGTCCTCGGCACGGACGGTGGTCTTCCCCTTCACCCCGTCGAAGCTCCAGCCCTCCAGGGCCTTGACCAGGGCCGAGGTGTCGTCGGCGGAGCCGTGGTTGGACTCGACGGCGTGCACGATCATCTGGGCGGCGGTGAAACCGTCCGGGGTGAAGATGTCCGTCTTCCCTCCGGCGGCGGTGACGGCCTCGGTCATGGCCTTCTCCACCGGGGTGCCGGCGGCACCGTCGAAGTAGTGGTTCAGGAAGGAGATCTTCTCGCCGGCCGGGCCGAACAGCGGGTAGGAGGCGGCCAGGTCGAGGCCGGTGACGACCTTGGTGTCGGCGAACACGTCCTGCTGGTTGAGCGCCGTCCACAGGGCCGAGGCGGTGTCGCCGGCCCAGGCGACGAACAGCAGGTCGGGCTTGGCGGTCTTGGCCTGGGTGGCGAAGGGGGTGAGGTCGGTGGCGCTCGGCGGGGCGAGCACCTGGTCGACCGTCGCGCCCTCGGCGCCGAGCACCGCCTTCACGGCGGCCACGTTGGCCTGGCCGAAGGCGTTGTCCTGAGCGAGCACGGTGACCTTCTTGCCCTTGGCGTCGCCGACGAACGAGGCCGCGGTCTTGATGTCCTGGTAGGACTGGCGGCCGGAACGGAAGGTGTACTTGTTCAGGCCGGTGGCCTTGTCGGCGGCGGCCGGGCCGCTGATGAAGAGCACCTTGTTCTGGGCGGCGATCGGGCCGACCTGGAGGGCCACACCGGAGGCGGTGGAGCCGGCCAGCACCTTGTAGCCCTTGCCGATCAGGTCCTTGGCGGCGGACACCGCCTTGGCCGGATCGCCGGCGTCGTCCTGCTCCTCGAACTCGATCTTGTGCCCGTCGACCGCGCCGGTGCCCTTGGTCGCGTAGCTCAGGCCGGCCTTGAAGCCCTCCAGGTACTGCTTGCCGTAGGCGGCCAGCGGTCCGGTCTTGGAGTACACCAGGCCGACCTTGATCGGGCCCTTCGATCCACCGTCCGCCGCGTTCGTCCCGGCCATGCCGGCCTTGGCACAGCCCGAGGCGAGCAGGACGCAGGCCGCGAGGGCGGCGAGCTTCCGGGCCGGGCCGCCGGTCAGGGAGTCGCCCAGGCGGGCGCCGGAGGCGGTCCTGGAGGGGGTTGTCGAGCTGCGCATGGTGACCGACTCCTGAGGTGCGGCGGGGTGGATGCGGGAACCGTAGGTGTGCGGTGGGAGTGGCGACATGTGCCCATTCGACGTATCAGCCCGTCGGGATGTGGATCCGGCCGACATACCGTCGGTCCGCCGCCGTCCTCCGGACGTCCGGATGTGGCCCGCCGACACGGCTCCGCGCCCACCCATGGGGGTGGCCGCCATGGCTGCGGCGGCCCCTGCCCGGTGACGGTGGAGGGGCGCGGAGCCCGTCCGGCGGCAGCCACCCCAGCGGCATGCCCGACCCGGTCCGGCCCAGGCAGGACCCCAGCCCTGCCTGGTCCGGCCACGGGCTCCGTGCGGTTCCCGAGCCCGCCGGCCGCCCCTGTCCCCTGCCACTCGCCGCCCCGCCGTTCTCTCCCTCCGCCGCCCCTCACAACCAGCCCCTCCTCACAACCAGCCCTCACAACCAGCCCCTCCTCACAGCCACCCTCCTCACGCCCGCCCCTCCTCCCACTCCTCACGAGGTGATCCCTTGGACAAGGTCCTGGACTCCCCCGCCGACGCCGTCGGGGACATCCCCGACGGCGCGGTGCTGGCCGTCGGCGGCTTCGGCCTCTGCGGCATCCCGAGCACGCTGATCGGCGCCCTGGTGGACGCCGGTGCCACCGGACTGCGGGTGGTCTCGAACAACTGCGGGGTGGACGACTGGGGGCTTGGCCTGCTGCTGCGGGCGGGCCGGATCGCCCGGATGACCTCCTCGTACGTCGGGGAGAACAAGGAGTTCGCCCGGCAGTACCTCTCCGGCGAGCTGGAGGTGGAGCTGACCCCGCAGGGCACGCTGGCCGAGCGGCTGCGGGCGGGCGGCGCCGGCATCCCGGCGTTCTTCACCCCGGCCGGGGTCGGCACCCAGGTCGAGGAGGGCGGGCTGCCCTGGCGCTACGCGGCCGACGGCTCGGTGGCCCTGGCCTCCCCGCCGAAGGAGGTCCGGGAGTTCGGCGGCCGCCGGTACCTGCTGGAGGAGGCGATCACGGCGGACTTCGCGCTGGTCCGGGCCGAGGTCGCCGACCGGCACGGCAACTGCGTGTTCCACGCCGCCGCCCGGAACTTCAACCCGCTCTGCGCGACGGCGGGCCGGATCACCCTGGTCGAGGCGGACCGGATCGTCGAGCCGGGCGAGCTCCCTCCGGACGCGGTGCACCTGCCCGGGGTGTACGTCGACCGGGTGGTGGCCGCCGACCCCGGGGACCGCCGCATCGAGCGCCGGACCGTCCGCCCCGCCTTCCAGGAGGCCTGACCGATGCCCACCCCGCCCACCACCACCGCCCCCACCCCCACCGGACCCGCCTCCGCCCCCGCCACCACGACCACGACCACGACCACGACCACAACCACCCTGGACCCGCGCAACGCCCTGGCTGCCCGCGCCGCCCGCGAGTTGCGCGACGGCCAGTACGTGAACCTGGGCATCGGCCTGCCGACCCTGATCCCCAACCACCTCCCGCCTGGCGTCGAGGTGGTACTGCACTCGGAGAACGGCATCCTCGGCGTCGGCCCGTACCCGGAGGAGGGCGCCGAGCACGCCGACCTGATCAACGCCGGGAAGGAGACGGTGACGGTCGCCCCCGGCGCCTCGTACTTCGACTCCGCCTCCTCCTTCGGCATGATCCGCGCCGGGCGGATCGACGTCTCGGTGCTCGGTGCGATGCAGGTGTCGGCCGCCGGGGACCTCGCCAACTGGATGATCCCCGGCAAGATGGTCAAGGGCATGGGCGGCGCGATGGACCTGGTGCACGGGGCCCGCCGGCTGATCGTGGTGATGGAGCACACCGCCCGGGACGGCTCGCCGAAGATCGTCGAGGAACTGTCACTTCCGGCGACCGGCCGTGGAGTTGTGGACCGGATCGTCACCGACCTCGCGGTGGTCGACGTGACCCGCGAGGGGCTGCGGGTGGTGGAGACGGCACCGGGCGTGGACTTCGCGGACGTCCAGGCGGCGACCGGCGCCACCCTGCTGCCCCCGCTCTGACCAGCCCGGTCCCGCACCGCCGGCCGGACCGCCCCCTGGGGGCGGTCCGGCCGTTCCGCTGAGCCCCCGAAACCTCACTCCGTCGCCTCCGAGTTCAAACCGATCGCCGGGGCCGGAACGAATTCGCCGCAATAGCATCAACGCCCGCCGGATTGGCCGGGAACCGCGGCATCTTCATGCCTGCGCGGCGTCGGTCTCCCCGATTGGTTGCGATCACCGTTGCGCTCAGGGAGAGTTGAGGAGGCCAAGGATCCCGACGTGCCCGGAGGGGAAGCTGGAAAGCACATCGGTATCCCGGATTCGGGGCCACCGCGCCGACGCGCAACCGAACCGGTCGCACACACCGAATGTGCCGGACAGCCCGGGAACTGCCCGAGAACCGCAGGAGCCGAGGCAGCGAAGCAAGGCGCGAACTCCGGGGGGAGCAGCTATGACCACGCCGTTCTCACGACGAAAGGGCGTCGGAACGGCCCACGGGCGAGGTGACGGGCAGCTGGACGAAGCCGCCCTGAGGTCCGTTCCCGCACCCGAAGCCCCCTACGACTACGGCCACTTCAGCCGCCTCGCCGGCCCGGCGTACGACCCGGGCGAGGACGACGACCTCGGTGGCGGCGTCTACTGGCCCGAACCGGCCACACCGTACGGCTCCGCACCCGGCGCACCGTACGGCTGCGCACCCGGAGCGCCGTACGAACCCGCACCGTACGAACCGCCGCCCGCGGCCCCGTACCGCGTCCGGTACCGCAGCCTGCTGCGCCGCGAGCCGCACCGGATCCGCGCCGCCCTGCTGCTGATGGCCGCCCCCGTGGTGGAGGCGGTGCTGCTGGTCTGGCTGCTGCTGCCGGAGCACTGGCCCGAGCGGCTGGACGAGACGAACACCCTGGTGCTGCTCGGCGACAAGGTGATGATCGGCATCATCGCCGTCGTCGAGGTGTTCCGGCTGGTCAACGTCGTCTCCAACACCCACGCCACGCTGGTCGCCCGCGACCCGGTCCCGGTGACACCGGAGCCGGGCACCCGGGTCGCCTTCCTCACCACCTGCGTGCCGGGCAAGGAGCCGCCGGAGATGGTCCGGGCCACGCTGACCGCGGCCCGCGCCGTTCGGCACGACGGACCGTACGACGTCTGGCTGTTGGACGAGGGAAACGATCCTGCAATGCAGGCGCTCTGCGCCGAGCTGGGCGCGCACCACTTCAGTCGCGCCGGCCGGCCGCACTGGAACCGGCCGAAGGGCCGCTTCCGCGCCGGGACCAAGCACGGCAACTACAACGCCTGGCTCCAGGCCCACGGCGACGACTACGAGTTCTGGGTGTCCGTGGACACCGACCACGTTCCGCTGCCGGACTTCTGCGAGCGGATGCTCGGCTACTTCCGCGACCCCGACGTGGCATTCGTGGTCGGCCCCCAGGTGTACGGGAACTACCGCAGCTCGGGCTCGGCCGTCACCAAGTTCTCCGAGAGCCAGCAGTACCTCTTCCACGCCCTCATCCAGCGCGCCGGAAACCGCTACGGCGCGCCCATGTTCGTGGGCACCAACAACGCCGTCAGAATCCGGGCACTCCAGTCGATCGGCGGGTTGTACGACTCCATCACCGAGGACATGGCGACCGGTCTGGAGTTCCACCGGAGCCGGAACCCGGAGACCGGAGAACGCTGGAAGTCCGTGTACACCCCGGACGTGCTCGCGGTCGGCGAAGGGCCCTCCTCCTGGACCGACTTCTTCTCCCAGCAACTGCGGTGGAGCCGCGGCACCTACGAGACCCTGCTCACCCAGTACTGGCGGGTGCTGTGGCGGCTGTCGCCCGGGCGACTGCTCAACTACTCGCTGATGGTGGGCTTCTACCCCATGGCGGCGCTCACCTGGCTGCTCGGCGGCCTGTCCAGCGTGCTCTACCTGGGCTTCGGCGCCTCGGGCGTGCACGTCTCCTCGGAGATCTGGATGATGCTCTACAGCGACGCCGCCGCGCTCCAGCTCCTGCTCTACACCTGGAACCGCAAGCACAACGTGAGCCCGCACGAACCGGCCGGCTCCTCCGGGGTCGCCGGCATGGTGATGTCGGCGCTTTGCGGCCCGGTCTACGCAGCCTCGCTGCTCCAGGCGCTGGTACGCCGCCGCAGCCGCTTCGTGGTGACGCCGAAGGGCCGCTCGGCCAGTACCGACCGCCTGGGCACCTTCCGCTTCCACCTGTTCTGGACGCTGGTGTTCGGCTGCGCGATCGCCGCGTCCTACGTCACCGGTTACGACCACGTCGCGATGCGCACCTGGGCCTGGATCGCCCTGGTGCTCACCCTCCTGCCGGTCCTGATCACCGCCGGCGACGCCGTCCGCCGCCGCCGGACCCGCCCCACCGCCACCCTCACCGTCACCGGCGGCCCGGCGGCCGCCCCGACGGTCGTCCTGGAGAAGCGCCGCCCGCGCCACGCCCGCGACCCCCGAGCCGCCCGGCTCACCGGGCGGGCCCGGCCGGTACCACCCGCCCAGCCCGTACCACCCACCCGGCCCGTAGGAGCCGTATCCGACCACGCCGGCAGCGGCACGCCCTCCCACTGAACAGAGCCACCCGCTGAGCAGAGCCGCCCACTGACTCGCCTCCCACGTGAACAGAGCCGCCCGCTGAGGACCCGCGCCCACGGAGCAGCGCCACCGAGCAGCGCCCGCCCCCGACCGCCTCCCGAGGGAGCAACCACCGTGAAGATCCACAAGGCCGGCCGCACCAAACGTCTCGCCCTCGGCAGCACCGTCGCACTGACCGTGGCCGGGATGAACGCGCCGGCCGTCCTCGGCTTCGCCTCCGAGCAGTACCACCACTACGTGATCAACCGCCCCGAGTACAAGGCGCAGTACGGCCACTGGCAGACCCTGTCGCTGCCCGCCGAGTTCCGGGTCAACGCCGTGCACGCGACCCTGCTGCGCACCGGCAAGGTCCTGATCGTGGCCGGCTCCGGCAACGACGAGAAGCAGTTCAACGCGGGCACCTTCAGGAGCCTGCTCTGGGACCCGGCCAGGAACACCTACAAGATGATCCCCACCCCGGCCGACATGTTCTGCGGTGGCCACACCTCGCTGGCGGACGGCCGCGTCCTGGTGGCCGGCGGCACCCAGCGCTACGAGAAGCTGGCCGGTGTCGTGAAGAAGGCGGCCGGCATCATGCGGGTGCGCAACGAGAGCCCGGAGCGCGACCGGACCTTCCCGAAGGGCACCGTCTTCGTCGCCCCGAACGGCCACGAGTACGCCAGCACCGCTCCGGTGACCGTCCCGGCCGCGACCAAGACCGGCTCCGGCAAGCAGACCGTGGTCACCGCCGGCGAGCAGCACGTGTACGTGGAGGCGGTCGGCCCGGGCCCGGACTACGTCTCCGACTCCCCCGCCCAGTACCGGATCAAGGGCCTGAGCGGCACCGACGCCCACGACCTGTACGGGCAGAACGAGAAGCTGACCCTGGACAAGCAGGAGTACCAGGGCATCCGCTCCGCCTTCGAGTTCAACCCGGACACCGAGCTGTACGAGCCGGTCACCGACATGGCCCACGCCCGCTGGTACCCGACGCTGACCGGGCTGGGCGACGGCCGGGTGGTCACCGTCTCCGGGCTGGACGACACCGGGGAGATCCTCAACGGCAACGACAACGAGATCTACGACCCGAAGACCAAGTCCTGGTCCAAGGGCCCCGACCACTACTTCCCGACCTACCCGGCGATCTTCCTGACCGCGTCCGGCAAGCTCTTCTACTCGGGCTCCAACGGCGGCTACGGCCCCGGCGACAAGGGCCGCGAGCCCGGCGCGTGGGACCTGTCGAACGGAGCCTTCCAGCCCGTCCCCGGCCTGCGCGACCCCGGCCTCACCGAGACCTCCTCCTCGGTGCTGCTGCCGCCCGCGCAGGCGCAGAAGGTGATGGTGCTGGGCGGCGGCGGCGTCGGCGAGTCCCCGCTGTCCACGGCCCGCACCGACATCGCGGACCTCTCCGCCGCCAGGCCCGCCTTCACCCCGGGCCCGGACCTGCCGGCGGGCGGCACCCGCTACCTCAACAGCGTGATCCTCCCGGACGACACCGTCTTCACCACCGGCGGCTCCAGCGGCTATCGCGGCCGGGGCGACAGCGACCTGCTCAAGGCGCAGGTGTACCACCCGGATTCCAACAGCTTCAGCACTGCCGCCGAGCCGGCCGTCGGCCGCAACTACCACTCCGAGGCGCTGCTGCTGCCGGACGGCCGGGTCGCCGTGCTGGGCTCCAACCCGCTCTTCGCGGACAAGGCCGAGACCCAGCCGGGCGGCTTCGAGCAGCGCATCGAGATCTACACCCCGCCGTACCTGTACCACGGCGACCGCCCGCAGGTCGGTGCCGTTCCGCAGGCGGCCAGGCTCGGCACCACCGTCGACGTCGGCACCGCCCGGCCGGAGGCGGTCGCCACCGCCAAGCTGATCCGGCCGAGTTCGGTCACCCACGTGACGGACGTCGAGCAGCGCTCGGTGGCCCTGGACATCGCCGGGCGGACGGCGGACGGCGTCTCCCTCACCCTGCCCGGCAACCCCAACCTGCTGCCGCCGGGCTGGTACATGCTGTTCCTGACGGACGCCGCCGGTACCCCGTCGGTCGCCCGCTGGATCCAGGTCACCGCATAGGACGTCGAGGCCCGCATAGGACGTCGAGGCCCGCATAGGACGCCATGGCCCGCGCACGACACCGACGCCCCCGGCCGGCGCAGGCGGCCTCAGCGCGCCGCCTGCGCCAGCCCGAGCGCGTACGGCAGCCAGAACTCGCCGGCCCGGGGCTCGCCCCGGCCGCAGTCGCCGTCCGACTCCCCCGGGTTCTTGATCCACAGGTAGGCGTCCACCCCGGCACGGCCGGTCTCGGTGGTCGGTCGCTCGCCGAGCGCGCGCCCGGGCGGGTTGCACCAGGCGGTGCCGCCCAGCGCCCCGTTGCCGCTGCGGCTGGTGTCGATGACGAAGTTCTTCCCGCCCAGGGCCGCGGAGAGCCTGGCGCCGTACGCCGCGTTCCGGTCGGTGTCGTAGAAGTTGGCGACGTTCACGGCGAAGCCGTCCGCCGCCGCGATGCCCGACTTGCGCAGGGCCGTGGCCAGTTCCTCCGGGTCCTGCGCCCAGCCGGGGTTGCCCGCGTCCAGGTAGACCCGCGCGTTCGGGTTCCTCTTCAGCTCCTGGACGGCGAAGGCCAGCAGGCCGTACCGCTCGGCGGCCAGGTCGCCCTTGATCCCGCAGTTGTCCAGGGTGTGCGCGACGGCGTCCGGCTCCAGCACCACCCAGGCCTTGCGGTCGCCGAGGGCCTGCACGATGCCGGTGATCCAGGCCCGGTAGGCGGCCGCGTCGGGGGCGCCGCCGGCCGAGTACTGGCCGCAGTCGCGGTGCGGGATGTCGTACGCGACGAAGACCGCCGTCCGGCCGGCCTCGGCGGCCTGCCGGCTCACCTGCTCAGCGATCTCCCGGGCACCCTGCTCGCCGAGCCACTGGGAGGAGGGCTGGGCGGCGATCCGCAGCAGTGTGTCGGCCTCCGTCGTCCGGCCCTGGCCGCGCAGCGCGGTCACCTGGTGGGCGGCGTTGGTCCGGTCGGAGACGTAGAAGGCCTGCCCGGGAAGCTGGGCGAGGGCCCCGCCCGCACCGGCCTGACCGGTGCCCGCACCCGAGCCGGTGCCCGCGGCCGGACCCGAGCCCGCCGCGGAAGCCGCGCCCGGTTCGCCTCCGCCCGCCGAACCGCCGCCCGCCGAACCGCTGCAGCCGGACGCGGCCGCCAGCACCACCCCGGCCAGCAGTACCCCCGCGGCCCTCCGCAACGTCCCCGTCCGCCCCAGCCCGTGCACGTACCGCCCCTCCCCGGGACCGGTCCGGCGACCGGTCGGCATCAGCTAAGCACACCCGGCACCGGCCGACGGGCGCCGACGGTGAACGGCATGTGGCCGTGGGCGAACGGGACATCGGACCCGTCCGGCCCACGGCCACCGGCGCTCAGCGGCGCCCGGAACCGATCAGGAGTGCTCGGGGAGAGTCCTCGGGAGCACCCGAGGCGCCCGCACCGAGGCTCAGTCCTGCTTCAGGCTCGGCACCTGCCAGTCGATCTCCGCGCCGCCGAAGGAGTCCAGCGCGGCGTTGATCTGCGAGAACGGACGGCTGCCGAAGAACAGCTTCGCCGACAGCGGCGACGGGTGCGCCCCCTGCACCACCACGTGCTTGGCGGTGTCGATCAGCGGCAGCTTCTTCTTCGCGTAGTTGCCCCACAGCACGAAGACCACCGGCTCCTCGCGGTCGCTCACCGCCTTGATCACCGCGTCGGTGAACTTCTCCCAGCCCTTCGCCTTGTGCGAGTTGGCCTCGTGCGCGCGGACCGTGAGCACCGCGTTGAGCAGCAGCACGCCCTGCTCGGCCCAGTGCATCAGGTAGCCGTTGTCCGGGGCGGGGACGCCCAGGTCGGCGTCCAGCTCCTTGAAGATGTTCCGCAGCGACGGCGGCGTCTTGGTGCCCGGCAGCACCGAGAAGCTCATGCCGTGGGCCTGGCCGTTGTCGTGGTACGGGTCCTGGCCGAGCACGAGCACCCGGACCTTGTCGTACGGAGTGGCCTCCAGCGCGGCGAACTCCTGGCCGCTCGGCGGGAACACCTCGTGCTCCGCGCGCTGGGCCGCCACGAAGGCCGCCAGCTCGGCGAAGTACGGCTTCTCCGTCTCGGCGCCCAGCACCCCGCGCCAGGACTCGGGGAGCTCCAGCCCGCCGCCCTCGCCGGCCTCGACCACGCCCGCCTCGACCGTGTCCGTCACGACATCTACCTCCCACACCGCGGCTGCTGCGCCGCACGCCCTCTTTCACCCCGAACGCTACACAGCCCCACCGACAACTCACTCCCCCGGACGGGGCTCCGGGCTCCGGGCGGCCGCCCGCTCCACCCGCAGGTGCTCCACCGCGTTGAGCGCCACCAGCAGCACCGCGAGCACCACCAGCACCACCAGCGCCGGCAGCCGCACCATCGCGGGCAGCAGCGCCAGCACCACCGCCGCCGCCGCGATCCGGGTCGTCGCGACCTGACGGAACATCATCCAGCGCGTGTACCCGAAGGTCAGCAGGTACAGCCCGCAGCCGCCGTACAGCAGCGCCACCGACCCCGCGCCGAGCGCCCGCCGCGGGTCCGCGACCGTCCCCCCGAAGCCGACCGCCACCCCGATCACCCCCGCGGCCAGCGCCAGGTGCCCGTACTGGAAGATCCTCCGGACCACGTCCCGGCGCGAGTCGGCGACCTCCACGGCGTGCCGCATGGCGTCCGCCGCGTACACGAAGTACTGCCACCACAGGCCCACCGAGATGGTGAACGCGACCGCCACGGCGGCGAGTTCGGCCACGTCCAGCCGGACCGAGGCCGCCGTGCCGCCGATCCCGACGATCGACTCGCCGAGCGCCACCAGCAGGAACAGCGCGAACCGCTCCGGCATGTGCGCCGGGTGGTACGCCACCACCGCGAGCCGCCGCCGGAACACCAGCGGCGCGGTCAGGTCGCCGAGCGCGGCCGCCGCCCACAGCGCGAGCCGCGGCCCGTCCGGCAACAGCCCGCCCGCCAGCAGCAGCGGCCCGCTGACCAGCACACCCACCCCGTACGGGCCGCGCCAGGCGCCCGGGATCCGGACCACCAGGAGCAGCAGCACCACCCGGGCCAGCCAGTACGCGGCGCCGAGCAGCACGCCCCGCCCGCCGTACGCCCCCGGGACCGCCAGCGCCATGAACAGGCCGGCCAGCCCGGCCAGCAGGATGCCCAGCCGGTCCCGCAGGTTGTCCACGTCCCGGATGTTGGCCTGCACGGTGGTGCCCACCCAGCACCAGTACACCGGCACGAACACCACCAGCGCCCGGACCAGTCCGGTCACGTCGTGGTGGTGGTGCAGCAGCCCGGAGACCTGGGTGATCGCGAAGACGAAGACCAGGTCGAAGTAGAGCTCCGCCCAGGTGACCCGCTTCTCCCCCAGCCCCTGCGCTTCCCCCGTGACACCCATCCGCCTGGCCCTCCCCGCAGGTACGAAGCGGCCCCGCCCCGGCGACCGGCCGGAACGGGGCCCACGACAGCACCGCAGAGGCTAGACCAGCTCGACCAGGTCCGCGATCGACTTGACCACACGGGTCGGCCGGTACGGGAAGCGCTCCACGTCGGCGGCGGAGGTCAGGCCGGTGAGCACCAGGACGGTCTCCATGCCGGCCTCCATGCCCGCGACGATGTCGGTGTCCATCCGGTCGCCGATCATCACCGCCGTCTCGGAGTGGGCGCCCGCGGTGTTCAGCGCCTCGCGCATCATCAGCGGGTTGGGCTTGCCGACGAAGTACGGCTCGACACCGGTCGCCTTGGTGATCAGGGCCGCGACCGAACCAGTGGCCGGCAGCACGCCCTCGGGGGAGGGGCCGGTCTCGTCCGGGTTGGTGCAGATGAACCGGGCGCCCTGGTTGATCAGGCGGATCGCCTTGGTGAGCGCCTCGAAGGAGTAGGTGCGGGTCTCGCCGAGGACGACGTAGTCGGGGTTGTTGTCGGTCAGCACGTACCCGGCCTGGTACAGCGCGGTGGTGAGCCCCGCCTCGCCGATCACGTACGCGGTCC
Organism: Kitasatospora sp. NPDC093102; assembly: GCF_040683915.1. Lineage (NCBI taxonomy): Bacteria > Bacillati > Actinomycetota > Actinomycetes > Kitasatosporales > Streptomycetaceae > Kitasatospora > Kitasatospora sp. NPDC093102. Next base: position 195,100 of record NZ_JBFBFA010000008.1, on the reverse strand, counting down.
CCTGCGGCCGCTGGCTCTTGAGGAACTTGGCCGTGGCCAGCGCGGAGGTCCAGATGCACTCCTCGGGCACCTCCAGCCCCATCCCGGCCAGCCGGGCGCTGAGGTCGCGCGGGGTGTAGATGGAGTTGTTGGTGAGGACCAGGAAGGGCTTGCCGGACTCCCGCAGCCTGCGCAGGAACTCCTCCGCCCCGGGGATCGGCGTGCCCTCGTGGATGAGGACCCCGTCCATGTCGGTCAACCAGGACTCGATGGGCTTGCGCTCTGCCACGTAGGTGTCTCCTCGGTCTTGCAAAGGCTCTGAACGATGTCGCACATGCCCGCACCGGACACCCTCGGCCGGTCGGGCGCCACAGGCTGCCCCAACTCCGACCAGCGTAGTCGTCCATCGGCGCGGCCCACAGCGCCCGTCGCTCCGCGGACCGCGGTCAGGCCTCCTCCGCGACCGGGACCGGGCCGACGAGGGGCACCGCGGCACCGTCGTCCTCCGCGCCGGCGTCCGGACCGGCGTCGCGCACGCCCCCGACGCTCGGCAGGGCGGCGAGGGTGAGGGCCGCCAGGACGACGAGGGACGCGCCGCCCAGGAGGGTGGAGCCGGTGCCCGCCAGGTCCGCGATCGGCGTGACGACGGCCAGACCGATCGGGACGAAGACGATGGAGCCGAACGCGTCGTAGGACATGACCCGGGACATCGCCTCCGGCGGCACGTGCTTCTGGAGGGCCGTCTCGAACGTGATGCCGCTCAGGGCGATGCACAGGCCGGCGCCGAACATGGCTGCGGCCGTGGCGACGGCCGGCGCCGTGCCGGCCAGGCAGAGGAACGGCGGCGCGATCCCCAGCGTGAACAGGGCGGCGGCCCGGACCGGACGCCGGGGCCGGATCCGGATCCCGATCACACAGCCCACCGCGAACCCGACCGCCTGGCAGGCGAGCACCGCGGCCCAGGCCGATGCGCCACCGAGGTGCCGGGCGGCGATGACCGGCCCCAGGACGAGGAAGCCCCCGGCCATGCAGACGTTCACCAGCGCCAGCTGGCCGACGCTCGCCCAGACCCACTGACGGGCGGTGAACTCCCGCCAGCCGCCCCGCATCTCGGAGATGATCCGGCTGCCGCCGGCCGGGCGGTCCCCGGCCGGCTCCGGGACGACCGGGGGAAGCCGGAGACCGCTCAGCAGCGCGGCGGACACCAGGAAGGTCGCCGCGTCCGCCACCAGCGCCCAGCCGGGGCCGACGAACGACACGAGGACGCCCGCGACGGCAGCACCGCTCATGCTGCCGACGCTCATGGACAGCTGGACGAGCGCGTTCGCCGGCTGGACCTTGTCCGGGGGCACCAGCAGGACGGTCACCGACCGGGAGGCGGGGGTGAAGAGCGCACTCGCGGCGCCGCTGACCGCCGAGAGGGCGACCAGGGCCGCCGTGGACGCCGACCCGGTGAGCACCAGGAGCGCGATCAGGCCCTGGGCCGCGCCCGCCACCAGATCCGCGCAGACCATGACCCGGTTGCGCGGGAGCCGGTCGGCGAGGACGCCCCCGTACAGCAGGAACACCGCCTGCGCCGCCAGGTGCGCGGCGAGAACCAGCCCGAGCGTCGAGCCCGACCCGCCCGGCATGCCGAGAACGGCGAAGGCCAGCCCGACCGGCGCCATCGCGTCACCGAGCAGGGAGACGGAACGCGCCGAGAACAGCAGCAGGAAGGGGCGTTCCCGTAGGACCGAGAGGTCGGTTCCACGCTTCTTCGGCTTTCGCATGTCTTCTCCTGATGATCCTCACGGTGGTGCCGAGGACGGCTCGGCCGACGGACTGACGGCCCGGACGGGCGGCCTGCTCACAGCCGCAGGAGCGCCAGGCACTCCGCCAGGAAGCGGGTGGACTCCGGCGAACGGCGCCCGACGGACGCCCCGGAGCGCAGCACGCGCGCCGTCTCCCGGTAGGACGCCAGGCGCAGTTCGGCGTGGGACGGCACGGTGCGCGTCACGAGCCCGTTCTGGTCCTCGATCCGCAGTTCGCGCCCCCGCAGCAGGATCGAGCGGTCGACGTCCGTCACCTTCAGATGGAAGTCCTCGATGGCGGACCGCACGGTGACGGTCAGCGCGAGCGGCACCCCGGAGACGAAGTCCACCGAGCCGGCGGCCGATCCGGTCTCGGCCCCCTTGAGGTGGGCCGACCCGGGGCGGCCGAACAGCTGGCACGCGAGGTCGAGGAGGGGGCCGGCGGCGGCCAGCAGCGCCCGGGAGGGCCACAGCGCCGGGCCGCCGTCCTCCGGCTGCCCGGTGCGCCGGTTCCGGGGCGGTACCGGGCGCGGGACGAACTCGGAGACGAACAGCCCCGCGCAGGCCACCGGCGTCCAGGGCACCCGGGTCAGGCCCTGGTCGAGGTCCAGCACGGCCCGGAACGGCAGCACCATTCCCACGGGGGCGTCGAGCAGCGCGTCGTCCTCGGCGAGCCGGTCCAGCTCCGCGAGGGAGAGCGGCGGGCCCTCCTCCAGGAGGACCGCCTTCCCGGCGGCGCGGGCTGCCCGGCTGAGGGCGATCCGGTCGCCCGGGGGTGCCGCGATCACGAGCAGCTCGATGTTCGGGTTCCCCAGCAGGCGGTTCCACTCGCGCAGCGCCACCGCGCCGGCGCCCGGCACGGCGGGGACGTCCTCGTCCCCGGCGGTGGTGAAGAGCTCGCAGTGGCGCAGGGTCGCCCGGGCCCGGTGGGCGGCGAGTCCGGTCCCGACGACAGCGGTGGTGATCGGCATGCGCTACGCCCCGGCCCGCTTCCGCAGCCAGGAGCGCACCAGCGGCGCGGCTCCGAGGAGCGCCCCCGCCACCGCGGCGCCCCGGCGCGCCCGGGCGTTCCCGCGCGGCGCGGCCAGGAGCCGGCCGCACCTGCGCACGGCCTCGTCAGGGGCCGCGAAGAGCGGGACCGAGAACCAGGACAGGTGCCAGAAGGAGATGCCCATGGTGGCCTTGACCGCGCCGTGGAAGGCGGCCGAGGACAGGCCCAGCAGCTCCTTGTGGCGCCAGGCCGCCACGAGCAAGGGGGCGAAGGCCAGTTCGTAGACCAGGGCGGCGGTCGACGCGGCCTTGGCCAGCCCGGGGTCCATGGCCGCGAGGCGCTTGCCGGCGGGTGTGCCCACCTCCGCCCAGGCCGCGCGGAGGGTCCGCCCCTCCGTCCACCGCCAGCCGACCTTGACCAGCTTGGAGATGCCGGACTGGAGGTACATGGTGGCGTAGTAGGCCTGAAGGGCGGTCAGCACCGCCGAGGCGTACTCCGTGTACTCCGGGTCCGCCCGGTACTCCGCGTCCACCGCGGCCCCCGTGCCCGCGACGGCCCCGGTCACGGCCCCCGCCACGGCGCTGCCGGGCTCGTCCGCGAGGGAGAGCAGCGCCAGGAACACGTTGAGGTGGCTGTTGTAGTTGTACGCGTCGTCGTCGAGCGCCACGAGCTGCCGTTGGAGCAGCGCGAAGGAGCCGTTCGCGGCGATCTTCACGGCCGGATGCCGGGCGCCCAGCATCCAGGCGCCGGTCGAGACCGCCGCGACGCCCCGGAGCGCCTCGTACACCAGGGGGTCGAGGGCGGGGCCCTTCGCGGGCCTGCCGTCGGCCTCCTCCACCATGGGCTTGTAGTCGGCGACGAAGCGGCCCGACGGCAGGTGCCAGACCGTACGGAGGACGGCGGCGCCGGTGATCAGGCGGCACAGGGCCAGCCGCTCCGCCGCATGGCTCCGGCCGAGGACGGCATCCACGATGCCGCTCGGGTGGCGGCCGGCCGGCCGCCCGGCCGTCGCACGGCCGCTGGTCTTCGAACGCCCCATCGCGGGTTCCCTACTTCACTTCTCGTGGACGGACCATTGGACGGACCGGCCCCCGGCGATCCCCTGCGGGTCGTGCCGGTGCAGCAGCTCCGCCGAGCGCACCGAGGCGCGGTCGACCGCGTCGCAGGCGTCATCGACCTCCACCAGGTAGACGTCGAGGGCCCGGAAGGGTGCGCCGGTCGGTGACACCGGGGCTGCGCGCACCTCGTCGAAGCCCTTCCACCCGGACTCGTTGATCAGGTCGAGCGTGCGGGCGCAGAACCTGGCCCGCAGGGCCTGGTCCTCGGAGCCGAGGAAGAACCTCTGCATCATCGAGACGACCCGGAAGAACTCGACGGGCAGCAGGCACCAGGGGTCGGCCGGCCCGTGGGCGTGGCCGTCCGCGTCGTAGAGGACGACCCGGAGCTGGTGCCAGCGCTCCGGGAGGTCGTAGGTGAACATGTTGTACGCACAGAAGGGCCAGGTGTTCCGGTCCCGGAACGTGTGCCAGAGCTGGACGGCCAGGTAGGCGGCCGCTCCCGTGAGCACGGCCCGCGAGCGGAGCGCGGGTTTCACGGCCTAGGCGACCCGGAACGAGAACTCGGCGTGCACCCGGCGGGCCGCCTCGTCCAGGTCCGCTTCGTCCTTGCCGCTCACCAGGAACGTCGCGAAGAAGTTCTCGTGGTCGAGCGAGGTGACGCGGTACGACTCCCAGACGTAGCCGTCGACGACGCCGGGGATCTTCTTCATCTGCTCCAGGGGCGTGGCGTCGACGACGGTGCCCTCCTGGTCCGCCTCGATCTGGACGAGGCCGATCGCCTCGTCGCTGCGCACCGCCGCGCGCAGTTGCCCGACGTCCTCCTGCTCCAGCGCCATGAGGATCATCGTCTCGATGGCGTCGATGCCACAGGTCCGCTTGATCGCGGTGGGGTGGAACGGGCCGCCGACGCGGGGGTTGATCTCGATCAGCTCCGCGGAGCCGTCCTCGCGCACCCGAGCCTCGACGTGCAGCCAGCCCCTGGCGAGCCCGAGGTCGGTGCAGAACGCGCTGATCGTCCGCACCACGCTGTCGGCCCCGGCCCGCAGGTGGTCGCCGAACAGCGGTGAGACCAGCATGCCGGTGTCGTGATTCCGTTCCTCGTCACGATCACGTTTGTCGATGAAGAACAGGGCGTGGAACTCGCCGTCGATCAGCGGCCCGTCGATGGAGATCTCGGTGCCGTCGATCTGTTCTTCGATGATGATCTCGAATTCCGCTCCGGCCGCCTCGGCGATATCGGCCAGGTGCCCCCGGAGTTCGCCCTCGCTTTCGGCGCGGCGGACGAATCGCGAGGCGCCGGACTCGACGCACGGCTTCACGATGACCGGGTACGCCGGGACCGCCTCGGCCCGGTAGGAGCCGGCCGGGCCGCTGTCGAACCAGAGCGGCGACAGCCCCAGCCGGCGCATCTCGGCCCGCACCCGCGCCTTGCTGACGAGCACCTCGCGGGCGGGCTCACCGCCCGGCAGGCCGTAGTGCCGGGCCAGCCGGGCCTGCCAATCGACCAGCGGGTCCACCAGGTTGACGACCGCCGAGGGGGCCACGCCGGCCGCTTCGAGGGCCGCGATCGCCTGCTCGACGGTCGCGCCGTCCCAGTCGACGACCACGTGGGCGTCACACGCCTCGCGGTTCATGTCGTCCCGGTCCTCGGAGAGGAGGATCGGCCGCCGGCCCTGCTCCCGGAGCAGGTTCGCCACGAGGCGGACACCGCCGGCCGCGCGCTTCGAGAGGACGAGTACGTCTTGAGAATGTGACACCTGGGATTTCCCCTGTTCAGTCGGTCGCTGTTCCGCCGGGTCCGCCGGATTCCGAGTGGAGCGCGGTCCACCCGGAGGGCCGGACTACCACCATCCGCTGATGTCCATTTCCCCCCCGTTCCCGATGTGTGAATTCACGATCCGCGGGTCGGTCGCGCGGTCGGTGATGAAATCATTTCTCGGGAGCGGGGCGACGGTCCAGGGTTTGACGTTTCGTCGAATCGCCGTGGCGAGAGGCGGACATCCGCCACAGGCGTCTCAGCATGTGGGACGACGGGAGGCCGCGGCCCGGCGGCCCGGCGGGGCTGCGGGGCTGCGGGGCTGCGGGACGAGCCTCCGCAACGGAACCGGCCCTCCCCGCCGAGGCGAGGAGGGCCGGGTGCCGCCGGGCCGTCAGTAGATCCGCTGCTTGTCCGACACCAGGGCCGAGCCGGCGCGGACCGCCGCGAGGCCCGGCTCGGTGTTGGCGCCCACCAGACGGCCCAGGCGGAACGTCCCCGGGGCGTCCTCGGCGTCCTCGGGCAGCGCGTGCGTCCCGTCGCTGCCGTGGTCCAGCAGCGGCGCCTGGAACGCGACCGCGCGTTCCCACAGCACACGGTCGTGCCGCCGCAGTTCGTCGTGCACCGCCTCCGCGAGGGAGCCGAGCGGGACGCTCCGGGTCGTGTCGTCGCCGCGGGTGTAGAGCCGCACCAGGCCGCCGGCCGACGGTCCGACGACCAGCGGGGCGCCGGTCCGCCGGGCCAGTCGCAGGGTGGCCGTCCAGTCCGCCTTCCCGTCCTGGACCCGCAGCCCGGTACCGCGCAGCACCCCGCGCACGTCGTCGCGGGCGCGGGCCGGCACCAGCACCTGCGCCGGGGCCAGCCGCGACGGCAGGCAGACGCCGTGGCGGTCCTGGTGCAGGGCCACCCCCATCGCGATGAGCTTCGCCGTGTAGCCCAGTTCGATCACCGCCCCCCTGGCGCCCAGCCGCGACACGAAGTCGTCGTCCAGGTGGTACAGGGTGCACGTGAGCCACGACCGGCCGTCCGGCGTCCGGGTGAAGGTGAGGATCCGGCGCCGCGCGTGGCTGCGCAGCGGCGGAGCCTCCACCACCACCGTGGGGATCAGCATCGCCTCCATGAAGCGCAGGAACGCGTCGCGGTGGCCCGCCCAGGCGTCCTCCAGGGGCCCGTCGACGACCTGGTGCACCATCTGGCACACGCCCCAGACGTGCTTCTCGCGGATCAGCGGCTGGGCGTCCGTGGTCTCGGCGCGGAAGAGCGGGTTGCGGCAGAGCAGCACCCGGTCCGTACCGTCGTGCCGCACCAGTTCGCGCAGCCCGTCCGGCCGGAGCACCGCGGGCACCTCGCCGTCGACCTCGTACACGTTGGTGTAGCTGTGGGTGACGTCGTACGAGGCCCGGTAGCCGGCGCTGTCCAGCAGCGGATCGGCGGGCGCCTCCTCGACCGCCGCGACCCGGCCCGCCTCGGCCTCGTAGAGGGCGTGCATCCGCTCGATCAGGTCCAGCCCGGCCGGCATCAGTGCGGGGAATCCCGGCGCGAAGTCGAACGCCGAGACGATCCCGCTCGACACCAGCAGCCGCCGGACCTGCGCCGTCATGACGCCTCCCCGGGGGCGGGGCGCCGCTGGACCGGGGCGGCCAGGCAGTGCCGGTCCCGCCCGGCACCGCCCGCGTCCTCGTCCACGCTCACCCGCGGCTCGGCCTCGAACCAGTGGGCGAGGAGCCCGTGCAGCCGCGCGGCCTCCCCGGCGGCCCACTCCCGGGGGCCCTCGGTCTGGAGGAGCAGGACGTGCCGGTGGAGGGAGCCGTCGGCGGTCAGCGCCGGACCGACGGAGAACCAGCTCCCCTTCCGCATCCGGTCGTTGGGGCGCAGCGGCACCACGTCGAACGGGACGTCCGCCGAGCGGAAGTAGAACGTCTGGGTCGTCTGGCGCCAGCGGACGGACCGGGTCAGCGGGTAGTGCGCCCACTGGCGCCGGTTCTCGATCCGGGGGAACGTGAAGACTTCGGGCAGCCGCCGGGCGCCCTCCCGGGTGAGCAGGTCCACGAGGTCCCGCATGTTCACCTCCCGCTCGCCGGGCGGAGGGCGAAGCCTTCGCCGCGGTAGGGCTCCCCGTCGGCCGGGGGCAGGGCGGAGAGCGGGTGGACCTCGACGGCCAGCACCTCCCGGGCGATCTCCTCGCCGGACGCCAGGGCCGTGTCGTCCAGCCACAGCAGGACGCGCTCCTGGATGTCGAGCCCGAGGTCGCGCCGGGCCACCTGGATCGTGCGGATCAGCCGACGGGTGCGGAACTCGGCCAGCAGTCCTTCGTCGAGCGTGGTGTCGATCGCGGCCCCGGCACCGCCGTCCGCGACGGCCGTCCAGCCCGTTTCGACCTCTTCCTGGAAGGAGACGTCGTCCGGCTCGATGGTCACCTCCTGTCCGGCGACGGCCAGCGTCACGGCGGAGCCGGCCCGCAGCTTTCCGACGGCGTCGGCCTCCAGCGTCCGGACCGCCTCGCCGAGCTCCTTCATCAGCTGCCGGTAACGGGGCCCCAACCGGCGCCAGTTGGGCTGGACCAGGTGGCCGACCGGCAGGGTCACCTCGTCCCCCATGGCGAGACTCCTGATGTTGACCTCCTCCCGCACGATCTCCTGGAAGTCGGCGGGCAGGGCCGGCAGGCCGACCACGACGCCCTGCGCCAGCGGCTGGCGCACCGACAGTTCCGCCTTGGTCCGGGCCGCGCGCAGCAGGGAGGTCGCGCGGCGCGCGGTGTCCATGTCGCGTTCCAGGCCGAGGTCCCGGGGGCCGGCCACCGGCCAGTCGTCGAAGTGCACGGAGTCCGGCCGGACGCCGCCCTCGCCCGCCGGGGTGATCGCGTGGTGGATCGCCTCGGCCACGAAGGGCACGAACGGGGCCATCAGTCGGGCCAGCCGGGCGAGCACCAGGTGCAGGGTGGCGAACGCGCCCCGGTCCGTCTCGCCGGTGGACCAGTAGCGGCGCCGCCCGCGCCGGATGTACCAGTTGGAGAGGTCGTCGACGAAGGCGGCGATCGACTGCGCCGCGAGGTGGGCCTGGTAGCCCTCCAGGTCCTCGGTGACCGACTCGACCAGCGCGTTCAGCCGCGAGACGAGCCAGCGGTCGAGGACCTGCTCCGGCTCGAACGCCCCGTCGCCCGGCACGAACCCGGCGAGGTCGGCGTAGCGGCGGTAGAAGTGGACGACGTTCCAGAGCGTCCCCAGGTCCTTGCCGACCCGCTGGTCGATCGAGGTCAGCGAGACGCGCCGGGATCCCCAGGGCGCACCGGAGTTGAAGAAGTACCAGCGCACGCCGTCCGCGCCGAAGCGGTTCAGCGTCTCCTGGGGGTCGATGACGTTCCCGAGGGACTTGGACATCTTGCGGCCGTCGTCGTCCACCAGGTGGCCCAGGCAGACGACGTTGCGGTAGGGCGCCGACCCGTGGGTCAGCGTGTTGACGACGAGCATCGAGTAGAACCAGCCGCGGGTCTGGTCGATCGCCTCGCAGATGAAGTCCGCCGGGTACGCGTCCCGGAGGGTGCTGCCGGGCGTCGCCGGGTAGCCCTGCTGGGCCGCCGGCATGCAGCCGGAGTCCAGCCAGACGTCGCACACCGGTTGGACCCGGTGCGCCGTCCGGTCGCAGTCCGGGCACGGGAAGGCGATGTCGTCCACCGCCGGGCGGTGCAGGGAGAGTCCGGCGAGGTCCCGGCCGGCGTGCTCCGCCAGCTCGGACCGGCTGCCCACACAGGTGTCGTGCCCGTTCGCGCAGCGCCACACCGGCAGCGGCGTGCCCCAGTAGCGGTCCCGGGCGAGCGCCCAGTCGACGTTGTTCTCCAGCCAGTTGCCGAAGCGCCCGTGCTTGATGTGCGCGGGGTGCCAGGTGACCTGCTCGTTCTCCTCGACGAACCGGTCCTTGACCCGTGCGGTGCCGATGTACCAGGTCGGCTTCGCCCAGTACAGCAACGGCGTGGCGCACCGCCAGCAGTGCGGGTAGGAGTGGGTGTACCCGTGTTCCCGCACCAGCAGGCCGCGCTCCGCCAGGTCGGCCAGCACCCGCGGGACGGCTTCGAGGACGTTGGTCCCCGCATACGGTCCGGAGGTGAACTCGCCCTTCTCGTCGACCGGGTTGGGGGAGGGCAGGCCGGCCTCCGCGCACACCTTGGCGTCGTCCTCGCCGAAGGCCGGGGCCAGGTGGACGAGGCCCGAGCCGGTGTCGTCGGAGACGCCGTCCCAGCCGACCACCACGCCCTCGGCGCCGGCGATGTCGTCCGCGTACGGGCGGGTGTAACGGCGGCCGACCAGGTCGGAGCCGCGCAGGACCCGCTCCGGCTCGCCCTCGACGACCTGCGCGGCCCGGGAGACCGCGAGGACCAGCTTCCTGCCGTCGGGGCCGGCGTAGACGCCGTACTCCCGGTCCGGCTCGACCGCGACCGCGACGTTCGCCGGGAGGGTCCAGGGCGTGGTGGTCCAGGCGACCAGTTCCGCCGAGCCGTCCAGCAGCGGGAAGGCGACGAACGCGGACCGGTCCTCGCGGTCGCGGTACACGCCCGGCTGGGCCAGCTCGTGGGAGGAGAGCGCCGTTCCGCAGCGGAAGCAGTACGGGAGGACCTTCTCCCCCTCGAACACCAGGCCCTTGTCCCACATCTCCTTGAGGTGCCACCAGACGGATTCCACGTAGGAGTCGTCCATGGTCCGGTAGGCCCGGTCGAAGTCCACCCAGTACCCGTACCGGGACAGTGTGCGCCGGAACTCGCCGATGTTGCCGGTGGCGTACTCCTGGCAGGCACGGGTGAACGCCTCGACGCCGTGCTCGACGATCTCCTGCTTGCTCCGCAGGCCCAGGTTCCGTTCGACCGCGATCTCGACGGGCAGTCCCTGGCAGTCCCAACCGCCGCGCCGTTCGACCCGCCGGCCCCGCATGGTCTGGAAGCGGGGGTAGACGTCCTTGTAGACCGACGTGAAGACGTGGTGCAGGGCGGGCTTTCCGTTCACGGTGGGCGGCCCCTCGTAGGTCACCCAGGGACGACCGTCCGGGCGGTGGGCGAGGTAGCGGTCGACGACGTCGTGCTCCGCCCAGTACCGAAGGACGCTCTCCTCTAGCTGGGGAAGGTCGAGATTCCCCGAAAAATCGAAAACCATGTCGGCCGTCTGCTCCGTGTTTCGTGGCTGAGGTGGTGATGACCCACGTGCTGTGGCTGGAGGAAGCCGCCTCGCGACAAAGTGGCGAGGGGGGAACATCGCGGCGCGGACAGCGCCTGCGCGGGACTCGCGGAAACCGCCGAGAACGGAACCCCCGTCGGTGCGGCCACCGGGCCGCCGCACAAGGCGCCCGGGGCCGCATCCGGAACAGGAATCATACCCCGGGAGCGGCTTCCCCGACGACTACTTCCCAGCCAACTACCGGACAGACATGGAGAGTTGAAGGCTGTTTCGCTAGTCCTGGACGGGCTCCGTCTCGATCACCGCACGCCGGCGGAGTTCGGCCACGCGCTGCTCGAACTCGGCCCGGGAATCCGCCCCGACGATCGCGAAGGCGCACCAGTCCGAAGGGTGGTTCAGCGAGGCGATCTCCCCTTCGCCGTGGACGACCTGCCAGTGCAGCAGTCCGGGCACGGACGTCATTTCCTCGGCGGGCGTCATGGCGACGATCCGGCCCGGCTTCTGCGGCTTGAGGCTGATGCCGCCGATGAATTCCGGCGGCGTGGCGCGCTCGGGCACGGGAATTCCGATCGTCTCCCGCACGATGACGTCCCAGACGTCGTGCCCGAGCGCCTTGCTCAGCATCTCGGGAATCCATCCACCACCCAGCCGGGTGGCGATCTCCGAGAACACCAACCGGCCGTCCGGACTCCGGAAGAGTTCGAGGTGCGTCAATCCGTCCGCGATGCCCAGGGCCCGGTTGACATTCTTGTGGAGTTCGAGGACTCGGCGGTGGAGTTCGGGATCCTCGGACAGCGGAATGACATATCCGCCGTCGACGATTTCCCGCCCCGAGAGGTCCGCGGTGTCCAGGGAGAGCCGGGGCTCGTAATAGGCGCTGAGGAAGAGGTAGACCGGCTCGCCGTCGCGCCAGAAGGCGTCGACATAGAGTTCCTCGCCCTCGATGAACTCCTCGACGATGAACTGCCGGGAGTTGATCATCTGGTCGATCGAATAGCCGGAGACCTTCTCGGTGAATTCCTCGGCGGAATCGATCCGCAGCGTGCTGATGGTGCCGAAACCGGTGGCGGGCTTGACGACGACGGGATAGTCGAGCTGCCCGGCCAGTTCGGCCGCCCGGTCCGCGCGGACCAGCGAACGGAACGCCGCGGTCGCCACGCCGGCCTCCGCGACCAGGTCCTTCATCAGTCGCTTGTCGCGCACCGCGACGTGCCGCAGCGGCGCCTGCGCACCCTCCCGGAGGAGGATCTCCAGATAGCCGGCACCGAACTGGCTGAACTCGGTGTAGCTGATGACGTGGTCGATCCGGACGCGCCGGAGCCGGAGGTCGACGGCCACCTCGCCCAGCTCCTGGAGGGAGTCGAAGTGGCTGATGCGGTAGACCAGTTCAGCCCTTTCGAGCAGGCTCCAGTCCGGGTTCATGAACCGCGCGTCGAACTCGTCGAGGATGATGCCGAACGGGATGTCGAGCGCGATCAGGCTCTCGACGATCTGCCGCTGCCACTTGCAGAGCAGCACGATGCCCCCCGAACGGGAGAGGCCAGAACTCATGGTGTCACAGCTCCTTGCCGGGCCCTGAGCACTGACAGGGCCCTTCCCTGCGAGGCCTGGACGCACCGGTAGGCCGAGAAGGATTCGAACCTTCGCCCTCACTCTTATCAGGAGTGCGCTCTTGCCAAGACTGAGCTATCGGCCCGAGGCCGGCCGCTGGAATTCAGGTGACCGGCGAATCGGTAAATCGAATTTCAACTCGATCGAGTCTATTGGGATATCCGCGAGACCCACAACGGACACTCATGTGACCTGCGTCACGCCCCGTCGGCGATATGCGATCCAAGCATCGCCATTGCACGCCAAGCGTGCAAATCACCCCGGTCGGGCCGGAAACGGTACACATCTCGGGAAGACTGGTCTCGACCACTTCATAACGACGGTCCCGATCTCCCGGACGGCCCCGGGACGGACCTCGCGGAGGCGGCCGCACCGGAATCGCCGGCGTCGAAGGCAAAGCGCCGCTTAACCCTGGCGTTATAATCGGGACGGGCATGTACGCTCCTCCGGGCGGCAGCACGGGCACTTCCCGGCCGCAGCAATCAAGGGGGATTCATGGATACGGGGAAGAACGCGGAAGAAGCACTGGCGCAGATGCTCTACCGCACGGCGCGGAGCCGGGGCTCCTGGGCCCCGGAGGATATCGCCGAGGAACTGGCCTGCTCGCCGCTCGAAGTGGAGCAGGCCATCGACCGGCTCAAGCACATGAACCTCCTGGTGCCGGCCCCCTCGCAGCCGTCCGGCTATCAGGCCGTGGGTCCGAGCAGCGCTCTCTCCCGGCTGATCTCGCTGGAGCGCGAACTCACCGATGGATGGCTGCGGGAGCGGACCAACCGGCAGGAGCAGATCCTTTCCCTCCTGAGGGAGTTCCCCCTCCAGAGCGGTCCGAGCCCGGACGCCAGCATCGACGTGCTGCCGACCGGCCCCATGGTCAACGACTTCATCGAGGAACAGACCCTGGAGGCCAAGGTCCTCGAACAGGCCATGCACCCCGGCGGCGTCCCGCCGGTGGAACTGGTGGACGAGATGATCCACCGGGACCGTGCGGCCCTGCACCAGGGCGTCCGGCTCGAAGCCATCTACGCCCACCACCTGGTCGAGATCCCGTACCTCCATGCGTACCTGGCCGAGGTGAGCCGGCACGGCGCCGACGTCCGGGTGGCCCCGGCCGTCCCACTGCGGATGATCGTCATCGACTCCAACCTGGCCATCCTGCCGATCGATCCGCAGAACACCGCGCGCGGCGCGTTCGCGATCCGCAGCCACCATGTCATCGGGGCCCTGCGCGCCGTGTTCCACTTCCACTGGGCCGCCGCCGCTCCACTGGTCGCGACCTCCGAGGGGCAGCAGTTCGACGAACTGCTCGACCCCTCCGAGAAGATGGTCATCCACATGATGGCGATGGGCACGAAGGACGAGGCGATTGCCCGCCAACTCGGCATCTCCACCCGGACGTTGAGCCGAAAGATCTCGCAGATCCTGGAGCGGCTGGGCGTCCAGACCCGGTTCCAGGCGGCCGTGAAGCTCGCCCGGGTCGGCGTGATCGACCTCGCGGAGCCCGTCGAGCAGGACATCGCCGGCTGATCCGCCCCGTCCGGCGCCCCACGCGTCCCGCTCACCGCTCCAGGTACCTCAGCGCCGACTCCGCCGCGTTGAAACCGCACATCCCGTGCACCCCGGCACCGGGCGGCGTCGCCGCCGAGCACAGGTACACGCCGGGCACGCCGGTGGCGTACGGATCCAGGGCGAGGCGGGGCCGGGCCACCAGCCGGAGGCCCGCGTTGGACCCACCGACGATGTCCCCGCCGACGAAGTTGCGGTTGTACCCGGGCAGTTGCGCCGTGGAACGGACGTGCCGGGCGACGATCCGCTCCCGGAAGCCGGGGGCGAACCGCTCGATCTGGCCGACGACGGCCTCGGTCGCGTCGCCCCGGAAGCCGTTCGGCACGTGGGCGTAGGCGTAGACGGGATGCGTGTCGCCGGCCGACCGGGACGGATCCGCCAGGTACTGCTGGCCCAGCAGGACGAACGGCCGCTCCGGCAGGCGGCCGCGCGCGACCGCCTGCTCGGCGGCGGCGACCTCCTCGAACGTGCCGCCGAGGTGGACGGTGCCCGCCGCCCGGCAGTGCTCGTTGCGCCACGGGATGCCGCCCTCCACGGCGAAGTCGACCTTGAAGGCGGCCGGACCGTGCCGGTACCGGCGGTAGGCCTGCCGCCTGGCGGGCGGCAGCCGCCGGCCGAGGATCCGGGCGGCCTCCCCGGGCATGGTGTCCAGCAGCACGAGGTCGGCCCCCGCGAGCAGGCCGAGGTCGTCGACCTCCACCCCGGTCTCGACGACGCCGCCGAGTTCGGCCAGCAGGGCCGTCATCGCCCGGGCGATCGCCCCGGAACCCCCCTCGGCCACCGGCCAGCCGTACGTGTGCCCGGCGGCCGTCAGCAGCAGCCCGACGGCCCCGGCGAGCGGCGCCTCCAACGGCCCGAAGGTGTGCGCCGCCACCCCGCCGAACAGCCCTCGCGCCTCCTCGCCGCACCACCGACGCGCCGTCCACGTCGCCGGGGCCAGCGCCCGCAGCCCGAAGGCCGCCAGCGCGAGCGGATGGGAGGGGACGCGCAGCGCCGGCCGGAAGACGTCCTCGACGAGCCGGTCGAACCGCCGCACGAGCGGCTCGAAGGTGCGCCGCCAGGCCCGGCCGTCGGACGGCGGCATGGCGCCGGCCGTACGGTCCACGTCGCGCCACAGGACCCCGGCCGCGCCGGAGTCCAGCGGGTGGGCGACCTCGACCTCCGGCCAGAGCCAGCGCAGCCCGTGCCGTTCCAGGTCCAGCGCGCGCAGGAACGGCGAGGCGACGCCGGCGGGGTGGAAGGCCGAGCAGTCGTCGTGCACCAGCCCCGGCAGCGTGCGCTCGCCGGACCTCAGGCCACCGCCGACGGACTCGTGCGCCTCCAGCACCCGCACCCGCACGCCCTGTCGGGCGAGGCGGATCGCGGCGGCGAGCCCGTTGGGGCCGCTGCCGACCACGACGGCGGTGCTCACGCGGTCACGCTCCTTCCTCGTCGGGTGCTGTCGTCGGCACCGGGGCCGTTGCTTCCGGCTCCGCCGCCGACGACGGCACGTTTCACATCCTGCGGACCGCCCGGCGCGCCCGCCCGCCGTGCTCGTCCTCCCGGCCGCCGCGCGGCCGTGGCACCGTGCCCACGCCGCCGTGGCTACGCCGCCGTGCCCTCGGTCAGGCCCGCCGCGTGGAGCCGGGAGACCGCCTCGGCGAGTCCGGGCGCGTCCAGCCCCAGGAACATCCGGACGTAGTCCGCGGCCACCGGCTCCGTCCGGTCGAGCGTGCGGTCGGCCGGCCAGACCCCGGACATGAAGACCCCGGGACCGACCGCGCACGCTTCGAGGTACTCGTCGGCCCCTCCGGGGAACGACGCCGGGACCGGGATCAGCGCGTACGGGGCCGCCGGGCCCGCGACGACCCGTTCCGGCCGGACACCGGCACCGGCCAGTGCGTCCGCCAGGCCCTCCCGCCGGCGCGCGAAGGTGTCCGCCTCGCCCCGCAGGTAGGCCGTCACGGCCGGCTCGTCCTCCAGCCACACGGCCATCGCGTGCTGCTCGACCGCGCTCGTGTTGAAGGCCCGGCGCGCCCGGTAGTCGTTGACGAAGTCGTCGAGGACCGCCGGGGAGGCCGTGATCGCGCCGATCCCCCACCCGTTGCAGTGGAACTGCTTGCCCAGCGACCGCACCGCGAGCCACAGCGAGTCGCGGAGCACCTCGTCGTCGAGGATCCGCTCGACCGCCGAGGCCCGCCGCTCCCCGCCGTCGGCGAAGCCGTAGTAGGCGTCGTCGACGAGGATCGCCGAGCCGTCGGCCCGCGCGATGTCGAGCAGGGCGTCCAGCGCCGGCTCCGACCAGGACTCGCCGGTCGGGTTGTGCTGGGGGTTGAGGACCAGCAGGTCGGTGCGCTCCCCCCGGGCGGCGAACGCCCTGACCTCGTCCGCGTCCAGGCTCCAGCCGGTGCGGCTGACGTCGAGGTACCGCAGGCGGAAGCCCAGCGGTTCGAGCACCCCGGCGTAGTCCCAGGAGGGTCCCACCACGGTCGCGGTCAGCGGGCCCTCCCGCCGGTCCCGGACCAGCTGCGCGTAGTCCGCCATGGCACCCCGGGTGCCCGACCAGCTGACCGCCACCCGGAAGTCCCCGGCGTGGCGGTCCAGCCGCTGGGTCCGGCTCACGTAGGACTCCAGGGCCTCCCGCAGCCGCGGCAGGCCGTACATGGACAGCTGGTACCCGTGGGCCGAGGCCGGGACCTCGGCCAGGGCCCGGACGAGCGCGGCCGGGGTGTCCCGCCACGTCTCGCCCAGGCCGAGGAGCAGCGGCTCGCGGCTGCCGTCCGCCGAGGCGAGGTAGCGGTCGAGCCACTGGGTGTCGCGCAGCCGGTTCGGGCGGACCGAGGTCTCCAGCAGACCGGCCAGGACGGGCGACGCCGTCATCGGACGACGGGCCGCGTGGTGTGCAGGATGCTCTCCGGGTTCGGGTGGTCGCAGCGGTACATCAGGATGTCGTACCGGGCGTACGCCAGGTTCCGGTCGAACAGGTCGTAGAAGTAGTGCAGGCGCTGCTGGGCGGCGCCGACGACCGCGTCCGACGCGTCGTGGCTGCCGCGCGCCACCACCTCGGCCGCGTACCCGGCGAGCCGCTCGTCGCTCTGCCGCACGTACTCGTACGTCTCCTGCTCGACGAGGGTGGCGCGCTCCGAGCCGAAGAGCGACATCCAGTAGGCCTGGTCGGTCAGGGCGAGCTCGACGCCGATCGCCTCGCCGACCTCGCAGCGCAGGCCCTCCGGCGGCTCCGTGGCGTAGTAGATCGGGGCGGCGACCATCCAGCCCCCGGGCGCCACCACCCGGTAGTACTCGTCGCGGGCCGCCGCGTGGTCGTCGATGAACGAGGTGACGTTGCTGCAGAAGACCAGGTCGAACGCGCCGTCCGCGTAGGGCAGCGCCTTCCCGTCGCCCGCGTCGAAGCGGACGTTGCCGACACCGGCCGCCTCGGCCTTGGCGCGGGCGTGCAGGACCGACAGCGGGTTGATGTCGATGCCGGTGACCTGGCCGTCCACCCAGGCCGCGAACTCGATGCTGGTGTAGCCGGTGTTGCTGCCGACCTCCAGCACCTTCGCGCCCGGCCGCAGCCGGGCCAGGTCGACCACCCGGCGCACCGTCTTGCCGCCGCCCGAGGGCATGTTCGGCTCGTTCAGCAGCCCCACCAGGGTGGAGAAGTCCGCGCTCTCGACCTCGGCCGGACTCATGTCGGCCAGGGTGCGGAACTCCTGCGTCGTGGTGACCATCGGAAAACCTCCTACGTGCTTGTCGTTTGTCGCCGGTGCCGTGTTGCCGTTGCTGTGGTGCTCGTGCTCTTGCTCTTGCTCTCGCTCCTGCTCGTGCAGGGTCGCTGTCACTGCGCTGCTCACCGCCGCTTGGCGTCGAGGACGCTCGGGATCCCGAGATCCACCGAAATCGCCTCGACCTGCGAGGACTTGATGTCGACCTTCGCCATCTTGGCGAGCGCCTCCTCGCGGCTGGAGGCGCCGATCCGGACGTGGTGCGCCAGCTCGTAGACGTACGGGTGGAAGCCGAACCGCTCGATGTGGTCCAGGATCAGCAGGCCGTTCAGCCGGCAGTTGGTGGAGCACGAGTCGGTGTCGTCCGGCCTGCGCCAGCCCAGCTCCGCCAGTGCGTCGAGGGTCTGCTGCTCCGTGTAGTCCTCCGCGTAGAGCGGGTTGAGCAGCCGGATGCCGTCGACGCCGAGCCGGTCGGGGTGCCAGGACTCCAGGTCGCGCCGGAGTTCCTCCGACGCCTCCCCGAGCGGGGCGAAGTGCCGGGACATCACGTCGACGAGGAACGGCTGGTCCACGACCGGGCTGGTGGTGAACTGGCCCGGCGTCCAGCCGCCGACCAGCAGCGGGATGCCGTGCGCGGCAGCCGTCCGTACGGCCGAGGCCAGCACCATCGAGATGCACGAACCGCAGCCCCCGGTGGAGTACTTGATCGTGTCGTCGTCGAACCGCAGGTCCAGGCTGGTGCGGTAGAGGCGCTTCATCAGACCGCCCGGCGGCCGGAAGCGGACGTGGTCCACCCCGAGCGCGTCGAGCACGTTCGCGACGTTGCGGCCGGCCGCGTTCGACAGGTAGCCGTTGTCGAGGGTGAACGCGAGCGTGCGCAGCCCCAGTCCCACCGTCCTGGCCAGCGCCAGCGAGCTGTCCTTGCCGCCGCTGTAGAGGACCAGGGCGTCGTAGTTCCCGCCTTCGGCCGCGGCCTTGGCCTCCGCCACCGCCGCCGTGATCAGGCCGCGGTCGATCTCGATCCGCTCGGACTCGTCGGCACAGTAGGTGCAGACCCCGAGGTCGTCGAACTCCACGCCCGGGAAGGACTCGGGCAGGACGCAGCGGACGCAGATCCGCTGCTCGTAGGCGACGGTCACCTGTCCGTCGGCAACCTTCAGAGTGGACTTCACGTGCCTTCCTTCGTCGTCGGGGGGACCGGCTCCAGCGTCAGCGTCGAACCGGCCGTGTCGAGGCGGGCGGGCAGGCCCAGGGGCAGCGTCAGACGCGGCTCGGTGTGCCCGAAGTCGACGTCGGCGAGCACCGGGACGTCGACCGTCCCCAGCGCCTCCAGGACGACCCGGTCGAACTGCTCGGACGTGCTGCCGGCCGGGACCTGGCCGTGCCGGCCGATGATCAGGCCCGCGATCCCGTCCAGCCGGCCGGACTGCCGCCACTGGGTGAGCAGCCCGCAGAACTCCTCGGCCGACGTCCCGGTGGTCTCCAGGCAGAGGATCGCCCCGGTGGTGTCCGGGAGGTACGGCGTGCCGAAGAGGCCCGCGACCGAGGGCGCGCACCCGGGCAGCAGCCAGCCCCGGGCGGTGCCGGGGACCAGCTCCCGCCAGCGGCCGGGCCTGGTCCGGCGCGGGCGGGTGTCGTCGCGGTCCCAGTGGAGGTACTCGTCGGTCCACTCGCCGGGCGCCGTCAGGACCGTCTCGCCGCCGCTCGGGCGCAACGCGTCGAGGAAGCGCTGACGCGTGTACGGCAGCATCCCGCCGTGCTCCCCCCACTCGGACACCACCATGGGGCCGTGGAAGGTGCTGAGCCGGGCGCGGCCGAGCGTGGCCCACAGCATGGCGCTGACGTCGCTGTAGCCGACGAGCGGCTTGGCGGCGGACCGGACCAGGTCGAAGTCGACGTGGTCCAGCACCCGGGAGGTGACGTAGCCGCCGGCCACGCACACGACGGCGTCGACCTCCGGATCGGCCAGCAGCCGGTGCAGGTCCTCCGCCGTCTCCTCGGGGCTCCCCGCGAAGAGGCCGTCGTCGTGCCGCGCGTGCTCCGCCAGGCGGACCGACATCCCGTCGTCCCCCATGGCGCGCAGCGCCCGTTCGAACCGCTTCGGGAACCGCGCGGCCGCCGGGGAGGACGGGGTCCAGATCCCGATGGTCGGCGACGCGGGGAGCGGGCGGGGGAAGCGGAGGCCGGGTACCGGCTCCTCTGGCGTCCCTGGCCGCGACGTCACGGCAGGATGTCCTGGCCGTTGAACCGGAGCAGCAGGGCGAGGTCACGGATGTCGTCGTGCTGGGTGGCCCAGAGCAGGAACCGCTCGACGCCGAGCCCGAACCCGGACGTGCGCATCGGGTGGCGGGCGTTCATCTCCACGTACCACTCGTAGGAGTCCTCCGGGACCTCGTGGAGGGCGAGGGCGCGCCGCAGGTCGGCGACGTCGGTGTGGCGCTCGCCGGCGCCCACCGTCTCACCGATCCCGAAGAGCAGGTCCGCGCTCAGCGCCTTGGTCGGGTCCTCGGTGGAGAACGCCTGGTAGAAGGGCACGCTGAGGTGGTCCGGGTGGATCAGCCAGACGTACCCGCCGAACTTCTCCATCAGGACGCGCTCGCCCTTGCGGGTGAGGCTGCGGCAGTTGGGTTCCAGCTCCTCGACCGTGCCCGGCTGCCCGTCCAGCAGCGCGACGGCCTCCTCGAAGCTGATCCGGGGCAGCGGGCCGCTGCCCGCGAGGACCTCCAGGTGCTCGACGGTGCCCGCCATCTCGAAGACGGTGTCCCGGGCGTGGGTGAGCAGGGAGGTGGCCAGGTGCCGGAGGTACTGCTCGACGACCTCGATCATGTCGTCGAGCCCGCCGACGATCTCGGCCTCGCTGTGGAAGAACTGGCACAGGTGCGTCTGGTCGGCGGCCTCGCCGCGGAAGGACGGCATGAGGTAGTAGGAGCCCTGCGGCGCCAGGCGACAGCCGAACTCCAGCATGAACTGCATCGAGTCGGCCAGGTAGGTGCGGGTGCCCTCCAGCTCGACCTCGACCGGGGAGCTGTCGCTGCCGCGCCCCATCGGGCTGGAGATCGAGCCGGTGGTGATCGGGAGGTGGAGGTTGCGCGCCCCGCGGGCGGTCCAGAACTCCGTCGTGCTGAAGGTGACGACGTCCTGGAGGATCGTGATGTTCCGGTACCACGGGTTTTCCAGAACCGTCAGGTAATGCTTTTCCGGCGCAGTCCACGAGCGTGGCGCCTGAACTTTCTCCCCCGCGAAAATGGACATGATTGACCCTTCGTCGAATCGAAGTCGAAGAATCGGCGAGCCGCCGTATCCGGTGCCTCCCATCCTTCTCGCGGCTCCGGACCCGGTCCAGATCACGGACGGTTCGTGCGGACGCCATGGCGTATCGCCGCCATCGCCGACCGTCCTCTCACATGGCGAGAGCCGGTTCCCGGCGATCGGGAAACGGCGGACGCGGAGGATATGACGGCGGAGCATACGGGAATCCGACGGGCGCCTCGTGATTGAGTGGGCGCATGAACTCGCAGACGACCTCCCGTCCGTTCCGTGTCGGCCTGATCGGCTACGGCCTGGCCGGCTCCGCGTTCCACGCACCACTGATCGCCACCACGCCGGGGCTGCGGCTGGACGCCGTGGTCACCGCCAATCCCGACCGGCGCGCCCAGCTGGCGCGCGAGCACCCCGGCGCCCGGGCCGTGGACACGCCCGAGCAGCTGCTCGCCGACCCGGACGCGCTCGACCTGATCGTCATCGCCTCCCCCAACCGCACCCACGCGCCGCTCGCCCGCGCCGCCCTGCGGGCCGGCCTGGCCACCGTGGTGGACAAGCCGCTGGCCGGCACCGCCGCCGACGCGCTGGAGCTGTGCCGGCTCGCCGAGGAGCAGGGCGTCCTGCTCTCGGTCTTCCACAACCGGCGCTGGGACGGCGACTTCCTCACCGCGAGCCGGCTGGTGCACGGCGGCGCGCTCGGCCGGGTGCACCGCTTCGAGTCCCGCTTCGAGCGCTTCCGCCCCAAGCCCAAGCCGGGCTGGCGGGAGCTGGCCGACCCGGCCGAGGTCGGCGGCACGCTGTACGACCTGGGCAGCCACCTGGTCGACCAGGCGCTCAGCCTGTTCGGGCCGGTCGAGACGGTGTACGCGGAGATCGACGTGCGGCGCGACGGCGCGGTGGTGGACGACGACGCCTTCCTCGCCCTCACCCACGCCTCCGGCACCCGCTCGCACCTGTGGACCAGCGCCGTCACCCCGCTGATCGGACCCCGGCTGCGGGTGCTCGGCGACACCGCCGGCTACGTCAAGCCCGGCATGGACCCGCAGGAGGCCGACCTGCGGGCGGGCCTGCGCCCGGACGGCACCCGCCCCTGGGGCGCCGACCAGCCCTCGCACTACGGCACCCTCGGCACCGACGAGTCCGCGATCTCGCTGCCCACCGACCCGGGCGACTACCCCGCCTTCTACACGGGCATCGCCGCCGCCCTGACCACCCCGGGCACCCCGCCCCCGGTCGACCCGCGCGACGCGGTGGCCACCCTGACCGTGCTGGAGGCCGCCCGTGCCTCCGCCGCCACGGGGACGGCGGTCCGCCTGGGCTGACGGACGCCCTGTCGGGCCTGTCGCGCCACCTCCGACATGACTTCTAAGATGATTCGATGACCAGTCAGCGGGGGTGGCAGGCCGACACCGAGGAGCGCCGGCGGCGCGAGCAGGAGTGGTCCGCCGAGCAGAAGAAGCGCGAGAAGGCGTGGACCGCGGAGTTCGAGGAGCGCCGGAAAGCCCTCCAGTCCGAGGAACACCAGCTGGCCACGTCCATCGCCGCGAACCGGGCGGCCTGGGCGGACGGCCGCCGGAGCGGAGCCCCATCCGCCGGCTACGTCGACGTCACCGGGCCCGACGCCGTGCCCGTACGCATCGCGGTGGTGTGGCTCGGACGGATCGGGGCCGCCAGGAGACGGCTGAACGACTACGACCCCCTCCGGCACCTCTCCGGCGCCGGCGGCGGCGAGGGAGTCCTCCTCCTCATCCCCGTCGCCGCCCTCGTCGGCCTGAACTTCGGACTCCGCTGGCTCGTCCTGCGGCTGCTCGGCCGCCCGCGCTGGGCCGTCGCCGCCAAGGCGGGGAGCGAGCGGGGCAAGCGCGGGGGCAACACCGTCCTGCTGCGCACCCGGGACCGGACGACGGCCCTGAAGTACGCGGCCGCCCTGGCCGACCGGATCGAGCAGGACGGGACGGCCGCCCTCACACCCCGATGACCTCCACCGCCGAGCCCAGCCCCCGGAAGTCCGCCACGTTGCGGGTGTACAGCGGCAGCCCGTGGGCCGAGGCGACCGCGGCGATCATCAGGTCTATCCGGCGCGGGCGCGGCTGCCTCCCGGCGGCGATGGTGAGGGTGACCAGCGTCCCGTAACGGGCGGCGGCGGCCGCGTCGAAGGGCAGCGGGTCGAAGTCCGCCATCGCCGCGCCCAGCACCTCCAGCCGGGCCGCCCGGCTGGCCGGGTCGCGGGCCATCGACACGCCCTGCTGCAGTTCGGCGAAGGTGATCGCGGTCAGCTCCGGCACGGCCGGCAGGTCGGACGGGCTGAGCAGCGCCAGGTCGATGTAGACGCAGGTGTCCAGCACCCCGGCCGGCCGGCGCCGGGGCGCTCTGCGGCGCTCAGCCACGCCGCCGCTCGAACGGGTCGTCGCCCTCGTCCCCCACCAGCTCCTCGGGCCCGAAGTACTCCTCGGCCTCCTTGCGCATCTGCTGGTAGTCCACCCGCGGCAGCTTCACGTGCCGCGCCACCAGCTCCTCCGCCGTGAGCCGCCGCCGCCCCGACACCGGCCGCAGCTCCGCGACCTCGACCCCGTTCCTGGTGATGTGGAAGGTCTCCCCCGCCTCCACCGCGTCCATCACCGCGGCGGAGTTGTTCCTGAACTCCCGCTGGGTAATCGTCTTCACCTCTCCACGGTAGCCCCGTGTAGCCCCCCTGGCTACACCCCCGCACGAGCCCCGCCCGATTCCCCGAAACCCCGCCCCCGCCAGGCCCGATCCGCTAGGTTCGATCACGATCGTTCGAACAGAGGGGGGCTTCTGTCATGACCGGCGCCGGCGAGAAGGATCAGAATCCGTGGCTCTACGGCCAGGACGCTCCGCCCGCGCGGGATCCGCTCAGCCCACCCCGTACGACCGGGCCCTGGACGAGTGCCGCGGGCGCGTCCGTCCTGGTGCAGCCGGCCGTGCTCCAGCAGGCCGCCGGCGAATCGCGCCGGCTGCGGGGTGAGTTGCAGTTCTCGGTCAGCCGCGTCGAGCCCGACACCGCCGCGGCCGTCCAGGCCCTGGGCGGCGGGTGGGCCAGCGGACCGGCGCTGTCGCAGGCGCTCACCTGGTGGAAGGCACGCTGGACCAGCCTCGACAACCGGCTCGGCCTGACCGCCGACCGCCTGGACGCCACCGCGCGCAGCTACCACGCGGCCGACGACTCCGCCGCGGCCGACTTCAAGGGGCCGTGAACCATGGTGACCTTCGCCCTGCTCCGCCACGCCTCCTTCGCTTCCCTCGACCACGCGGGCGGCACCTGGACCGGCGTCTCCGGCCACATGGAGCACCTCGCCGGCCAGATGCGGTCCGGCGTGCTCGGGCCCCTCTCCGGCGGCGGCCCGTACGCGGCCCCGGCCGCCGAGAGCCGGCCCTGGACCGGCGCGGCCGCCGACGAGGCGGTCCGGGAGATCGGGCTCCTGACCGACGAACTGCACGCCTTCCACTACGAGGCGCTGGCCGTCGCTGCCGCGCTGCACCGCGCCCGGAAGGCCTTCACCGAGGCCCAGCAGAAGCTGCTGCGGGCGATCGGCGACGCCGAGGCCCTCGGCGCGACCGTGTCCGACGACGGCACGGCCACGCTGCCCGACCTGCCGCCCGAGGAACGCAACGACCCCGAGGCGATCGCGTACCAGAAGCGGAAGTGGGACGAACTGCAGCACCACGTCCGGGACATGACCGCAGCCCTGACAGCGGCCACCGAAGCTGACAACGCCGTGGCCGCGGCCCTGCGCACGCTCAACCCGGAGGAGGTCGACCCGGCGACGCATCCGGACGGGGCCGCCAACGCCCTGAGCGACCTGGAGGGGGCGATGGCCATGCCGACCGATCCCAAGGCCCGGAAGGAGTGGTGGGCCGCGCTCGATCCCGCCTTGCGGGCCGGGCTGCTCGCCGCCGATGCGGACAAGCTGATCAAGGCCGGGATCCTGGGGCCGACCGAGTACGAGTGGTCATCTCCGGACAAGGGAGCCGGGCCCTGGGGAGTCCGGGAACCGGGCATCGCCGACCAGATGATGCGGGTGAAGGTCGCAGCCATGGTCGGTGGCGGTGCGCTCGCCGGCTACCCGGATGCCGCCCGCAACATGGCGCACTACCTGGACGGCGACGGAACACCGCTCAACCTGGCCGTTGAACCCATGCTTCGCGACGACGCCGACTTCCGGGCGAAGGCGGATGCCCAACTGGCCGCCAACAAGGACAAGTGGCGTCGGGCCGCGGTGGAGGCCTTCGAGAAATCGGGAGGCGTGCCGGTCTCGATCCCCGTCGAGAGTCCGGTTGGTTCCCGGAAGTTCGAGGATCTCAACTGGTACCGGGCGATCGGAGGGCACCAGTACCTCACGTCCGGAGTGGTGACGGCCGTCCCGGGGCCGGACGGCAAGCCCCAGGTATCACTGCAGTACCAGGTCAACGTCTGGGACCGCTACAACTGGGACGAAGGAAAGAGCACGCCGATCGCCGGCACCATCGTCACGGACCACGACATGGCGACCCTGCACCAGACGGGACTTGCCAAAGAATTCGACATCGTCGGCAGGACCAAGCCGATCACCATCCAACTCGACGACCCCGCCGCCCCTGGAGGGAAGACGCCATGACGCGCAAGCAACGATGGGTACTGCTGCCGGCGATCGTGGCGCCGCTGGCGTTGGTGGGAGCTGCGGTGGGAGGCCTGTACTGGCTGCGGGAGTGGGACCGGCATCCAGCACCGGACAGCGGGCGGCCCGGATCGTGGACGACGGTCACGTCGGAGTTCGTCATGGAGTTCTCGCGCGTGCGGCCGCCCGCATCGGCGGGCGAGGTGCATTGGGCCTACCAGAAGGGGTTCCAGGACGACGCCGCATACCTCTCGTTCCGGCTGCCTCCAGGGGAGGAGGAGCGGTTCCTCGCGGATCTGAAGATGACGGTGAAGCCGAGCTTCGAGAACCAGGTCGACAGCAGTGCGCTGACGGGGTTCCAGCGAGCGGGGGCACCGGATCCGAAGGCTGCGGGCCCCTTGCGGGAGGGCTCCTTCCTCGCCGAACCGTTGCCCGGGCACAACAAGCGGCTCGCGGCCACGGTGTGGCTGGCGGCGGAGGCGGACGGGGGCACTCGGGTGTGGGTGGACGCGGGGGATTCGCCGTAGGGATTTGGCCGAAAGCGGGAACCCGGCGGGCCGCAGGATCGTCCTGCTGGTACGTCAGGAAGCCGGGGGGACACCGGGAGGGGGAGCGCGCCGTGGCCGTGGTCGCGATGCTGCTGGGCCTGCTCCGGGTGTTGACCGGGGAGTTGGTGGCCGACAGCGGGACGCTCGCGTCCGTGGCCGCCGTCGCGGCCGTGGTGCTGGTGGCCGGGGCGGTCGCCGGGGCACTGGCCGGGGCGCGGCTGCTGGGGGCGCGGGCGCCGGCGGCGGTGCGCAGCGGGGTACTGCGGCGCCGGGCGTTCGGTACGGCGTTCCTTCCGCAGCGTGATCCGGACGCCCGGGGCAGGCGACGTCCCAGGGCACCGGGAGCGGCCCTGGCGGCCGCGTGATTCCGTCATGGATCCGTAGATCCGTAGATCCGTAAGACGTTCTTCGCGGCCGTCCTCCGCCGTTCACTCATGTCCTGAGACCCCGGAGGGCTCGCTTCACCATGTCCGTTCTCGCCGTTCTCGACCCGGCCGTCGCCCTGGCGCACGCCGTCGTCGCCGCCGTCGCCCACCTGGTGCCGACCGCACTGGCCATCGTCCTGTTCACCGTCGCCGTCCGGCTGGCACTGCATCCGCTGGCGCGGGCGGCGGCGCGCGGGGAGAAGGCCAGGGCGCGGCTGGCGCCGGAGGTCACCGCGCTGCGGAGGAAGCACAAGGACCGGCCGGAGCGGCTGCGGGAGGCGCTGGCCGAGATGTACCGGAAGGAGCAGGTGTCGCCGTTCGCGGGGTGTCTGCCGGTGCTGGTGCAGATCCCGTTCTTCTCGGTGATGTACCGCCTGTTCACCACCCCCGACGACCTGCTGGACCGCACCCTGTTCGGCGTGCCGCTGGGCCTGCACGTCACGGCCGCGCACGGCGCCGGGCAGTGGGCGGTGTTCGGGGCGCTGTTCGCCGGGCTGGCGGCGGTCGGGGTCGTCAACTTCCGCCGGGCCCGACGCGCGGCCACGGCCGCGGCGATGGCGACGGCGCAGCCCGCCCCTCAGCCGGGGGCGGGGCTGCTGCCGTACCTGTCGTTCGGTTCGGTGCTGTTCGCGGCGCTGGTGCCGGTGGCCGCCGCGCTCTACCTGCTGACGGCCGGCGTCTGGTCGGCCGCCGAACGGGCCTGGCTGTACCGGGACGGGTCGCCGGCGCCGGCGACCCTCCCGATTACCTGACGTACCGTCAGAAATGGCGCAACAGCTCGGGGAAGGCCCCGAGCTGCAGCGTCGCCTCGTCGGGGCCGAGCTCCGTGTGCTCCAGCACCCAGGTGTGCTCGTGCGGGATGAAGACGGTGCGCAGGCCGGCCCGGCGGGCGGGGGCGATGTCGGACTTGGGCGAGTTGCCGATCATCCAGGTCCGGCCGGGGTCGAGGCCGAGGTCGGTGGTGAGCTGCCGGTAGGTGTCGACCGACTTCTCGGCGACGATGTGGATGCCGCGGAAGTGGTGGTCGATGGCGGATTCGGTCACCTTGCGCTGCTGTTCGCCCTGGTCGCCCTTGGTGAGCAGGAGCAGGTGGTGGCGGTCGGCGAGGGCGGCCAGGGTGTCGGCGACGCCGGGGATCAGTTCGACGTCACGGCTGGTCAGCGGGGTGAGCAGGTCGTCGATCCGGGCCTGCTCGTCCTCCGTGGGGGTGCGGCTGTTGAGCTTCTGCAGGCAGTCGGCGAGGCTCTGCCGGAAGACGGTGGCACCGTAGCCGAGGGTGGCGGAGTTGACGGCCTCGATCTCGTTCAGCAGGGCCCTGGTGCGCTCCTGTTCGGCCGGGGCGGCGACCCAGTCCAGGAAGCCGTCGATGACCCGCTCGAAGAGGACGTTGTTCTCCCAGAGCGTGTCGTCGGCGTCGAAGATCAGGGTCTGGTCGGTGTGCATGCGGTGGTCTCCAAGGTCCGGTGGTCTCCGGGGGAAGTCGGTCAGGCGGGCGGCAGCAGGAGGGCGGCGCGGTCGAGGGTCTCACGGAGGTTCTCCTCGGTGGTCCGGCGCTTGGCCTCCTCGACGGTGAGCCATTCCAGCGGGGACGCCGGGTTCTCGGGCCGGGCCTGCTCCGGGGTGCCGGTGGCCAGCAGGAAGCGCAGGTCGGCGTGCTCGTGCGCGGGTTCGGTGGGCGAGGCGGGAACGGGCACCACGGCGAGGTGGACGAGGGCGGGGCCGGGCCAGGGGGTGAGGTCGGACAGGCCGGTCTCCTCCAGGCCCTCGCGCAGGGCGATGTCCAGCGGCCGGGTCTCCCCCGGGTCGCCGTGGCCGCCGACGTGCAGCCAGGCCTGCTGGCGGACGTGCCAGCGCAGCAGGACGCGGCGGGTGGGCGGGTGGACGATCAGCGCGGAGGCGGTGAAGTGGAGCGGGAAGGTGCCTCTGTTCCAGGCGTCGGCGACGCCGAGGAGGCTGCGGGCCCGCTCGTGGTCGGCGGTCTCCACCGGGCCCTGCGGGCGGTGGTCGTCCAGCAGTCGGGCCAGGTCGGGGCTCTGTGACAGGCCGCCCGTGGTCACCATGGGTCTGCGCTCCTCGTTCCGTTCCGGGGCCGTGGGGACCGCGCGGACCGCGTCAACCGGCTTGCGGGAGCGGGTGGTCGGGCCGGCGGTCGGGCCCGGGGCTTCGGGTTCCGGCGAACCCGCGCAGCCTAGCCGGGGGCGCCCGGGCGGCCCACCGGTTTTCGCCCGCGGGCGCACGGGCCCGCCCAGGCCTGCGTACGCTTCGGGGGACGTCCGCGGCAGACGTTCCACCGGAGGACATCTTCCGTACCGCCGGCGGCATACCGGCTGGTCCGGGCGTTTCCCCGGAGGCCGTAGCCTGTGGTGATCGTTTCGGGACAGGTGGAGGGATGTCGTCATGGTGGCTGCTCCGGCGCTCGCCGAGCTGCGCGAGGTGTGCCAGCCGCAGGCCAAGCTTCAGAGCCGCAACGGCGAGCACTGGGCGGGCCGGCTGTACATGCGGCGGATCTCGCTGCGGACCACCCGGCTGCTGGTGCGCACCCCGGTGTCGCCGAACACCCTGACCTGGGTGATGGTGGTGTGCGGGGTCGGTGGCGGCGCGGCCCTGCTGATCCCGGGCCTGACCGGTGCGGTGCTGGCCGCCGTGCTGTTCCAGCTGTTCCTGCTGTTCGACTGCGTGGACGGCGAGGTGGCGCGCTGGAAGCGCCAGTTCAGCATGGCCGGGGTGTACGTGGACCGGCTCGGCGCCTATCTGGCGGACGCCGCGCTGATGATCGGCGCGGGCGTACGGGCGGCCCGCGGCGGGTCGGAGCTGTGGGTGTCGGCGGGGCTGGCGACCGCGCTGGGCGTGGTGCTGCTCAAGGCCTCGACGGACCTGGTGGACGTGGCCCGCGCCCGCAGCGGGCAGCTTCCGGCGACCGAGGAGTCGACGCAGCCGCGTTCCCAGGGCATCGCGACGGCCCGCAAGGTCGCCTCGCTGTTCAAGATCCACCGGGTGACGAACGGCATCGAGGCCTCGCTGGTGCTGCTGGCGGCGGCCGTGGTGGACGCGGGGCTCGGCAACCTGGACGCCACGCGGTGGTCGCTCGCGGGCATCGCGGTGATCACCTGGGGCATGGTGGTCGCGCACCTGGCGTCGATCCTGTCCTCCTCACGGCTGCGCTGAGCGGCCTGCGCCCCGGGGACGGGGGCCCCGAAGGCGGGGCCTGAAGGCCGAGGCCCGAAGGCTGAGGCGCCCTGCGCCCGGGAGTCGAGGCGCCCCTCCCCCGCCCGGGGGAGGCACCGGCGCCGAGCCCGCCGCCGGACGGACGCGGCGGGCCGAGTCCGCGCGGGAGGGTGAGGGCATGACGACCCCGCTCACTGCCGCCACCGCCGTTCCCGCCCCGCCCCGCTGGGCCGTGCGCGCCGCCCACCTCGCCGCCGTCACCGCCCTGCCGGCCGGACTGTGGCGGCTCGGGCTGGTGGCGGGCTGGCACGGCGGGTACACCGAGGCGGGCTACCGGGCGATGGGCTTCTCCGGGTGGGGCGCGGTGTGGCCCGTCTTCCTGAGCCTGGTCACCGAGGCACTGGCGCTGCTCACGATCGGGCTGGTCCGCCCGTGGGGCACGGTGCCGCCACGCTGGGTGCCGTTCCTCGGCGGCCGCCCGGTCGACCCGCGCGCGGTGGTCGTCGCGGCCTCGCTCGGCGCCGCCGGCCTGGCCCTGCTGTGGACGCCGTTCGCCGCGTGGTGGGCCATGCCGGGCACGGACATGACCCCGCGCGGCCACTTCCTGGTCGGCTTCCTCTACCTGCCGACCGTCGCCTGGGCCCCGCTGCTGGCGGCCGTCACCGTGTCGTACCACCGCCGGCACCGCCGACACCCGGCGACAGCGACGGCGACGGCGACGGCAGCCACAACGGCGACAGCGGCCGCACGCCCCCACGCGGCCTGAGGCACGGCCGGCCCGCCGAGCGGGCGGGTGCCCGGAACGGCGACGCGCCCTGCACGGGAAGTCGACTCTGCCGACTTCCCGTGCAGGGCGCGCCACTTCGCCGGGTTCAGCGACCGGAGGAGTTCGCGGACTCGGCGGAGGAGGCGGAGCCGGACCGGCCGGTGGCGGTGGTGGTGGCGGTACGGACGCGACGCTTCAGGGCCATGTGCATGACAGGGCTTCCTTTCGGGGAAGAGGAGAAGACGGGAGCCGCCTGCGACGACTCGTCAGCTCAGCGGCTTACCGGGGCACCAGGCGTCGCCCCAGGCCGTCGTCTGGACGCAGCTGTGGCCACCGTGCCCGTCGCCGGAGTTCGTCAGCGTCGCGCCGTCGAACACGGAGGCGCCGGCCGGGGCCACTCCACCCAGCCAGGCGGCGGCACCCAGCGCGACCGCGGCCAGTGTCCGCGTCACGATTCCTCGCATGACGACAACTCCCATCACCTCGGGGACAGTTCCACAGGTTTCGGACGTTTCCGCAGTTCCCGCGGCATCGCCCGGCCCGTGATCGTCACCCTGCCAGTCGGCGGATGGCCACGGCATCCCCCGCAAGGGATCATGAGCCTGCCTGGCAGCTTTAGGAGGCATGCGATGGAGCCCGGGACCGGCCCCGACCCGACCGCCGACGTACCCGCACTCGACAGCGCGGCCGTCACGCTCTACCGGTGGACGGTGGTGCACGAGCGCCTCACCCCGGCGACCCTCGCCCAGGCGGCGTCGGAGACCGACCTGGGCCTGCCGGAGTGCGAGGCGGCCGTCCGGCAGCTCACCGGAGCCTGCCTCTTCCAGGAGCTGTTCGCCGACGACGCCCCGACCGACGACGCCCCGACGGACGGTGACCCCGCAGGCAGGCGCCCGGTCGCCTGGCAGCCCGTCAGCCCCCAGGCCGCGACCGCACAGCTGCTCTCCGCACGCGACACCGCCCTGCGCGCCCGGGAGGAGGCCCTGCGCGAGCAGCGGCGGCTCATCCAGCAGCAGCGCGACGGGCTCGCGGCGCTGGTGCCCGTCTACCTCCAGGCCCGCCAGCACGCCTTCCCGCAGGGCACCATCGACCGGCTGCCGGACAAGTTCGCGGTGCGCTCGCTGCTCGCCGACGTGATCGACTCCTGCCGCAGCGAGGTGCTGGTCTCCAAGCACGGCGGGTCGTTCTCCCCGGCCGCCCTGCGCGAGGCGCTGCCGCGCGACCTGGCGCTGCTCGACCGGGGCGTCCGGATGCGCAGCCTCTACCAGCACGCGACCCGCTTCGACCAGCCCACCCGGGTGCACGCGGAGCAGCTCATCGAGGGCGGCGCCGAGATCCGGACCCTGCCGGAGGTGCTGCCGCAGCTGATCATCGTGGACGGCTCGCTGGCCCTGCTGCCCGCCAGCTCCGGCGGCGCGCTGATCATCCGGGAGCCCGACCTGCTCTCCTACCTGCTGACGGTCTTCGAACGGGACTGGGAGAACGCGACCCCGTTCGCCAGTGGCCCGCAGGCCGCGCACGACGTCACCAAGACGATGAAGCAGAGCATCCTGGTGCTGCTCGCGAAGGGCCTCAAGGACGAGTCCATCGCCCGCCGCCTCGGCATCTCCCTGCGCACCTGCCGCCGCCACGTCTCGGACCTGCTGGACGGCCTCGGCGCGCACAGCCGCTTCCAGGCCGGCGTGGTCGCGGAACGGCTGGGCCTGACCTCGCACCCGGCGCCTGCCACGCCGCCCGCCGAAGCCGGGGAGCCCGCACCGGCGGCGGCCTGCCCCGCCTGCGGCGAGCCGCTGACGGCGCCCGCCTCCTCCCCCGACGGCCAGCGTCCGGGCGGCCGCCCGCCGCGCTACTGCTCGCCCCGCTGCCGCTCCCGCGCCTACCGGACCCGGCAGCGGGAGGGCGCGAACGGCGTCACGTAACCCGGCGGCGGCGTGACGTAACCCGGGAGCCACCCACGGACCGCCGAGGCCGACCCGAGGGCCGGCGGCCGGAAACCCGCGTGACCGTCCGTGCCCGATCTGCTTGACTCCCCCGCCATGAGCACCACGAGAGCCCTGCCGATCCTGCGGACCCCCGACCGTCAGGCCGCCTACGACGCCGCCCGGCAGCTGCTGGACCTCACCGTCCAACGCGACCTGACCGAGGCGTCCGGTTTCACGAATGCGCTCACCACAACGCAGGCGCGGCAGATGTTCGAGGCCTTCCCCCACGGGTGGGGCGAGCCGACCGACCTGGACCACGACCTCGGAGGCGACTCGCTCCGACGGCTGTTCGACGTGGGCGATCCACAGCTGGCGGAGTTGGCCCCGTTCAACTTCCGGGTGGAGGAGGAGCCCGTCGGGTCGGTCGAGGAGCAGTTCCTCGACCTCGTCGGGGCCGCTCCCGCCTGGCTGTACTGGGACGGCTTCGGCTGGCCCGCCGTTCCGGAGCTCGGTCTGGGGCCGCGTCTCCACGACGCCATGCTCGAACTCATCCTCAACAACCGCAGCCTCGCCCTCGACCGGCCCTCGGACGACCACACGCTGTACGTCCACTTCCGCCAGGGCGACGTCGAACGCGCCGAGTGGCTGGCCCGGCAGGTGGGGCTGGCGCCGATCGGACCGGTGGAGCTGGGCTGGTGATCGCCCGGAAATCCGCGTGCCCGTCCGTGCTCGATTTGCTTGACTCACCGTCATGAGCACCTCGAACGTCCTGCCGGTCCTGCGCACGACCAACCGGTGGGCCGCCTACGAAGCCGCCCAGCGGCTGCTGGGCATCACCGTGCACCGCCGCTCGACGGAGGTGCACGCGTACGCGGACGAGCTCACGGCGGCGGAGGCCCGACGGCTGTTCGAGGCCTTTCCCGAGCACGTGTACCCGGGCAACCAGGAGCGGAACGTCGGGCACGACGAAGTCCGGCGGCTGTTGGCGACGGACGACCCCCGGGTGGACGCGCTGGCCCCGTTCTCGTTCCAGCTGGACGAGCAGCCCGTCGGGTCGATCGAGGACAGGTTCCTCGGCCTGCGCGGCTCCTCGCCCGCCTCACTGTCCTGGACGGGCTTCGCCTGGCCGGCCGTTCCCGAACTCGGCCTGGAGCTCCGTTCCAAGGACGCCAAGGTCCAGATCGCCCTCAACAGCAGCAACGTCGACTTCGACCGCCCGTCGGACGGCCACACGCTGTTCATCCACTTCCGCGCGGGCGACGTCGAGCGCGCCGAGTGGCTGGCCCGGCAGGTGGGGCTGACGGCCGTCGGGCCGGTGGAGTCGGGCTGGTAGCCGCCCGGGCACAGCCCCCGCCCGATCGGCGTTGGGCCGGGGAAAGCGGCGTTCGTGGAGGCCCGGCTGCGTGCCTGGGAGTCGTTCACGCGCGAGCCGGAGCGGGTGACCGGCACGGTGCAGGAGGTGCTCGGGCGTCCGCCGCGCGATGTCCGCAGCTGGGTGCGGGATCACGCGGCGGACTTCCGGTAGGCCGGGGCCCCGCGTCGGCGGGCCTCGGCCACCGGGCCTCAGTATCGGACGGCCTTGACCACTACGGGCAGGAGGGTCAGGTCGGCCGGCTGCCTGCTGAAGGCGACGGGCTGGGCCTTGCCGTTCGGCGGGACGTTCTCGGCGCCGACGATGGCGCTGTCCACGGCCTTGCCGCTGGTGTCGGTGAAGTCGACCTGGACCGCGTAGGAGGCCGCGTCGCGCCCCGAGTTCTGGATGGTAACGACCACGGCGTGCAGGCCTCCGGTGTTCTGCCGTGCGATGCCGGTGATCGTGATGTCGTTCACCGCGTTGCCGCCGTCCGGCACCCCGCTGAGCACCGAGGCGGCCTTCTCCCTGGTCATCGCCTGCTGGGCCGAGACGGACGCCTCGAAGGCGGACGCCGCCGCGGAGGCGGAGGCGGCGGCTTCGGAGGAGGCCACCGCCGCCGAGGCCGCCGCGGCCGACGCCGAGGCGAGCAGCGACTCCGCGGCGGAGGCGATGGCGGAGGGCGGCTCGCCGGAGAAGGCGCTCGCGTTGGGCGGGGTGGCCGACGGTGAGCCGGCCGCCGTGCCCGACGGGCTGCTGCCGCAGGCCGCGAGCACGACGGCACCGGATGCCGCCGCGATCAGCGCGACCGTGCGCTGCACCGTCCAGCTCCGGGCCGGTGGCCGGTCACCGCCGCCCGGGGAACGGACGAGCGGAGAACGGACGAGCGGAGAACGCCCGGGCAGCGGGCGGTGGCCGGTTCGGCCGTGGCTGGGGGGACTGTGGAGTTCACGCACCGAGGATCCCTCTCCTGGTCGGTGTTCGGCGGCCGAGGGGCCCGTACGTCCCCATGCTTGGCAACATCCCGCTCCACAGCGACAGCTCCTGACCCGTCCGAGTGGGCCGGTCCGCG
Organism: Kitasatospora sp. NPDC093102; assembly: GCF_040683915.1. NCBI lineage: Bacteria > Bacillati > Actinomycetota > Actinomycetes > Kitasatosporales > Streptomycetaceae > Kitasatospora > Kitasatospora sp. NPDC093102. Next base: position 160,363 of record NZ_JBFBFA010000008.1, on the reverse strand, counting down.
CGAGCGCGGCCCGGCAGGGGCCCGGACGGGTCCGAGGGCAGGCCCCAGGAGCCTAAGGAATCCCGGGAACCTCAGGAGCCGATGGTCAGCACCGCCTTGCCGTGCAGCCGGCGCCCGAGCAGGGCGTCGACCGCCTCGGCCGCGTCGTCCCAGTCGCCGCGCCAGGTGATGCCCGGGTCCAGCTCGCCCGCCGCCACCCGGTGGGCGAGCCAGCCGAGGTCGCGGCCGAGGCCGGTGCAGCCGAGCAGGTAGAAGGAGACCACCGAGCGGTCGTGCCGGGCCGCGTCGCCGAAGAGGGTGCCGAACGCGAAGTCCTCCCCCTGCCCGGAGCTGTGGCCGGTGGCGACCAGGGTGCCGCCCGGGGCCAACGCCTGGTAGGCCTCGACCAGTTGGGGGCCGCCGACGAGGTCCACCACACCGTCGACCGGTCCGGTGGCCTCCTTCGGGGAGGCGATCACCTCGTGGGCACCGAGGCCGCGCAGCAGTTCGCCGTTGCGGGCGGGCGAGCCGGTGGACGCGACCACGTGCGCGCCCGCCGCCCGGGCGAGCTGAACGGCGTAGCGGCCGACGCCGCCGGTGGCGCCGGTGACCAGGACGCTGCGGCCGAGCAGCGGACCGATGCGGTGCAGCGCGCGCAGGGCGCTGGCGGCGGCGACCGGGATGGTGGCGAGGGCGCCGAGGTCGGCGCCGGCGGGTGCGGCACCGATCAACCCGGTGTCCACCGCCCGCAGTTCGGCCCAGCCACCGGCGGGCATCAGGGTGACCACCGGGGTTCCCTCGGCGGGGCCGGAGCCGTCGGCGGCGGCGCGTTCCACGATTCCGGCGGCGTCCCAGCCGAGGACGGTGCCATCGGGGGCCGTGTCCAGGCCGAAGGCGACCTCGCCGTAGTTGAGCGAGGTCGCGGTGACCCGGACCAGCGCCTGGTGGGGTGCCGGTTCGGGGTCCGGAGCCGTGCCGAGGCGCAGGCCGCCGGGGGCCGAGCGGTCGACCAGGAGTGCACGCATGGAGGATCCTCCCCAAGATTCTGCCACTGAGTGGCATAAGCCTACAGGTGGCACTACGGCCCGGACTAGACTGACCGCGATGACTCCCGAGAAGGCCACCGCCACGGCACCGGAGCGGGGCGCCGGGCAGGCACCCGAGGCCCCGGGCGCCACGCTCCCGCTGCGCGAGCGCAAGAAGCTGCGCACCCGCCAGGCGCTGATCGACACCGCCCTGGAGCTGTTCGGCGAGCACGGCTTCGACGGGGTGACGCTGGACCGGCTGTGCGAGGCCGTCGAGGTCTCCAAGCGGACCTTCTTCCGCGCGTTCACCAGCAAGGAAGACGTCGCGATGGCCCCCACCCAGGACCTGTGGGCGACGTTCCTGGAGGTACTGGAGAGCCACCCGCCGGGCGACGGCAGGCTGATGGCCGTCCTGGAGGGGACCCTCGCCGAGGCGATCGGCCGGATGCCCGCCGACGGCTGGGCCGAACGCACCCTGGCGAGCCGCCGGCTGGCCGCCCGGACGCCCTCGATGGACGCCCACGGGCTGGCCTTCTGCGAGCGGACGACCCGGGAGGCGGTGTCGGCGGTCGGCCGCCGGTTCGCCCTCGACGGACCCCCGGCCGGCACCGGACTGCGCGCCCGGCTGGCGGTGGACATGCTGGTCGCCGCGTTCCACCAGGCGATGGACGGCTGGGTGGCGCAGCCGTCCGGGCACACCCGCGCCGACCTCGCACGGCGGCTCCGGGCGGCCTGCGCCGAGCTGCCGGGCGCACTCGCGTCGACGGTCGAGCCACGGCAGGCCTGAGCGGAAGCGCGACGGGCCGCCGAACCCGCCCGGAGGGGCCTACGCGGCCCGCAGGGAGTCGAGCCAGCGCAGCAGGCGAGCCCCTTCGCGGGTCATGACCTCCGGGTCGCGCAGGGCGCTGGCGAGCAGGGACATGCCCTGGTAGCCCGCGACCAGGGTGAGCGCCAGGCCGTCCGGGTCGGGCTGGCCCAGCTCGCGGAACTGGCCCGCGGCCCAGTCGAGCAGCCGCCGGATCACCGCGCCCGCCTCCGCGTCGAGGTCCCCGTCGGCGCGCTTGTCGAGCTCGACGGCCAGGGTTCCGGTCGGGCAGCCGTGCCGCGCGGCGGTGTCGCGCCGACCGACCCAGGCCTCGACCAGCGCCTTGAGGCGGTCCAGCGGGTCGGGCAACTGCTCCAGCCGGCCGGTGAGTTCGTCCAGGTGCGCGCTGTGCTCGGAGAGCGCGGCGCGGACCAGCTCGTCCTTGGTCTTGAAGTAGTAGTAGACGTTCCCGACCGGGACGTCCGCCTCGCGCGCGATGTCGGCGAGGGTGGTGCGCTCGACGCCCTGTGCGTGCAGGACCCGGGCCGCGGCCGCGGTGAGCCGCCGGCGCTTCTGCGACGCCGCCGCGCGGCGATCCACTGAGTCAGTCATCCGACTGACTATAGACAGCCGCCCGGGAAGGCGGCTACGGTCTCCCCCGAGCCAGTTCTCAGTCAGCCAACTAACTCACTCATGGGGGCGGAAATGATCACGGTGACGGGCGCGACCGGCACCATCGGCCGGACGCTGGTGGAGCTGCTGGCCGGGGCGGGCGAGCAGGTGGTCGCCGTGTCCCGGCAGCCGCAGCCCGCCCACCCGGCGGCCGGGGTCCGCTGGGCCCGGGGCGGCCTCGGCGACGCCGCCGGCCTGCGCCCGGCCCTCGAAGGGTCCCACGCGCTGTTCGTCCTGCTGGGCGGCGAGCTCAACAGCCACGGCGAGAGCCCGGACGCCCTGCTGAGGACGGTCGCGGACGCCGGGGTGGAGCGGATCGTCCTGCTCTCCTCGCAGGTCGGCGCCACCCGGCCGGACGCACCCTCGCACGCCCGGCTGCGGGAGTTCGAGGCCGCCGTCCGCACCTCCGGACGGGACTTCACCGTCCTGCGCCCCGGCGGCTTCGCCTCCAACGCCTTCGCCTGGGCCGAGACGGTCCGTACGAAGCGGACGGTCTTCGCGCCGTTCGGCGAGGTGGCGCTGCCCGTCGTCGACCCGGCGGACATCGCGGCGGTCGCCGCGGCCGTGCTGCGTGAGGACGGACACGGCGGCCGCATCTACGAGCTGACCGGCCCCGAGGCGATCGGGCCGCGTCGGCAGGCCGAGGTCCTCGCCGAGGCACTCGGCGAGGAGGTGGCCTTCGTGGAGCTGTCCCGGGAGCAGGCCCACGCCCACCTGGCGCGATTCATGCCGGAGCAGGTGATCGCCGGGACCCTGGACGTGCTCGGCGCCCCGCTCCCGGCCGAGCAGGCGGTCAGCCCCGACGTGGCGACCGTGCTGCACCGCCCGGCCGCACCCTTCCGGGCCTGGGTCGAACGCAACCTGCCGGCCTTCCGGTAGAGCCGGCACGGCGGTCCCGGGCGGTCCCGGGCGCGCACGAAGCGCACGAAGCGCACCGAGCGCACGAGGCGCACCGAGCGCGGCGCGCCCGGGACGGGGCCCACCCGGGCAGGGCTCAGGCCGTGGCCGGGTCCGCCGCCTCGGCGCCCGCCGCCTCCGGGGCGGGAACGGCGCGCAGCTGGGGAGCGGGCGGCGCGGGGATGACGGCGGCGACGGCGGCCGCGATCAGGGCGACGCCGCAGCCGATCACCAGGCCGACCCGGAAGCCGCTCTCCGAGGGCAGGGCGTGGCCGCCCAGGGTGACGGTCATCTGCGACAGCACCACGCCCATCACGGCGGCGGACACCGAGGTGCCCAGCGAGCGCATCAGGGTGTTGAAGCTGTTCGCCGAGGCCGTCGCGGACAGCGGCACCGCGCTCATGATCAGCGCGGGCATCGCGCCGTAGGCCAGGCCGACGCCGCTGTTGCAGACGATCGTCACGATCAGCACGCCCCAGGTGGAGCCCATCAGCGGCAGCGCCAGCCCGTACCCGACGGCGATCGTCAGCGCCCCGGCGACCAGCGTGAACTTCGGTCCGCGCGCGGCCGACAGCTTGCCGCCGAACGGGGAGACGACCATCATCATCAGCCCGCCGGGCGCCATCCACAGGCCCATCGCCAGCATCGACTGCCCCAGCCCGTAGCCGGTGGCCGTCGGCAGCTGGAGCAGCTGCGGCACGATCAGCGCCTGGGCGTACATGCCGAAGCCGACCAGGACGGAGGCGGCGTTGGTCAGCAGCACCCTCGGGCGCGCGGTGACCCGCAGGTCCACCAGCGGGTCGGTCACGCGCAGCTCCCAGCGGGCCCAGAGCATCAGGATCGCCGCGGAGGCGGTGAACAGGCCGAGGGTTCCGGTGCTGCCCCAGCCCCAGTCGCCGCCCTTGGAGACGGGCAGCAGCAGGCAGACCAGGCCGACGCTCAGACCGATCGCGCCGACGAAGTCGAAGCGGCCACCGGCGGGGCGGCCGGTCGGGGCCGGGGCCGGGATGACGGTCCAGAGCATGCCGATGATGACGACGGTCAGCACGGCGGTGCCCCAGAACAGCACGCGCCAGCTGGCGTAGTCGGCGACGCCGGCCGCGATCGGCAGGCCGAGGCCGCCGCCGATGCCCATGGAGGCGCTGACCAGCGCGATCGCCGAGCCGAGCCGCTCGGGCGGCAGGACGTCGCGCAGCAGGCTGATGCCGATCGGCACCAGGCCCATGCCCATGCCCTGGAGGGCCCGTCCGGCGATCATCGGCACCACGGAGTCGGCCACCGCGCACAGCACCGAGCCGAGCAGCAGCGGGACGCAGGACGCGATGAGCATCGTCCGCTTGCCCAGCAGGTCGCCGAGGCGGCCGCTGATCGGGACGAAGACGGCGGCGGAGAGCAGGGTCGCGGTGATGACCCAGGAGGCGTTGGACGCGGTGGTGTGCAGGAGTTGCGGGAGCTGACTGATCAGCGGGGTGACCAGGGTCTGCATGATCGCGGCGACGGTGCCGGTGAAGGCGAGCGTCGCGACGATCGGACCGGTGCGGGGAGCGGGGGCGGGGCCGTTGATGACGGGCCTCCTCGGGCAGTCGAAGAGCAGGAGTGTGCACAAAACACACGATGTGCATGAAACACAAGACGGTCAGTTTACACATGATGTGCGCTCTACACATCATGTGTGGTGCGCATACCTCTGGCATACTGAAGGGTGATCCACGGAGAACCCGCAGGTCGAAGCGGCGATGAAGGGACTTCGACATGACCAGCCCCACGCACGAGGTCGCCCTCGAATTCCTGGTGTTCGCCCGGCACCGAGACCTCAGCCAGGTCAACGCCAGGCCCGAGGGCAGCCAGCTCGAACGCAGCGCCTACATCCTGCTCAGCCGGGTCGACGCCGAGGGGCCCATGTCCATCGGGCAGTTGAGCGACGCCTTCGCCCTGGACGTCTCCACCCTCAACCGGCAGACGGCGGCCCTGAAGAGCGCGGGCCTGCTCGAACGCATCCCGGACCCGGACGGCGGGATCGCCCGCAAGTTCCGCCTCACGGAGGAGGGCCGGCGCCGGCTGGACGCGGAACGCGAGGCGCACGTCCGGGCGCTGAACCTCGTGATGACGGACTGGCCGGAGGAGGACATCGCCTCCTTCGCCGGCTTCCTGCGCCGCTTCAACACCGGGATCGAGCGGCTCGACGGCCGCCCCTGGCCGCGGAGCTGAGAGAACGGGCGGGGGCGACGGGGCGGGGGCGGCTCCAGGCCCGAGACCTGCCGGGGTCTCGGGCGGCGAAGCGCCGTGGGATCAGGAGCGCTTGAACAGCTCGACGGCGCCGTCGGCGACCTCGACCACGATCGAGTGCAGGCTCTCGATGCGCGAGACGATCGCCTCGCGCGGACCCTGCCGCCAGATGTCACTGCCGTAGAAGGCGTCCTCCTGCGAGCGGTGCTGCCCGATCGAGTCGAACGCCCGGATCAGGTACGCCTCCTCGTGCCCGTCCTCGTCCACCAGCGACGCCCCGTGGTCGACGACCCGGATCCCGGCGGCCTGGAGGAGCGGGACGGCCTCCTCGGCCATCACCCGGACGAAGTCGGCGCGGGTGCCCGGCTTGAGGCGGTAGGTGCGGAGTTCGAGTATCACGGTGGTTCCTCCCGGCACTTGACGGCGCGTGGGACCGAAGGCCCATCCCCCGGTCGGGGCGGAAGCCTACGCTGGAGCGGGAACTCGGGGTCGCCCTCCCCGCCGACTTCCGGGACTTCACCGACGCCTACGGTCCGGTGGAGATCAACAAGCAGCTGTACCTGGAGCATCCCGGCCATCCGATCAGGAACCTGGGCGAGAAGATCCGGGAGTCACTCGAACTCTGGCGCGATGTGGGGCGTCGGCAGCGTTACGCCTGGTCATCAACGGGCGGCACGTGGGAGACGATCCTGCGGGCCGTCCGGCCGATGCCGGCGGGCCCATGTCTTCCCTAGACCCAGTTTGCCCAGCCGAAGGCGAACAGATAGGCGCGACGACCTGCGTCCAGCCCCCGGATGCCCAGAAGGAGCATGACCGTCAGAGCAGCAAGGAACAGAGCGGCAAAGGCCCCGGCCACGAGGGCTCCAGCAATGGGTCCCGCGAACAGGCCCACCACCGCACTCGCCACGATGACGATTCCAAGGCCGAAGTGCGCGGCAGGCAGGTCAGCTCTGATCGCCTCTCGCAGAGCCTTGCGCTCCGCCCGCAGATCAGAGGCATAGCGCTCCCGGGCCGCCTCCGGGTCAGCGGCAGGTCCCTCGGGCCACTGTTCCGTCATCATCCCCCGATTCCGTTCGAACAGATCCTAACGGGCGGGCTCCGTGGACCACACGCTGCCGGCCGCCGCAGACCGTCGTCCGCACCTGAACACCTCTGCCCCAGGACTCCCACGAAACGTCACCCGATCCAGGGGTTGGGCGACTTCAAGACGTTCCTCTCCGGCACCGCCCTGACCAGCCACCCGCACGGCCCAAAAGTGGGGCCAGACGAAACCGTTCCAACAGGACCAAAACACACCGTCGAAAACAACCGGCCGCAAACCTGGCTGCTGACGGATCAAAAGGGACGACAGAATGGGGTCATGGATGCCGGACTCGCCGCATTGCTCGGTGCCGCCGTGGGCTCCCTCGCCACCGTCGGCGCGGCGATGGTGAGCGGGCGTGCGACAGCACGCTCGCAGTTCGACCAGTGGCGAAGGCAGCACCGCAGGGACGCCTACGCGAACTACCTCGGTGCTCTTCACGACCGGGACATCGCCATGGATGCCGTGTTGGCCGCACTCCAGCCGGAGACTCCCCACCTGCGGGAGGTGGACGAGAAGGTCCACCGTTTCGTCGCACTGGCTCGGGAGGTCCACCGCGCCGTTGAAGTCGTCATCCTCGAAGGCCCGCCTTCCGTGGTGGAAGCAGCCGACCGCGTGGCTCGCGCATCCGACGAACTCTCCGATGTGATGCGGCGGATGGTGAAGAACGCCCGTGCGGGAGAATCCGCTCAGAAGGCAGTGGACACCACTCTCGCCACCGAGCGGGAGCACTCTCTCTACGAGGCCGTGAAGGACTTCCGCATGGCAGCCCGCGATGCCCTCGGCAACGCGAACTGACCACTCCGCGCCCCGGGCCGACTGTCAGCCGGCTGCGGCGAGTTCGGCGAGGAGGGCGGGGCCGGCCCAGGCGGGGGCGGTGCCGGGGGCGGCTGCCTCGGCTTCGCGGACGAGGGTGACGAGGCGGGCGTTGGCGGGGGCGGTGAGGCCGTGGCGTTCGGCGAGGGCGACGATCTCGCCCTGGAGCGAGTCGACCTCGGTGGGGCGTCCGCGCTGGAGGTCCTCCCACATCGAGGAGCGGGCGGTGGCGTCGATCCGCAGGCTGGCCCCGGCCAGCCGCTGGAACAGGACGTCCGGCAGGCCGAGCACCCGTGGCATCAGCCCCGATGCCACCGGGCCGAGCCGCGCCGGCGCGATTCCGGCGGCCCGGAACGCCGCCAGTGCCTCCCGCTGGCAGCGCGCCACGCACAGCCGGTACGCCCGCTGCCCGACCTGCTCGCGCAGCGGCAGGCCGGAGAGCGCGTTGACCGCGTTGTTGAGGTTCATGAGCAGCTTCGCCGCCTGGACGGCCGGCATGTCCGACCGCAGTTCCAGTTGCAGGCCGCTCGCCCGGGCCGCGTCGGCGAGGGCGTCCGCGCCCTCCCCGGCGGCCAGCATCAGCGACCCGCCGCTGCCCTGGTGGAAGGCGGCGGGGCCGGTCCGCACCACGTTGTACGGGACCATGCCGGCCAGCACCCGGTGGGACGGCAGCGCGGCCGCGAGGACCGCGGGGTTGCGCAGGCCGTTCTGGAAGCTCACCACCACCGTGTCGGGGCCGAGGTGCGGGGCGAGTTCCCGGGCGGCGGTCGCGGTGTCGGCGGACTTCACCGTGACCAGGACGTAGTCGGCGCCGGCCGCGGCCTTCGGGTCGGCGGCGGCAGCGGTCAGGTCCCGCACCTCGCGGCGGGCCTCGCCCGGGCCGGTGAGGGTCAGCCCGTCCGCGTCGATCGTGGCCATGGCCGTCGGCCGGCCGATCAGGGTCACCTCGGCGGTCGAGGCGAGCATGCCGCCGAGGTGGCAGCCGATGGAACCGGCACCGAACACGGTGATCCGGAGCTTTCTCCGGGCGGGAGTGGTGGACACGGGGCGGCTCCGGGGCGAGAGCGGAGGGGCGTGGAGTACGGGGGCCGGCCAGCCGAAGAGGTCGGGGCCGGAGACGGTGATCTGGTCGGATGAGGCGTCACGCCGGAGTGGCAGCGGACGCACGGAAGCGGTCGAGCAGCTCGTGGGCGGGCGGGCTGTCGGCGTCGAAGCTCTGCATGCCCCGGAGGTCGGCCGGCACTCCGGGGCCTGCCAGCCAGGCGCCGTGGCAGCTGAAGCAGAAGGAGATTTCGAGGAGGAGCCCGTCGGGGGCATGGGCCCGGATGCCGTAGCCGGGCGCGAAGCAGCGCCGCAGTTCGCCTTCCGGCAGCCTGCCGATCAGGTCGAGGGCGGAGCGGAGGTGCTCCGCCTCCCAGAGGGCGAGGGTCTCGCCGATTACGGAGTCCGAACCGTAGGCGCTCGTCGGGTCGGAGATCCGGACGACTTCGATCAGGTGGGCCTGCGAGGCGGTGTCGGGGAGAAGCATCCGAACAGGATCACAGAGCTGGGCTGATCCGGGAAGGTGTCGTCACTCCGCCCGGTGCTGGGCACCGCGGTTGCGCCGGAACTCGCGGATGAGCGCGAGGAGGTTGATCAGGGTGCTGGCCGGGATGTTGCCGACGTCGATCAGGCGACGGCCGTGGAGGTTGGTGTCACCCGGGGTGGCGGAGGGCCAGAGGAGGCCGAACTCGCGGCCTTCGGTGCGGAGTTCGACGATCAGTTCGGCGACCTGGCGCGAGGTGAGGTGGAGCAGGGCCGGGTCGGCGGGGTGGATGGGGTGGTGGGCGATCACGCGGCACCGTCCAGCTCGAACCAGACCGTTTTGCCGAGGTGTTGAGGGTCGACGCCCCAGCGGTGGGTGAGGCCGGCGACGAGCTGGAGGCCCCGGCCGGTCTCGGAGAGGAGGGAGAGGGGTCCCTGCTCCGGGAGGAGGGGGCTGCGGTCGGAGACCGCGACACGGAGGGTGTTGGCGCGGTGGTGGATCAGGATGACCGGGGAGGTCGTCCCGCCGTGACGCCAGGCGTTGACGATGAGTTCGACCATGGCGAGTTCGGCGTCCGCGATGAGGGAGGGCGGCCAACCCGCGCTGGTCATCCCGTCGCGGAGGGCGTCACGGGAGAGGGTGAGGGAGGGGGAGTTGAGGTTACGCACAGTGTCTCCCAGGGGGAATGGAAGGGTGAACCGAGCGAGCTGTCGCCGTGAGCCAGTCCGGGCATGGGTGCTCTGCGGTGCGAGGCAGCGTTACTGACGCCCGCATCGGTGATCGGTGCGTCACCGACTGTAGGGCATTGCTGGTACATGTACCGGCACTTCTACCTGATCCTTCACTCGATCGATGGATTGCTGGACCCCTCGTGGGATTGCGATGGATGCTTGGGGCATGCCACCAGGAACCACCCCTTCTGCCCGGCAGGAACGAGTCGGCATCGAGCTGCGGAAGATGCGCGACTGCGCCGGACGCACAACTGCCGAGGCTGCCGCGCTGTTTGGGTTCTCTCGAACGAAGATCACGCAGATCGAGAAGGCGCAGTACCCAATCAGCGCCGAGCGCGTGAGGATGCTCGCCTCCGACTACCAGGAGGGCGACACCGCCTACATCGAGGCGCTCGGCACCATGGCCGAAGAACGCCACAGAGGCTGGTGGGAGGACTTTCGCGGTTCGGTTCCAGTCGGCTTCCTCGACATTGCGGAGATGGAGTACTTCTCCAAGGGAGCGCGCTCATACCAGGTCTCGCACGTTCCTGGCGTTATGCAGACGGAGGAGTACGGGCGGGCGATCTTCAGAGACGTCTACCCGCCGCTTTCACCTCGCCTCCTTGAAGCGCGGGTTGAACACCGAGTGCAACGCTCGGCAGTCGTGATGCAAGACGGAGCTGAGCCATACTCGGCGTTGGTCCACGAGGCCGCCCTTCGCATGCTGTTCGGCGGCCGCGATGCCGCGAGGCGACAGCTGGACCAGCTGCTTGAGTACTCGGAACTGCCCCACGTGACACTTCGAGTGATCAGCTTCAGCACCAACGGGTTCATGGGGGCAGGTCAAGGGATCTGCTATGCGAAGGGGCCGGTCCCCCGCCTGGACACCGTTCAGCTCGACGCGGTCGGCGGCCCGGCATTCCTGCACGAACAGAAGCACCTGGAAAACTACCGGCACATTATCGACGTGATGACTGAGCGATCCCTGACCGAGAGCCAGTCTCGCGATGCCATCAGGCTAATCAAGAAAGAGCTCTAAGCCATGGAAAACCTTCACTGGAAGCGCCCTGAGGCCTGCCCGGACGGCAACTCCTGCCCTGAGGTGGCTATAGGCCCCGACGCCGTCTACGTCCGTAGCAGCCTCCGGCCTGATGCCATCGCCCAACTCGATGTCAGCGAATGGCGCGACCTCGTCTCCGCCATCCGCAACGGTGAGTTCGACGTCTGATCCTCCCCCGCTGCACCGGCCGGGTCCTCTGCCCCCGGCCGGTGCTTCAATCGTCCCCATGCGGATAGAGCGCCACCAGGTAGCCACCCCAGCCCTCGACGACTTCTCCGACCGCATCGGTCGCCAAGTCCACTCCTACTCCCGCGCCGGCCTGATGACCGCCACCGAATGGCAGCTCATCTCCGACGCCTTCCTCGACCAGCTCGGCGCCCTCTCCGTCACCTCCCCCGAGCTCTCCTCCCCCGAGGCCGAGGCCCTTCTGCGCAACGCCGCCGAAGCCGCCGCCGGCGCCGTCTCCTTCGCCGCCTACTACCCCCGCGACCGCTTCTCCGTCTTCCTCGACTACGTCAACATCGGGATGAGCTATGACCCCGAGGCCGCGGACACCCCCAGCCCCCTCACCGCCCACCGGTGGGTCAACGCCTTCTGCCTCGCCGTCCTCACCGACACGTTCGACCGCCACGCCGAAGCCTTCATCTTCACCTGGCAGGCCCTCGCCCCCTCCTCCGACCTCGCCACCGCCCTCCTCGCCCACTCCCTCACCCGCATCGACGCTCCCTCGGACACCGGCGACGACCCCGCCCTTCGCGCCCTCCACGCTCTCGCCACCCGCGACCGCCCCGCCTTCGACACCGCCGTCCTCGCCCTCCTCGACCGCACGGACGGCACCCGCCCCCGTACTCTGCTCCCCCTCCTCCCGCTCGCCCTCTCCGCTCTCGCCCACCGCGCCCACGGCTGGCTCCCCGCCGTCGAGAGCGACTACCTCCCCCACTCCCTCGTCACCGGCTTCGCCACCCCCGAACGCCGCCCCGAGGACATCGCCTGGCCCGTCGCCGTCGACCGCCCGACCCCGCCTCTCCCCCTCCACCCGGACAGCGAGGCCCACTACGAGCGCGGCATCCGGCGGGCGATCGCCCCCGAGCCCGACGACGGCTACCCCGTCTCCAGCCTCGCCCACGCCCTGGGGCAGCAGGTCCGCCTGTTCCGCGCCCGCGCCTCACACGCCGACGACATCACCGACACCCAGCTCGCCGACCTCCGTCTGGCCTCCGAGATCGGCTCCGCGCTCTCCCGGATCGCCCTCGCCGACCCGGGCACCACCGTCGCCGTCACCCTGGCCGGCCGGACCGTGCACTTCCCCGCCACCCGCGACGACGACACCGGCCCCGGCCACTGGCAGCTCGCCGTGAACCTCGCCCTCATCACCGGCAACCAGGACGACCTCGCCCCGCTCCTCCTCACCGGCCCCACCCACTCCACCGACGACCGCTCCGTGTACGCGGCCTACCGCCTCGCCCTGCACGACCACCTCCGCGGCCTCGACGCCCGCCCCGCCGTCGAGAAGGCCCGGCTCGAAGCCGCGCGCGCCAAGGAGTGGAGCTTCTTCCCCGCGCCCGTCGCCCTGCTCTCCCAACTCGTCGACGGCGACGAGGCCGGTTTCAACCTCGCCCTCCTCGACGCCCTGACCGCCCACCGCGACCACCACTGCGTCGCCGACCGGGCCACCGAGCCCACCGCCGTGCTCAACCTCGACGTCCTCGCCCTCGCCTGCCACGCCCACCGCCACCACGGCTGGGCCGTCCGCGTCGAGTCCCCGTACCTCCCGGCCCGGCTGCTCCGGGAGCACGATTCGGAGCACCTGCACTGAGCTGCTAATATTCCTGGTGTCGCGAGGGACATGAGTCCTCGTCAGGCGTCAGCGGTGCTACCAGAGCACGTCCTACTTTCAGTAGGAAGAGTCCGTGCAACCCGGGCCTGGCGCTCCACCGTCGGAAGGGTCCGGCACCACACAGGTGCCGGACCCTTCCGCGTTCCGCCCCCGCCCATGCGGCACTGGCGGCCCCCTCGACGACGCTCAGCCCGAGAACTCCGAGAGACCGCCGGTCCGCGGTCCGCTCCCGGCAGGAGCAGCGAGGTCGGCCACCACCAGCGCGGCCGCCCGCACCGGGTCACCGCCGGCGCGGGTGAGCAGTGAGGCCGCGTCGTAGCATGCGTCGACCGCATCCGGGAAGGTCACTTGCAGACAGTGCACGGACTCGTAGCGCGGTGAGCTGAGCGCCGCGCCGATGCCGGGGCGCAGCCGCTCCAGCTCCACGACGACCCTCCAGGCGTCGTCCTCCATCCGGGCCCGCCGCACCGGGTCGCAGGCCGCGACGGCCCGGTCGGTTTCGGAGGCGTCGAACGCATAGGCGCCCAGAGCCGGCAGGAGCTCGGGGACGCCCAGGATCGCCGCTGCGTCCAGGGTGAGGAGGTGAGACCCGTCGTCGGAGCCCAGCAGTTGCGCGATCAGTGGGACGGCCCGCGGGTCGTGCCGTCTGGCCAGCCCTCGCGCGCCCTCCTCCCGGACCTCGCCGTACTCATCGGCGGTGCACCTCCACAGCGCGTCCCTGATGGCGGTCGTGTCCTGGTCCAGTTGGACTCCCAACGTGAAGGCCGCCCAGTTGCGGACCTCGGGGTCCTGGTCCTCGGTGAGCCGGATCAGAGCCCGCACATCGGGCCCGTCGGGCAGCCCGCTGTTGGCGGAGCCGATCGCCGAGGCGGCCTGAAGCCGCAGGTCGGCGTCCTCGTGTCCGGAAAGCGGTACCAGCAGGGGAACGGCGCGCGGGTCCTGCGCCCGCCCCAGCCCGACGACGAGGGAACGCAGCACGCGGACCTCCGTCTCCGCCTCGGCCAGCGCCATCAGGACGGTCGCCGCCTCGCTCCGCAGCGACTCATGCGCGTCGGCCGCGTTTCCCACCAGGTCGCAGCCCACCTGTCGCTCCAGGACATCGGCCGACTCCAGCAACCCCGACCCGCAGCGCAGCGCGGTCTCCCCGCTCTCCCCCTTCGCCGCCTCCCTGACCAGCGCCCAGTAGGCGTGCGAGTCCTCGTCCGCCTCCGAGGCCTCCGCCGCTCGCGCCGCAGTCATCATGCGCCCCGCCAGCCCCACCGCGTTGTCCATGTGCGCTTTCCTACCCGAAGGGCCCGGTGCCGGGGTACTGGATTCCCGCCGCCTGCCCCAGCAGCAGGCCCCTTCGCAGCCACGGAACGGAGGCGTGACGGGCATGCGTCCGCACCCCTGGGCCACGATTCGGCGCAGGGGCGTTGAGCTGCTAATATTCCTGATGTCGCGAGGGACATGAGTCCTCGTCAGGCGTCAGCGGTGCTACCAGAGCACGTCCTACTTTCAGTAGGAAGAGTCCGTGCAACCCGGGCCTGGCGCTCCACCGTCGGAAGGGTCCGGCACCACACAGGTGCCGGACCCTTCCGCATTCGCGGCGGCTCGGCCGCGCCAGGAGGCCTACGGTGTCCGGTCCTCAGGACCTGTTCGACCACTGGTGGACCGTCACCCCCGACAGTGAGCGACTCCAGTGGACGCTGGAGCCCTTCACGGCCGCCGGCCCGCTCCGCTTCGGCATGAACCACGACGAGGCCCTCGCCGCGCTGGACAGCCCCGAGCGCCCGCACCTTGAGCCATGCGGCCGCGTCCTGGAAAGCCGGCTGCGACACCTCGGCCTGACGCTCTACTTCGGCCAGCGCAGGGAAGCGCTGTTGGGCATCGCCGTCGACGCCCTCAGGGGGCCGCAGGTCCTCGCGGACGGGATGGCCCTCACCGGTCGCACGCCCTCGCTCCTGGAGCGGTGGATCACCGACCGCGGCACCCGCCCGCCCAGGCCCGAGATCCTCCGCATGCCCGGCGGCCAGCCGGCGTCGCGCACGCTGGGGGTGGTGATCAGCTTCCAGCGCTCCCACGACCTCCTGCTCACGCGGCCGGTGCTCCTGTCTCGCGAGGCCGCCGTGAACCCGTCCCACGTCCTGCCGGAGGAGGCCTGGTTCATCCGCTGATCCGGAACGCCTCGTCGGGCAGGAAGTCGTACAGGTTGCGCAGTCCCTCGGCAGGGAAGAACACCGGCCGCGTCAGCAGCCGGTCCCCCGCCCGCTGCGTCCCGATCACCACCCCGAGCGACTCCGAGCAGAAGTCTCCCCCACCCATGATGGCGAGCTCCGAGCCCGGCGCGAGGCCCTCACCCCGGCCCCACAGCCACTTCCCCACGGCGGACGGCGCGCGCCCGGTCAGCGCCACCCCCTCCACCGTCACCTGCGGCCCGCGCAGCGCGTCCGCCGAGACGCCCCGCAGCCGCTCGTCCCAGTAGTAGAGCGTGAGCCCGAAGCTCCGGTAGCGGCCGGTCACCAGCCCGTACGGATCCTCGGCCAGGCACGGGCCCGAGTACCGCTGGAGGTCGCCGGTGTGGCGGCTCAGGGTGTTGGACACCTCGTCGATCAGCATCCCGAAGCGCAGCGGCCCGACACTCTCGAACGGCTCCAGCGCCCACTGCTCGCGCTCGCCGTCGGGCAGCACGTCCCATCGCTCGCACATGATCACGCAGCCTAGGCCTCGGTACGTCGTCGCCGGCGCCCGCGCCCACCGCGATGTCCACCCGCTCGGTGTCCCCGGGCGTGGGCCGGTGGGCCAGGGCGGCACCCTCCAGGCCCAGCAGCGGTTCGACAGGTAGTCCGACGAGGCCCTCCGAATTTCGCGGGGGCCTCCAGGCCCGGCCGCCTCCGGACCGCGATTCGGCACACGGGTGTTGAGCTGCTAATATTCCATTCGTCGCGAGGGAGATGATTCCTCGTCAGGCGTCAGCGGTGCTACCAGAGCACGTCCTACTTTCAGTAGGAAGAGTCCGTGCAACCCGGGCCTGGCGCTCCACCGTCGGAAGAGTCCGGCACCTGCACAGGTGCCGGACCCTTCCGCATTCGCGGCCCCGAAACGGGGGACGCCCTGCCCCTGGGCCGCGCATCCGGTCGTGATACCCGGTCACCTACCCGGGTCCGAAGCCCCGGGCTTGTGGCCGACCGTGGATGGCGTGCCCGACCTGAACGGGCGGTACGCCGCCGCGCACCGCCCGTTCAGGTCCACCATCCGGGTCGGCCCCGGTGCGGCCGTTCCCCCTACCGCCGTCCGCTCGCCGCGAGCGGACGGGACCGCAGCAGGGCCCGGGCCGGCAGGGCTGTCGCGGCGAGGCAGAGCACCACGGCCCCGGCAGCCAGCGGCAGGGCGGTGCCCGGCGGGACGTACGGCGAGGCGCCGGCGAGTCCCCGGGCGATCGGCACCAGGGTGATCCAGGCGATCAGACTGCCCAGCAGCAGCCCGGCCGCGGCCACCAGCAGCGCCTCCCAGCGCATCATGCCGCGCACCTGCCGCCGGGTGGCGCCGGTGAGGCGCAGCAGCGCCACCTCGCGGCTCCGGTCCAGGACCGTCATCACCAGCGTGTTGGCGGCGGTGATCGCCGCGAAGCCGCCGAGGACGCCCGCCATCACGGAGTTCGCCCAGTCACCGGCCTCGCGCTTGCGGTCGGTCTGCGCGACGTACCCGGCACGGTCGGTCTCCGTGATCCTGCTGACCGCGGCCGCTCCGGGGGCGGCGGTTTCGCCGGGGAGCTCCGTCAGCCTGGCGGTGACGTCGGCGCGGTCGGCGCCGGGGGCGTCCGCGACGAGCACCTGGCTGTCATTGGCGACGCCGGCGTGTGCGGCGACGGCCGCCCGGGGCAGGATCAGTTGCCCGAAGCCGAGCCCGCGTTCGTACGTGGCGACGACCGTCTGCTGTGTCTGGGCGCCGTCGCCGAGCCAGAAGGAGGCGCGGTCGCCGACCTTGAGGCCGAGCTTGTCGGCGAGGGCCACGTCGAGGGCGACGGTGTCGGTGCTCCGGGCGAGGTCGGCGAGCGAGCCGCTGCGCACGCCCAGGTCGAGCACCCGGGGCAGCTTCGCCGGGTCGCCGGACACGCCGAGGGCGTTGGCGGAGCGGAGCTTCCCGTCGGAGCGGTAGACGGCCCCGGTGCGCAGCAGGCCGATCGCGGCGTCGACGCCGGGCACCTGGGCGGCCCGTTCGGCGGTGGCGGCGGGCAGGCCCGGGCCGGCCGAGCCGAGCACGTGGTCGGCGACGACCCCGTCACGCACCTGCTCGCCGGTGGCGTGCTGGACGGTGCTCTGGATGAACAGCATGGTGCCGCAGAAGGCGCTGACCATCGCGATGGGCGTGATCGCGGCGGTCAGCCGGCGGGCGTTGGCCCGGGCGTTGTCGGCCGCCAGCGAACCGGAGGTGCCGCCCGCGCCCGCCCGCAGCGGCAGGCCGAGCACCCCGGCGGCGATCCGGGCCACCCAGGGGCCGAGCAGGGCGATCGCCACCAGGAAGCACATGACCACGCCGAGCGCGGTGTTGGCGGCGTTCTCGCCGCTCAGGTTGGCGGCGACGACGGTCAGCACGACGCCGCCGGCGATGGCCACCAGGCCGAGGAGGGTCCGCACCACGCCCGCCCGTCCGGCCTCCACCGACGCCTCGCCGAGCGCCTGGCCGGGGCGCAGGCCGGAGGGACGGCGCGCGGCGAGGTAGCCGGCGGCCAGCGCGGCGAGCAGGCAGGTGGCGACGGCGACGAGCGCCGGGATCGGGCCGACGTCCAGTTCGACGCCCTCGGGGACGGCGCCGCGCGAGACCAGCCCGTCGAACCACCAGCGGGCCAGCGCCACACCCGGGATGAGGCCGAGCGCACCGGCGAGGGGAGCCACCAGCAGCGCCTCCGTGGCGACCGTGCGGCGGATCTGGCGGGGGGTCGCGCCGACGGCACGCAGCAGGGCGAACTCGCGGGCCCGCTGGCCGATGGCCAGGGCGATGGTGGACACCACCACGAAGACGGCCGTCATGGTGGCGGTGCCGCCGAAGGAGCCGCCGATCGCGATGAGCAACGTCCGGCTCTGCCCGAGCGCCGGATGTTCGACGGAGCCGCGGCCGTCGCCGGTGACCACCCTGATCCCGGTGGGGGACGCCGCGGCGGCCTGCGGGCCGGCGGTGTCACGGAGGGCTTCGCGGAGCCGGCGGGCGAGTTCCTTGGCGTCGACGCCCTCGCGCGGCTGGACGGCGATGGCGTCCACCCGGCCGGGGTGACCGGAGAGCTGCCCGGCCACGCTGTCGGCGAACCAGGCCGTCGGACCGGCGCTCTGCGGCGCGGCCAGGCCGGAGATCCGGTAGGTGTCGCTGCCGCCAGGTGCGACCAGCGTGAGGCTCGCGCCGGGTGCCAGCCGGGCGTCCCGTGCGGTGGCGGCATCCAGGACCACCTCGCCCGGGCCGGGGGCTCGCCCCTCGACCAGGGTGTCCGTGCCGCCGGCGATGCCGAGCGCCCCGTACCCGCGCCCGGTCAGGCCGGGGGTGGCCGGCCCCGGCTGGATCGGGAAGGCGGTGTCGGGGCGGGCCGCCGCGACACCGGGCTGGGCAGCGATGCGCTGGGTCAGGGCGGCGTCCACGCGGGCCCGGTCGGGCACCGGCCGTTCGACGGTCTTCTCCTTGTCGGAGACCTTGCGGATGATCGTGACGTCCGGATTGGCCGCGACGACCACCGGCGCGTTCGCGTAGCGCACCGGGGGCACGCTCGCGGTGATGCCGGTCTGCAGCAGGGTGCCGCAGCCCATGATGACCGCCGCACCGAACAGCAGGGCGATGAAGGTGCCCACGAAGGACGCGGGCCGGAAGCGCACCGAGGAGCGCGCGAGTCCGTTGCTCATGCCGCCGTCCCCACCGGGGCGGTGGACAGGGCGACCATCCGGTCGGCGACGGACTTCGGGTCGGGGTGGTGCAGTTCGCCCGCCAGGGCGCCGTCGGCCAGGAAGACCACCCGGTCGGCGAAGGAAGCGGCCACCGGGTCGTGGGTCACCATGACCACCGTCGCGCCCATCGTGTCCACGGCACGGCGCAGCAGGCCGAGCACCTCGTGCGCGGTGCGGGTGTCCAGCGCGCCGGTCGGCTCGTCCGCGAACACCACGTCGGGGCGGGTGATCAGCGCCCGGGCGATCGCCACCCGCTGCTGCTGGCCGCCGGACAACTGGCCCGGGCGGCGCGAGGCGTGCTCACCGAGACCCACCTGCGCCAGTAACTCCCTTGCCCGACCGCGGTCCTGACGCTCACCGGCGAGGCGCAGCGGCAGCAGGACGTTCTGCAGCACGGTCAGCGAGGGCAGCAGGTTGAAGGACTGGAACACGAACCCGACCCGGCTGCGCCGCAGCACGGTGAGCCGGTTCTCGCTCAGCCCGGTGATCTCCTCACCGCCGAGGAACACCTCGCCCGAGGTCGGCTTGTCCAGGCCCGCCGCGCACTGCAGGAAGGTGCTCTTGCCCGAGCCGGAAGGCCCCATCACGGCGGTGAAGCTGCCGTGGCCCAGCGCGAGGTCGACCCCGCGCAGCGCGTGCACCGTCTCACCGCCGCGCCCGTAGCTGCGTCGCACCGCGCGCAGTTCGATCGCGGGGCGGGCGGGGTCGTGGGGCCCGGTCGGCCCGTGCTCCGAACGGTGGTGGCGGGATGCCATGGTGCTGCCTTCCCTCGTGGATCGTCGTCGGTCAGCGACGTGGTCCAGGCTAGGAACGGCGGGTGGCGCGAACCATGGAGGCGGCTGGCGGACCCGGGGTGGGGATAACCCCACCGTCAGGAACGGGAACGCCCGTGCAGTGAGGGCCCCGCTGCCGAAGCTGCGCTCGAACGGCGGGCGGCCGCCCGGCGGCAGGCCGAGGAACGGTACCGCGGTCGGTGAGCCCCCATCCCTCCACTTCGACAATCCTATTGAAGCAAAATCAGGCAAAGGCCAGATCTCATCGTCGGCGAACTTCCCGAGCGGAAGCCGGTTTTCCGCTGCCGGGGGCCGGGGTAGGGCGGAGGCGTTCGCACCCCGACCGTTTCGGTGCTCATGAGGGGGCGAATCCTTGACGCTTTCTCATCGGAAGGACACCCTCATGCACAGGACCCTTCGGAACGCCCTCGCGACCGTCATCGTGACGGGTGCGCTCACCGCCGCTGTCGCTCCCGCCGCCGTGGCCGCCGAGCAGACGCAGTCGACGGCCGGGGCGCGGGCGGAGCTCCGCAACCCGAAGACGATCAAGGTCGCCGACTTCAACCAGGCCCGCAGCACCCTGATCAACGCCGGCAGCAGGACGGCCGGCAAGTCCCACCCGGCACACGGGACGAAGGACGTCCCGGTCACCCACGGCACCAGCCTGCTGGCCGAGGCCCGCGACGAGTTCCGGGCCGCCGACCGGAACCTGCCGGCCAACCAGAAGAAGTCCGACATGTCGATCCCGCACTACAACGCCATCCACAGCGCGGCCAACACCATGGGCATCGACCGCTGGTGACGCCTTCTCGCCTAGGCGAAGGCCCGGGCCCTCCTCCGGCCTCCGGAGGAGAGCCCGGGCGGCCCCTGCTACGGGCCCTATCGGGCCCGGGGGGTCACCGAAGGGCCGCCCAGCGCCCCGCCCTCGTCCACGGTGAAGACTCTGATCTCCTTCTCCGAGGTCACCGTGATCCGGCCCGGGCCCGACCACTCGGCCTTGATGAAGCCGTCGTGCTCCTCCCAGGTGCCGAGGCTCCAGTGGCGGGCCGACCAGCCGCTGCCGGTCAGCAGCTCCACCCGGTAGACCGGATCGATCGAGAAGGCGATGTCGGTGACACTCAGCACGTGGTCGGAGCGGTTCGGGTCGGGCGTGCGGTCGACCTGCCGGCCGTCGCCACCGAAGACGTACGCCAGGGCTCCGATCGCCGCCGCGATGAAGAGGAGCGGTGACAGGGCGGCCGCGCAGCCGATCTGCGCCCACCTGGTGCGGAACTCGATCTGGGCCACCGCCGAGGCCACGGCCAGCGTGATCGCCGTCCCGAGCAGCACCACCGGGTGGTTCAGCCAGCGCTCGACCTCGACCAGCCCGCCCTGGCGGGAGGAGACCCAGCCCGGCAGATACACCAGGAAGGCCGCCAGCGCTGCGCCTCGGAGCCACCACACGACCTGCCTGCGGCGCGTCACCGTCATTTGCTCCCCCCGGAGTTGTCCTTTGCCGGGACTTTACTACGGGGGCACTACGGGGATGCCGAGCGGCCCGGACGACGGGTGCTCCGTCGTCCGGGCCCGCTGGACCACCGACCGCCCCGTGTCACCGCCGGTAGAAGACGCTCCGAGACCAGAAGTAGCCGACCAGTGTCATCACCGTGCACCAGGCCAGGGCGCTCCAGGCACTGGCGCCGATCCCGGTGCCCATCAGCAGTCCGCGCAGGGTCTCGATCATGGGGGTGAAGGGCTGGTACTCGGCGAACCAGCGCATGGCCGTCGGCATGGAGTCGGTCGGCACGATGGCGCTGCCGATGAAGGGCAGGAACTGCAGCGGCATCGGCATGTTGCTGGCGCTCTCGACCGTCTTGGCCACCAGGCCGATGCCGGCCGATATCCAGGTCAGGGCGATGGTGAGGAAGAGCAGCAGGCCCATCGCGGCCAGCCACTCCACCGGCCCGGCGTTCGGCCGGAAGCCCATCGCGAGGGCCGCGCCGATCACCAGGACCAGCCCGATCATGGTCTGGATGACGCTGCCGACCACGTGCCCCGCCAGGAAGGCGGAGCGCGATATGGCCATCGTGCGGAAGCGGTTGACGATGCCCTCGGTCATGTCGGTGCAGATGCCGATCGCGGTGACCAGCGATCCGGACGTGGCCGCCATCAGCACGATGCCGGGCGTGACGTAGTCGATGTAGTGACCGCCGCCGATGCCGGCGCCCAGCGTGCTGCCGTAGGCGTAGTTGAACAGCAGCAGCATCATGACCGGCATCACCACGACCGCGAAGGTCAGGGACGGGTACCGCAGCGCGTGCTTGAGGTTGCGGCGCAGCATGGTCAGCGAGTCGCTGAGCGCGTAGCCGGCCGTACCGGTGGCCATGCTCATCGCGCCCCCTCCCCGGTCAGTTGGAGGAACGCGTCGTCCAGGTCCGCCGTCTCCACGACCAGAGACTCGGCCTGCA
Organism: Kitasatospora sp. NPDC093102; assembly: GCF_040683915.1. Classification (NCBI taxonomy): domain Bacteria; kingdom Bacillati; phylum Actinomycetota; class Actinomycetes; order Kitasatosporales; family Streptomycetaceae; genus Kitasatospora; species Kitasatospora sp. NPDC093102. Next base: position 138,604 of record NZ_JBFBFA010000008.1, on the reverse strand, counting down.
CGGACGCGTTGTCGAGCGCGTCCAGCACGGCCTTCACGGTGAGGACGGAGTTGTCCCCCGGGATCTCCAGCCGCAGCGCCTCGGGGTCGGCCGTGGCGTACTCGAACAGTGCGGCGGCGGTGGCCAGTCGGGCGGCGTCCGCGAACTGGAGCCGGATCCGCCCGCCGGGGGCGAACCGCTTCAACTCCTCGGCCGTGCCCTCGGCGACGATCCGGCCGCCGTCCAGGACGGCGATCCGGTCGGCGAGCTGGTCGGCCTCCTCCAGGTACTGGGTGGTGAGGAAGATCGTCACCCCGTGGTCGGCGACCAGGCCCCGGATGATCTCCCACATGGTGCGCCGGCTGCGCGGGTCCAGCCCGGTGGTCGGCTCGTCCAGGAAGATCACCTTCGGGTCGCCGACCAGCGTCATCGCGAGGTCGAGCTTGCGCCGCATGCCGCCGGAGAAGGTGGTGACGGCCTTGCGGGAGGCCTCGGTGAGATCGAAGCGCCGCAGCAGTTCCTCCGCCCGCCTCCGCCCCTCCCGACGGCGGAGGTGGTTGAGGTCGGCCATCAGCATCAGGTTCTCCTCGGCGGTGAGCAGGTTGTCCACCGCCGAGAACTGGCCCGTCACCCCGATCGCCTTCCGCACCGCGTCGGCCTCGCGTTCCACGTCGTGCCCGGCCACCCGGGCCGAGCCGCCGTCGGCGGGGATCAGGGTGGAGAGGATCTGCACCGTGGTGGTCTTGCCCGCACCGTTGGGCCCGAGCAGGGCGAACACGCTGCCCACCGGGATCTCCAGGTCGACACCCCTCAGGACCGCCTTGTCCCCGTAGGACTTGGCGAGTGCGGTCGCCGAGATCGCCGGGACCGCCGCGTTCCCCGCCATCACGCCCTCCGGACGACGACGTTGCCGACCTGGGTGCGGCCGCGGACCTCGACCGTCTCCACGGCGTCGCCCGGGCCCTGGGTGGGGCCGAGGTCGTTGCGGACGCCGCCGACCTTGCTGTGCACGTCGAGCCAGGCCGCAGTGCCCTCCGCGATGCCGACCTCCACGTCCCCCACGCTGGTCTGGAGGGTGACCTGACCGCGGACCACCCGGCCGACCCGGATGTGGCCGTGCGCCGACTTGGCGTCCACGTTCCCCTCGGCGAGGCCGATCTGGATCCGGCCGTTGGAGGCGTTGGCGTGCAGTTCGCCGCGCACCTCGTCGATCTCGGTGTCGCCGTTGCTGTTCTTGACCGTCAGCCGGCCCCCGACGGAGCCGATCTCGATCCGGCCGGCGCCGGACACCTCGGCGTCCCAGGCCGTCCCCCCGAGCCGGATGTCCCCGAAGCTGCTGTCGAGCCGCACGCTGTCGGCGTGCTCGACCTGGATCCGGCCGAGCGAGGTCTTCAGCCGGCAGGCGCCGAGCGGCCCCTCGGTGACGAACTCGGCCATCGGGGACTCGCTGTGGACCTCGGAGCCGACCGGCAGCTCGACCAGGACCTCGATCGCGCCCTTCTTGCTGGCGAAGACGGAGCGCTGCTTGGGGGCCTTGATACCGAGCCGGCCGCCGGAGAAGTCGACCTGGGTCTGCTCTGCGGCCTTGACGTCCGCCTCCTTGGCCGGGTTGGCCGGCCGGACCTCGACCACGGCGTCGGTGCGCTTGCTCGCCTTGATCCAGACCGAGCCGATGTCGAACTCGAGGATGGCGGAGATCGGTCCGTCGGTCTCGTACGTAGGCATGGCTGTCCCGTCCTCTTGACTCGTGTAGGTGTTCCCGCTGGTCGGAGCGGGGGTGACGTCGAAGGTGCAGAAGGTGGTGCGGGAGGTGGTGCGGGAGGTGGTGCGGGGGGTCGTACGGATGCTGCGGGTGTTGCGGAGGTACTAGTGGACCCAGCCGGTGAAGCCCTGGCCGCCGATGCTGCGCGGGACCCGGCTGCTCGGGTCGGCGACCGGCCGGCGGGCCGGCTCACCGCCCTCCAGTGCGCCGGCCAGGGCCCGGGCCAGCCAGGCGTTGAGCGAGAGGCCGGCCTCAACGGCAGCCTCCTCCGCCCGGGCCTTGAGGTGGGCGGGCAGGCGCAGGTTGATCCGGGCGGTGCCCGTCTCGTCCGCCTCCGGCGCCACCGGAGGTGCCACCGGCGGCACGGGTGGCGCCATCGGCGCCACCGGAGGCGCCACATCACCGTGGAAGGCGTCCGATCCGGGCGGCGCCGTGACCACGAACTCCGGGTCGAGTCCGCGCAGGCGCACGTCCACCGAGCCGGGGGCGAGGTCGCGGGTGACTTCGCCCATGGCGGCCGAGAGCGCGTTGAGCAGGGTGAGCCGCACGGCCGACTCCAGCGGGAGCGTCAGCCGCTCGGCCAGCGCGCGGGCTTCGTCGCCGCCGGTGGCGGCGGCCACCGCGAGCTCGTTCCGGAGGTTTTCCACGTACGGCGTGAGGTCCATGGCCGATAGCCTGGCACAGCGATGGCGCCATGTCGAGTCATTAGTGGCACCACTTTGGCGCCACTGCTCGCGCGGGTCCGGCACCGACAGCGGAACCGCCCCGCCGACCGAGGTCGACGGGGCGGTTCACCAGGGAGAACGTCAGTTCTGCGACGTCGGGGACTACGGCTGCTGCCAGCCCGCCAGGTAGGCGTCGATCTCCCCGGCCAGCCGGGTCTTGCCCGCCTGGTCCAGGAAGGAGGCCTCGACGGCGTTGCGGGCCAGCCCCGCCACTCCCGCCTCGTCCAGGTTCAGCAGCCGCGCCGCCACCGCGTACTCGGTGTTGAGGTCGGTGCCGAACATCGGCGGGTCGTCGCTGTTGACCGTCACCAGCAGCCCGGCGTCGACCATCCGCTTGATCGGGTGGTCCTCGATCCGCTCCACGGCCCGGGTGGCGATGTTGGAGGTCGGGCAGACCTCCAGCGGGATGCGGTGCTCGCCCAGGTAGTCGAGCAGCGCCGGGTCCTTCACCGCCTGGGTGCCGTGCCCGATGCGCTCGGCGCCGAGCACCCGGATCGCGTCCCAGACCGTCTCCGGCCCGGTGGTCTCGCCCGCGTGCGGGACGCTGCGCAGGCCGGCCGCCCGGGCCCGGTCGAAGTACGGCTTGAACTGCGGGCGCGGCACACCGATCTCCGGGCCGCCCAGGCCGAAGCTGACCAGCCCCTCGGGGGCCAGCTCGGTGGCCAGCCGGGCGGTCACCTCGGCCGACTCCAGCCCGGCCTCGCCCGGGATGTCGAAGCACCAGCGCAGCACCACGCCGAGCTCCTTCTCGGCGCGCAGCCGGGCGTCCTCGATCGCCTCCATGAAGGCGACCTCGGGGATGCCCCGGCGGACCGAGGAGTACGGGGTGATGGTCAGCTCGGCGTACCGGATGTTCTGCCGGGCCATGTCCTCGGCCACGCCGTAGGTGAGCGCGCGGACGTCCTCGGCGTCCCGGACCAGGTCCACGACGCTCAGGTAGACCTCGACGAAGTGCGCGAAGTCGGTGAAGGTGAAGTACTCGGCGAGCGCCGCCGGGTCGGTCGGCACCTTCGAGTTCCCGGAGTGCCGGGCGGCCAGTTCGGCGACCACGCGCGGCGAGGCCGAGCCGACGTGGTGGACGTGCAGCTCCGCCTTGGGCATCCCGGCGATGAACGCCTCGATGCTCCGGTCTGCGGGCTCGATCCGACTGACACTGGGGCCGATCCGACTTCCGTCCGGCTGGACCACGGTGGTTCCCTTCTTCCTTCTACGCGCGTACCGAAGACAGTTGCTGGCAAGGATAGGCCGCGCCCGGGATCACCCGCCAGGGATCACCTCCGGGGGTCAACCCCCGAGCGCGACCGACACGGTGTGGATCAGCAACCCCGCCAGGGCGCCGACCACGGTGCCGTTGATCCGGATGAACTGGAGGTCGCGGCCGACGTTGGCCTCGATCTTGCGCGAGGCGTCGTCGGCGTCCCAGCTCGCCACCGTCTCGGAGATCAGCGAGGTGATCTCGGTGCGGTAGGTGTCGACCAGGTACTGGGCGGCGTCCTGGAGCCAGCCGTCCACCTTGGCCTGGAGCCTGGGGTCGGTGGCCAGGCGCTCGCCGAAGCGGCGCACGCCGTCGCGGATGCGCCGGCGCAGTTCGCTGTCCTCGTCCTCGGCCGCCCCCATCACCAGGGTGCGCACGGCCGCCCAGGTGGAGTTGATCAGGTCCTGCACCTCGGGGCGGGCCAGCAGCTCGCCCTTGGCCCGCTCGACCCGGGCGATGGTCTCCGGGTCGGTCTGCAGCTCGGTCGCGAAGTCGGCGAGGAAGTTGTCGATCGCGCCGCGCGCCGGGTGGTCGGGGTCGTCCCGGATGTCGGTGACGAAGCGCAGCAGCTCCTTGTAGACCCGCTCGCCGACCTGGTGGTCGATGAACCGGGGCGTCCAGCCCGGGGTCTTCTGGGTGACCTTCCGGACCACGTCCTCGTGGTTGGTGGTCAGCCAGCCGTGCGCCCGGACCGCGACGAGGTCCACCACCCCGTGGTGCCCGCCGTCCGCGACCACCTTGCCCAGCATCCGGCCCATCGGCTCCGCCACCGAGGTGGCGGCGGCCCGCCTGGTCACCGCTTCGGCGACCACCGCCCGCACGTCGTCGTCGCGGAGCACCGCGAGCAGGCCGCGCAGCGCCGCCGAGGCCTCCTTGGTGACCCGCTCGGCGCTGCCCGGCGCGGCCAGCCACTCCCCCAGCCGGCGGCCGATGCCGAGCGCCGCCAGCCGGCCCCGGACCACGTGGCCGGAGAGGAAGTTCTCCCCGACGAAGTCGCCGAGCGAGCGGCCGAAGGCGTCCTTCTTGGTCGGGATGATCGCGGTGTGCGGGATCGGCAGGCCGAACGGACGGCGGAACAGCGCGGTCACCGCGAACCAGTCGGCCAGCGCGCCGACCATGCCCGCCTCGGCGGCGGCCGCCACGTACCCCGTCCAGGGGCCGGCACCGGCCGCCCCGGCCCAGGTGGAGAGGGCGAAGACCAGGGTCGCGAAGGCCAGCAGGCCGGTCGCGATGGTCTTCATCCGGCGGACGCCGCGTCTCTTCTGCTCGTCGGCCGCGGTGAACCGGACCCCGGGGCCGGTCCCGCTGAAGGCATCGTCACTCACCCCGCCAGTCTGCCTGCTGCCCGGAGTGGACGGGGACGTGCCTCGCGATCACGCGCTCCCGGCAGGCGTCACGCCCCGGACAGGGCTGGCGTCATGCCCCGGACAGGGCGGGCCTCACGCCCCGCCCAGCACCATCCGCCGCACCTCCGTGCCCGCCCAGCGCTTCGGGTCCGTGCACCGCCGACCGTCCAGCAGCACCCGCACCCCCGGCAGGTCCACCGGCGTCAGGTCCCGGTACTCCGGGTGGTCCGCCTGCAGCACGGCCGCCACCACCGGCTCCCCGCCGTACGGCGGCAGCCCGAGCGCCGCCAACTCCTCCGCCTCGTACAGCGGGTCGCTGACGTACGGCCGCGCGCCCGCCGACCGCACCGCCTCGACCAGCGGGAACACCCCGGAGTGCGCCGTCTCCTTGACCCCGCCCCGGTACGACGCGCCGAGCACCAGCACGCCCTGCCCGGCGATCCCGCCCGGCACCGCCCCCGCCAGCACGCCCACCGCGTACCCCGGCACCGCCAGGTTGGCCTCGCGCGCCGCCCGGACCACCGTCGCGCCCGGGTCGTTCCACAGGTACAACCGCGGGTACACCGGGACGCAGTGCCCGCCGACCGCGATGCCCGGCCGGTGCAGGTGGCTGTACGGCTGCGAGTTGCAGGCGTCGACGATCTCCGCGAAGTCCACCCCGACCTCGTCCGCGTACCGGGCGAACTGGTTGGCCAGCGCGATGTTGACGTCCCGGTACGTGGCCTCGGCGAGCTTGCTGAACTCGGCCGCCTCCGCCGAGGCCAGCTCCCAGACGCCGTTGGGCCGGGGCAGGTCCGGGCGCGGGTCGAAGTCCAGCACCGCCCGGTAGAACTCGGCGCCGCGCCGGGTGGAGGCCGCATCCAGGCCGCCGACCAGCTTGGGGTGGCGCCGCAGGTCGGCGAAGACCCGTCCGGCGCGGACCCGCTCCGGGCTGAACACCAGCGCGAAGTCCGCCCCGGCCGCGAGCCCCGACCCGGCCGCCAGACGGGGCGCCCAGCGCTCCCTGGTGGTACCGACCGGCAGGGTGGTCTCGTAGCTGACCAGGGTGCCCCGGCGCAGTCCGGCCGCGACGGCGTCGGTGGCCGCGTCGAGCAGGGCGAAGTCCGGGCTGCCGTCGGCGGCGGTGACCAGCGGGACGACCAGCACCACGGCCTCGGCCAGGGCCGCCGCGGCCGTGATGTCGGCGGTGGCCCGCAGCCGCCCCTCGGCGACGACCCGCTTGAGCGCCTGGTCCAGGCCCGCCTCCCGGGGGAACGGCGGCACGCCCCGGTTGACGCCGTCCACCACGTCGGGCGCGGTGTCCGCGCCCGTCACCCGGTGGCCCTTCAGCGCGAACTGCACCGCCAGCGGCAGGCCCAGCCTGCCCAGCCCGACCACGCAGACATCCAGACTCATCCCCGTCCTCCGATCACCGAGTCGGCCAGCCGGCGCCACGCCGGATGGCGCCGCAGCCCGCGCCGCAGCTGCTCCGGGACGAGCCCGCGCCACAGCTGCTGCGCGAGGCCGAGCGGCGGGGCGGCCACCTCGACCGCCTCCTCCCGCAGCAGGAACAGCTCGTCCGGCAGGCCGAGCCCGGTGTTCCGGAACGCCGGGTAGCCCGCGTACTGCCGCCGCCCGTCCGCCACCACCGGTGGATCGCCGTGCGCCGCCTCGTAGCGGATCTGGTCGCGCAGCGCCTCCGGCCGTACCGAGCAGGCGAGTTCGATCCGCACCCGCTCGGCGACCGGCAGCCGGTGGTACACCTCGCGGGCGCCGAACCGCTCGACCAGCCGGGCGACCTCGACGCACACCCGCTCCTGCGCGTCCTTCGACAGCAGCAGGAAGCCGTCCTGCAACAGGCGCGGCACGTCCCAGGCGAAGCTGCGCGCCCTGATGGCGTCCAACTCCTCGCCCGGCCGGGCGAGTTCGGCGGCCACCTGCTGGAGCGCGGCGATCCCGCGCAGCCGGTCGAGCACCCCGGCCCGCTCGGTGGCGTTGCTCCGGTCCTCGCGCAGCACCAGGAAGCAGCAGTCGTAGGAGGCGAGGACGGACACCCTGGCCGCCCGCAGGCAGGCCTCCAGGGTGAACGGCTGGTCCGAGAAGACCTTCAACCCCTCGTCGTGGCGCAGCCCGTGGCGCCGGACGAGGTCGAGCCGGAACAGCTTGGTGTCGGACAGCGCCCAGGCCAGCGCGGAGTCGGCGAAGCCCACGGACTCGGCGTCGGCGTGGAAGATCCCCTGCGGCACCGGCCGCCCGTTCACCCCGACCTGCTTGGGCACCACCACGTCCGAGCCCCAGGCGTCGGCAGCCGCGACCAGCCGCTCCAGCGCCTCCTCGCCGAGCCGGTCGTCCGCGCCGAGGAACAGCACGTAGCGGCCGCGGGCCAGCCCCAGGCCGCGGTTGGCCGGGGCCGCCGGGCCGCCCGAGTCGGGCTGGTGCACCACCGTGAACAGCCCGGGGTGCCGGGCGGCGTACTCGTCCAGCAGTTCCCCTCCGCCGTCCGTGGAGCCGTCGTCCACGGCCACCACCTCCAACCGCCCCGGCGCCAGCGACTGCCCGACCAGCGAGTCCAGGCAGGCGGTGAGGTACGGCATGGTGTTGTGGACCGCGACCACCACGGTCACGTCGGGTACGGCCATCGGGCGACGGGCCTCCGGTTCCGGCATCGGTGAATGATGCCGGATCAACTCGCGGACGGGTCGATGAGTCACGTACCGGCCACGGAAGGGTGGAGGCATCCGCACGGCCGCACGGGATCCGAACGGATGCGTAGGCTCTGCCGTCACGGACGGCGGGCGGGGGGCGGTGGACGAGCAGCGGCGGATGACGGTGTGGCGCGGCAAGGCCTGGCGCCTGGGCAGCGAACGGGTCGGCTGGGTGGAGCCGGACGGCGGTGTCTTCGGCGGCGACCGCCGGTTCGGGCCGCTGATCGGGACGGTCGGCTCCGACGGATGGGTGTGGCGCGGCCGGGAGTGGCGCGGGGAGCGGCTCGGCTTCGTCGACTACGCCGACGGCCTGATCTGGCGCGGCCGGCAGTGGAGCGGGGAGGCCGTCGCCCGAGTCCATCCGGACGGTGTCGTCCACCTCGGGCGCCGCTGGGTCGGCCAGCAGGTCGGCACCGTCGAGAACGTGACGACGCTGCGGCCGGCCGGGGGCGCCGCCCTGCTGCTCCTGTTCGACTGACCGGCAGCAGGGCGGCCGCACCTCAGCCGATCGCGACCTCCGCGTACATCCGCGCGATCACGTCCTCGATGGCCGGCTCGCGCACCGACAGGTCCACCAACGGGTAGCGCGCGGCGACCGCCGCCACGATCGGCGCGGCGCTCTCCTCGGCCGGGAAGGCCAGCCACTGGCGCGGCCCCTCGACCCTGGTGACCCGGGCCCCGGGCACCTCGACCGGGTGGGCGAGCTCCTGCGCGAGGTCCACCACCAGCGTCCGCTCGCTGCGGCCGGTGGTGTGCAGGCCCTCCAGCCCGCCGTCGTACACCACCCGGCCGTGGTCGATCACCATCACCCGGCCGCAGAGCTGCTCGATGTCGGTCAGGTCGTGGGTGGTGAGCAGCACGGTGGTGCCCCGGTCCCGGTTGACCTCGCGCAGGAACTCGCGCACCTTGCCCTTGCTGACCACGTCCAGGCCGATGGTGGGCTCGTCCAGGTAGAGCACCTGGGGGTCGTGCAGCAGCGCCGCCGCGAGGTCCCCGCGCATCCGCTGGCCGAGCGAGAGCTGGCGCACCGGGGTGTCCAGCAGGCCGCCGAGGTCGAGCAGTTCGACGCAGCGGTCGAGGTTCTCGCGGTACTGGGCGTCGGGGATGCGGTAGATCCGGCGGGCGAGTTCGAAGGAGTCGCGCAGCGGCAGGTCCCACCAGAGGGTGGTGCGCTGGCCGAAGACGACGCCGATCCGGCGGGCCAGCGCGACGCGCTCGCGGGCCGGGTCGACCCCGGCCACCCGCAGCCGCCCGGAGCTGGGGACGAGGATGCCGGTGAGCATCTTGATGGTGGTGGACTTGCCGGCCCCGTTGGGCCCGATGTAGCCGACGCACTCGCCGGCCTCGACGGTGAAGCTGAGCCCGTCCACCGCGCGGACCTCGCGTTTGACCCGGCTGAACCGGCCGGTGCGGGCGCGCACGGTGAAGCTGCGGCGGACGTCCTGGAGTTCGATCAGTGCCATGGAAAGCTCCTTCAGGGGGTTGGGGGTTCAGCTGCCGGTGCCGCGGTAGGCACGCAGCCCGGCGCGCCAGGCGAGCCCGGCGGCGAGGACGCAGAGCGCGGCGGCGACCGGCGAGGCGAACTGGAAGGCGGCGGGTAGGCCGAGCGGGTCGGGCCGGTCGAGGATCCGCAGTGCGGGCAGCCAGTTGACGAAGGCCAGCGGGACGCCGAAGACCACCCCGGCGACCAGTTCCTTGGCGAAGATCGTCGGCGGGTAGTGCAGCAGCGTCGCGCCGCCGTAGGTGAAGGAGTTCTGGATCTCCTTGGACTCGCCCCACCAGAACTGGACGGTGGCGCCGCCGATGAAGACGGCGCCGAAGATGACGGTGCCGCAGACCAGCAGGACGGGCACCAGCAGCACCCGGTCCCAGGTCCAGTGCACGTCCAGGGCGGCCAGCGACCAGACCAGCACCACGACGGCCTGGAGCGGGCGGCCGAGCCGGCGCAGCGAGAAGCGTTCCGCGCACAGCTGGGAGAGCGCGGGCGCGGGCCGGATCAGCATGGTGTCCAGCGAGCCGCTGACGATCCGCGCACCGAGCCCGTCGGCCGAGCCGACCAGCAGGTTGGCGACGCCGAGCGAGAAGGTGGCGGTGGCGTACAGGAAGGCGATCTCCGGCAGGCTCCAGCCGCCGAGCCGGTCGGTGTGCAGGAACATGATCACCAGCACCACGAAGTCGAGGGAGTGGATGACCACGCTCGCCACCAGGTTCAGCGCGAAGGAGGCCCGGTAGGCCATCATCGAGCGCATCCACATCCGGGCGCAGAGCCACCAGGAGCGCAGCGCCCAGGCGGCGCGGGGCACGAAGGGCTCCCGCACGAAGGGCTCCCGCATGAAGGGCTCCCGCACGAGCTGCTCAGCCACCCTGCACCACCACCCTGCGGGTGGCCAGCCACTGGGCGCCCCGCCCGGCGACGAGCAGCACCGCCGCCCAGCCGAGCTGGAAGCCGAGCGCCCCGAGCACGGCGGTGCCGCCCGTCCGCTCCAGGAAGACATCGGTGGGGACGTTCACCAGCGCCGACCAGGGCAGCGCCCGGCCGAGGTCGCCGAGCCGGCCGGGGAACAGCGCGACCGGCAGCAGCATCCCGGAGAAGAACATCGAGACCACCAGCATCACCGAACGCACCCCCTCCGAGTCGTGCAGCCAGAAGCCGGTGATCGAGACCAGGAAGCGCAGCCCGAAGCTGACGACCACCGCCAGCAGCACGGAGAGCAGGAAGAACGCCCAGGTCAACGGGTGTTCGGGCAATCGGATGCGGAACACCAGGGCGCCGATCAGCATCGGCACGGTGCCGCGCACCAGCGCCTGGTAGCCGGCCCGGCCGAGGTCGGAGGCCAGCCACCAGCCCTGGAAGTCGACCGGGCGGTAGAGGTCGACGGCGATGTCGCCGCTGCGGAAGCGCTCCTGGAGGTCGTCCTGGAAGCCGCCGCCCCAGACCGCGACGGTGATCAGCAGGCTCTGGCTGACCCAGATGTACGTGACGGCCTGGCTCTGGTCGTAGCCACCGAGGCCGGGGCGGGCCTGCCAGAGGGCGAGGAAGGTGTAGGCCAGGATGATGCCGAAGACGGTGTTGGTGAAGGTGCCGGCCACGGTGGCGGCCCGGTAGGTGGAGTAGCGGCGGAAAGCGCCGCGGGCAACGGCGGCATAGAGCATATTGTCTCCTTGTCGACAAATACAGGCAGAGGAATGCCCCTCGACATCCGCGCACGCCCCAGCGGCTCCGACCGGCCGTACCCGGGGGTGCCGGGCCAGGCGGGCGGAGCTGCGAAAGTAGGTGCGCTATGTGGTTTGCACCTTTCACCGTACCTCCGGCCCGCACCACCCGCACCCGATTTTTCACACCCTGACCCGACGTCAAATAGCAGATAATCGCGGCATGACCTTGAGCACCCGACGCCAGGCCAAACGGGCCGCCCGCCGCGAGGCCCGCCGCGCCCTGCCGTTCTGGCGCCGGCTCCTGCCCACCTGGCGAGTCACCCTCGGCACCCTCACCGCACTGTTCCTGCTCGCCGTCGGCGCCTTCGCCGTGCTCTACGTCATCGTCCCGGTGCCCGACCCCAACGCCCACGCCGTCGCCCAGAACAACATCTACCTCTACGCCGACGGCACCACCGAGATCGCCCGCACCGGCGCCGTCAACCGCACCGACGTCACCATCGACCAGATCCCGCTCCAGACCCAGCAGGCCGTCGTCTCCGCCGAGGACCGCTCCTTCTACCAGAACCGCGGCATCGACCTGAAAGGCATGCTCCGGGCCGGCTGGAACACCCTGCTCGGCAGAGGCATGCAGGGCGGCTCCACCATCACCCAGCAGTACGTCAAGAACTACTACCTCACCCAGGACCGGACCATCGAGCGCAAGGGCCGCGAACTGCTCATCGCCCTCAAGGTCGACCAGCAGCGCGACAAGCGCGAGATCCTCGCCGGCTACCTCAACAGCAGCTACTTCGGCCGCGGCGCCTACGGCATCCAGAGCGCCGCCCACGCCTACTACGGCGTCGACGTCTCCCAACTCACCCTCGGCCAGGGCGCCTACCTCGCCTCCCTGCTCCAGGCCCCCAGCCTCTACGACGTCAAGACCGCCACCCCCGCCAACCGCGAGAAGGCCGTCGCCCGCTGGAACTACGCCCTCGACGGCATGGTCCAACTCGGCTTCCTCACCCCCGCCGACCGCGCCGCCACCACCTTCCCCGACCCGATCGACCCCCAGCCCGCCACCGGCCTCGCCGGCCAGGCCGGCTACCTGGTCGGCGTCGCCGACGACTACCTCATCTCCTCCGGCACCCTCGACGCCGTCACCCTCAAGGCCGGCGGCTGGCGCATCACCACCACCTTCGACCAGCCCCGGCAGGACGCCTTCGCCAAAGCCGTCCAGGACCAGCTCACCGGCGAACTCGACCCCCGGGCCCGCCCCGACACCGACACCGACGTCCGGGTCGCCGGCGCCTCCGTCGAACCCTCCACCGGCCGGGTCGTCGCCGTCTACGGCGGCCCCGACTACGCCAAGCAGCCCTACAACGACGCACTCCGCCAGGACAACCAGATCGGCTCCACCTTCAAACCGATCGACCTCGCCGCCGGCCTGGTCGCCCAGCACGCCCTCGACGGCCGCCCGATCACCACCGAATCCCGCTACGACGGCACCAGCGAACGCCCCGTCACCGGCGGCCCCACCCCGTACGCCCCGCCCAACGAGGACGACATCGACTACGGCAACATCACCCTGCGCTACGCCATGGTGAAGTCCGTCAACTCCGTGTACGCGCAGGAGGGCGTGGACGCCGGACTCGCCCGCGTCCGCGAGACCGCCGTCAAACTCGGCATCCCCGACAGCGTCCGCGGCATGGACCCGGCCAACACCTCGATGACCCTCGGCACCGCCACCCCCAGCGCCCTCGACCTGGCCGGCGCCTACGCCACCCTCGCCGACCACGGCCAGGCGCACACCCCCTGGTCCGTCCTCAAACTCGAACGCGTCAATCCCGGCGGCGCCATCGACGTCCCCAAGATGCCCGAGCACAACCCCACCCAGGCACTCGACCGGGAGATCGCCGACTCCGTCACCGACGTGCTGCGCGACGTCATCAGCCCGCGCGGCACCGGCGCCGCCGCCCTCGACCTGGGCCGCCCGGCCGCCGGCAAGACCGGTACCACCGACTCCAACCTCTCCGCCTGGTTCGCCGGCTACACCCCCGAACTCGCCACCACCGTCGGCCTGTTCCGAGAACACCCGAAGACCCACGCCAAGGAACCGCTGGCCGGCACCGCGGGCCTCACCCGGATCAACGGCGGCACCTTCCCCACCCGGATCTGGACCGCCTACATGACCGCCGCCCTCAACGGCACCCCCACCCAGGACTTCGACCTCCAGGCCGGCCACGGCGCCCCCGACGCCACCCCCTGGCCCACCGCCCCCGTCAGCACCGCCCCCAGCGCCACCACCACCCCCACCGGCGGCGCGGCCACCAACACCGACCCGGCCCCCGGCACTCCCCCCGGCCACGCGCCCAGCGCCCCGGCCACCACCGGACAACCCGCGCCCGGCCCGACCGCCCCCAGCCCGCAGGCCACCAGGCCGACCACGGACCCGGAACAACCCAGCCCCGCCCCCAAGCCCACCCCGGTCCAGCCGACCCGTCCCACCACCCCGCCCAGCGCCACCGGAGCGCCCACGAGCCGCCCGGCAGCGCCGCCCACGCCCTAGGTGTTCCGACCCGTGAGGTTGGGGACGCGGCCGGCGGGTGGTTTGCCCGCGCCGAAAGCACGGTGCCCCCGACCCGAGTCGGGGGCACCGCAGGGTGTCGGGTGGATCAGGCCGTCACAGGTACAGACCGGTCGAGCCCTCCGTGTCACCGAAGCGGGTCGCGGCGACGGCGTGCAGGTCGCGCTCGCGCAGCAGCACGTAGGTGGCGCCGCGGACCTCGACCTCCAGCTTGTCCTCCGGGTCGTACAGCACCCGGTCGCCGGGCTCCACCGAGCGCACGCTCTGGCCCACCGCGACGGCCTCCGCCCAGGTGCACCGCTTGGACAGCTCCGCCGTGGCCGGGATCAGGATGCCGCCGGTCGAGCGGCGCTCGCCCTCGCCGCCCTCGATGCGTACCAGCACGCGGTCGTGCAGCATCCGGATCGGCAGCTTCTCGCCGAGCCGGTCGTGGCGGGCGGGCTCGTGCGCATGGTCGGAGCGGGTCGCTTCGTCGTTCGTACTCACGGTCCCGAAGGTACCTCCCCCGGGCGCGGAGCGTGACGCTGGCCCGGCATGCGGAAGGCCGGGCACCAGTTGCGCCCGGCCTCCTCCGTCCCCCGGCGCTCAGCCCTTGCGGCGCTTGCGGGCCGAGGCGACCAGCAGCACCAGGCCCACGCCGACCAGCGCGGCCGGGACGACCCGCTCCCTGCGCGGCTGCCCCTTCTCGTCCACGAACTGCGCCCGGACCTTCTCCACCACGCCGCTGGCGGCCACGTACGCCCGGGCGGTCTTCTCCTCGACGGCGGCCGCCGCCTTGGCCTTGACCTGGGCGGAGATGGTGCTCGGGTGGACGCGAACGGCCAGCTCGTCCAGGGTCGACGCCAGCCGGTCACGCGTCCGCTCGATGTCCGCCTCGATCTGGGCGGTCGTCCGCGCCGACTTGTCCTGCGTGCTCGCCTCGCCCACTCGGGCCACCCCATTCACTTGCCGGTGTTGTTCCGTCCGATCCGTGCGATCGGTTCGACTGACCCAGTGTGTCAGCTGCCGCACACGGCCGCGCGGCCCCACCCACCATCGGAGGTAAGTTTGCCGTGGTACGACCGCCCGTCCCAGCCTCCAGGAGAGTACGACCGTGAGTGAGCGTCTCCAACCCGGCGACACCGCGCCCGCCTTCAGCCTGCCCGACGCCGACGGCAACCAGGTGTCCCTCGCCGACCACGCGGGCCGCAAGGTCATCGTCTACTTCTACCCCGCCGCCCTGACCCCCGGCTGCACCAAGCAGGCCTGCGACTTCACCGACAACCTGGAGGTCTTCGCGGGCGCCGGCTACGACGTCATCGGCATCTCCCCGGACAAGCCGGAGAAGCTCGGCAAGTTCCGCGAGGCCGAGAACCTCGAGGTCACCCTGCTCTCCGACCCGGACAAGAAGGTGTTGGAGGCCTACGGCGCCTTCGGCGAGAAGCAGAACTACGGCCGCACCTACCTCGGCGTGATCCGCTCCACGGTGGTCGTGGACGAGCACGGCAAGGTCGAGCACGCCTTCTACAACGTGCGGGCCACCGGCCACGTCGCCAAGCTGCTGCGCGACCTCAAGGTCGGCGCGTAGGAACGGGCCGGGACGACGAAGCGGTGGCGGCGCACCCCCCGACCGGGTGCACCGCCACCGCCGTCCCTCACCTCAGCGGACCGCCCTGATCAGCAGGCCCCGAGGTCGCTCCAGACGCCCCACGCACCGCCGGCCGCGGGGTCGTCGCCCTTGGTCCACCACTTGTTCTGGTAGTAGTGGCCCTTCCACGAGACCTTGGTGGGGGTCGCGTAGGTGGTGCCCGCGTCCCAGCTCGGGGCGGCCGTGCAGGTGCCCGGGGTCGGCGTCGGTGTCCCGGTCGGCGTCCCGGTCGGCGTGCCCGTGGGGGTCGGCGTCGGGGTGGCCGTCTGCGACGGGGTCGGGGTCGGGGTCGGCGTGCCGCCGTCCACCGCGCCACGGGTCAGGTCGCCCTTGATCCCGTACAGCGTGCCGCCCACGTTGACCGTCCAGTTCGACGGCGTGGACACCGGCAGGTAGTAGACGAAGTCCATGTCGATCGAGGCGCCCGGCGCCAGCGACTGCCAGCCCGGCAGCTTGACCGACACCCGGTTGTAGGTGCCCTTCAGGCCCCCGACGTTGCCCGGGCCCGGGTTGTCCTGCTTGATGACCTGGAGGCCGAAGCCGGACTGGTCCTTGGCGTTGCCCGGGGCCGAGTTGCCGTAGTCGAACTGGAACTCGGTGCCGCCCGGCAGGGTGAGTGTCGAGTTGTTGACGATGTGCAGCTTCGGGTTGATCGGGTAGTTCGAGTCGCCCAGCGCGAAGTTGGTGAACGACACGTCGACCGGCAGGGTCTGCTGCGGCAGCGCGGTCGTCGAGCGGGTCGCGCCGTACGGGGCCGCCGCCTTGAACTTGTCGTACATCAGCGAGGTCAGCGTCGCACCGGGGACGTACTCGCCCTTGCCGCCGTTGGCGGTGGCGTCCCACCTGTAGTCGCCCGCGAGCTCCCAGATCATCGCGCCGCCGGCGCCCTGGTCGACGATGTAGTCCGCCTTGGCGCCCACCGACTGCTCGTCCTCGGTGGAGAGGAACACCTTCTTGGTGTCGTTCCACAGCCACGGCGCCACCAGGGCGGAGCTGTAGTTGCGGGTGTAGGTGCCCTGGAGCGCGGTGTCGGACACCCCGTACTTGGCCAGGTAGTCGGGCAGGATGCCCTTCTCCAGGTTCTTGGCGTGCCACATCGGGTTCGACCCGGCCGGGGACTCCTTGCCCGCGTCGTCCTTGTCGTTCCAGATGTTGTCGATGCCGACCGCGCCGTCACCGCAGGCGGTCAGTCCGGAGCCGGCCGGACAGGTGGTCGCCGAGGCGGTGCCCCAGAGGCCGTTGGCGCCGCCCTGGACGTTCTTGAAACCGCGGGTGTAGTACGGCAGGCCGACGTTGATCCGGCCGCCGGGCATCGAGCCGCGGAAGTAGTGGTACGACCAGTCGGCGTTGAGGTAGCCGATGCCGCCGTACTGCGCGGTGCCGTAGACGTTGGCGGCGGCCAGCTCGCCGTCCTTGCCGTCGTCGAACAGCGAGGCGTTCGGGCCGACGTACTTGTTCCAGGCGCCGTGCAGGTCGTACGACATGATGTTGACGTAGTCCAGGTACTTGGCCACCTGGAAGGTCTCCATGCCGCGCAGCAGGTAGCCGGAGGACGGGGCGGCGACCGACAGCAGGTAGTGCTTGCCGTCGGCGGCGCCGGCCTTGTCCAGGCTCTCGCGCAGGGTCTTCATCAGCGCCGCGTAACCCTTGGCCAGCGAGCCGCGCTTGGCGTTGGCGAGCTGCCAGTCCAGCGGGTTGCCGGCGTCCTTCATCGAGGTCGGGTACTCGTAGTCGATGTCGACGCCGTTGAAGCCGTACTTGCGGATGAAGTCGACCGAGGAGGCCGCGAAGGTGTCGATGCCGGCCTGGTTGACGCTGCCGTCCGCGTTGACGGTCATCGAGTAGAAGCCGCCGGAGTTGACGCGCTTGCCGTCGTCCCCGAAGTAGCCGCCGGTCTCGGTCCAACCGCCCACCGAGATCAGGGTCTTGACGTTCGGGTACTGCTTCTTGAACTTCGTCAGCAGGTTGAAGTGGCCCTTGTACGGCAGGCTCGGGTCCAGCTCGGCGCCGGGGACGCCGGGGAAGGAGATCCCGGTGGCCTCGTTGGCCGGGCCGTCGGTGCCGACCGAGAGCTTGTTGTCGCCGCCGACGTGGCCGAAGGCGTAGTTGAGGTGGGTGACCTTGCCCCAGGGGACGTCGTTCACGAGGTACGGCGCGTCACCGTTCTTGCCGGTGCGCCAGCCGGTGAAGTAGCCGATGATGCGGCGCTGGTGGTCCGCGCCCATCTTCTCGCGCCCGCTGGTGTCGTAGACGGAGCAGTACGGGACGTCCACCCCGGGCGTCTGGTACAGGCCGTCCGGGCGGCAGGCCGCGTTGTCGACGGCCGCCGACGCCTGCGAGGGCGCCGCGCCGAGCGTCGCCATCAGCAGCCCGGCCAGCGAGGCCGCCGCGAGCGAGGCGACACCGGCCCTGGCCGCCGGGCTCTTCCGGCGGTGGGCAGCGGTGGGACGCCGCTCCGCCGTGTTTCGGATCAACACTCGGTCCTCCAGGAGAGAGTGTCGGCGCGTGCCTGTGGGGGAGCACGCACGTGGGGGATTGCAATTGGCGCAGAAGCTATGTGGTCTGAACCACATAGGTCAATAGGTCTGTACCAATTGGTAATCAACAGCCAAACACCACAGGTCGGGGCCCTCGACAACCAGTCAGCCCCTGGCCGAAACCCACCCCTGCCCGTAACCGAACCCCATCTCGATCGTTCGCATGCCGGGGGACGGGCGCACGACTGCCCACAGGGGGACGACCATGCCGGTCACGTACACCCGCGAACTGCTCGCCGCGCTCGCTCCGCCCCAACTGCCACTCCGTCACCGACACCTATTGCGGACGGAACAAGAACAAGCGTGAGGCGTCGAACGAAATCGCGGTGTTCCCACCGGAAGCGAGGCCCTAGACTAGGGGCTACGCGGCCTTGGCGGAGCTGGCAGTCGCGCCGGATTTAGGTTCCGGTGGGGGAAACCCCGTGAGGGTTCGAGTCCCTCAGGCCGCACTAGCCTTACACCTAAGAATCGAAGGCCCGCCCCGAGACGATCTCGGGGCGGGCCTTCGACGTGTCTGCCGGACGGAACGTCAGCCCAGGAGGTCCTGGACCACCGGCGCCAGAGCACGGAAGGCCTGGCCGCGGTGGCTGATGGCGTTCTTCTCGTCGGCCGTGAGCTCCGCGCAGGTGCGGGTCTCGCCGAGGGGCTGGAGGATCGGGTCGTAGCCGAAGCCGCCGTCGCCGGCCGGGGCGGTGCGCAGGGTCCCGAGGAGGCGGCCCTCGACGACGCGCTCGGTGCCGTCGGGGAGGGCGAGGGCGGCGGCGCAGAAGAAGTGGGCGCCGCGGTGCGGCTCGGCGATGTCGGAGAGCTGGGCGAGCAGCAGGTCGAGGTTGGCCCGGTCGTCGCCGTGCTTGCCGGCCCAGCGGGCGGAGAAGATGCCGGGCGCGCCGTTGAGCACGTCCACGCAGAGGCCGGAGTCGTCGGCGACGGCGGGCAGGCCGGTGGCGCGGGCCAGGGCGTGCGCCTTGAGCAGGGCGTTCTCGGCGAAGGTGACACCGGTCTCGGGGACGTCCGGGATCTCCGGGTAGGCGTCGGCGCCGACGAGCTCGACGTCCAGGCCGGCGTCCGCCAGGATGGCGCGGAGCTCGGTGACCTTGTGCTGGTTGCGGGTGGCGAGGATCAGGCGGGTGGACATGTCACCCACCCTATCGAGTGGCCGGGGACCGTCAGCCGCTGCAGACCGAGGTGAGGTTGCCGGCGGCGTCGCCGAGCGGCTTGAGGTCCGGGACCTCGTTCTTGTCGGCGGCCCGCTGCACGTTCTCGACCTGCTTCTGCAGATCGGTCACGGCCTTGGCGACGTCGGTGTTCTTGGAGTTCTTCCCGACCTGGTCGAGGTCGTTCTTGAGCTTCTGCAGGGCCTTCCCGGCGACCGCCGAGTCGTTGCTCGCGTTGTCGTAGGCCTTGGTGACGTCGGCGATGTCACCGGTGATCCTGACGGCGGTGTTGCCGCAGTCGAGCGCCTTCTGGGCGGCGGAGCAGCTCACCATGCTGAGCGGGAGGATCGCGATGAGTCCCGCCACGGCGAGGGCGGTGGGGCGGGCGATGCTCGACGGCATCCGATCCTCCTGTGGGGCGCGGGTTCCGTAGGTGGGACGCGCGCCGGGAGGTACGCGGTTCCCGCAGCGGGAGTGCTGCGGGAACCGTACGGTCTCCGGGCCCGGCCTGTACAGCAGGCCGGGCGTTCGGCGGGCCGTTCGCCCGCGGCCCGAACGGCCGTCCGCACCACGGAGCTGACCGTGCATCCGATCCGGTCGACGGCGGCGGGAGCCGCGCGGGTTCAGCCCTCCAGGGCCTTGCGCTGGATCTCGTCGAGCTCGGCGCAGCCGAGGCTGCCGAGGTCGAGCAGCCGGTCGAGCAGGTCGCGGTCGAACGGGGCGCCCTCGGCGGTGCCCTGGACCTCGACGAAGCGGCCGTCGGAGGTGCAGACGATGTTCATGTCGGTCTCGGCGCGCACGTCCTCCTCGTACTGGAGGTCGAGCATCGGGACGCCGTCGATGATGCCGACGCTGACGGCGCTGACGCCGCCGGTGATCGGCTGGCCCTTGGCGCGCAGCAGCTTCTTGTCGCGGGCCCAGGCGACGGCGTCGACGAGGGCGATGTAGGCGCCGGTGATGGCGGCGGTGCGGGTGCCGCCGTCGGCCTGGAGGACGTCGCAGTCGAGGACGATGGTGTTCTCGGCGAGCGCGCGGTGGTCGACCACGGCGCGCAGCGAGCGGCCGATGAGCCGGCTGATCTCGTGGGTGCGGCCGCCGATGCGGCCCTTGACGGCCTCGCGGTCGCCACGGGTGTTGGTGGCGCGCGGGAGCATGGAGTACTCGGCAGTGACCCAGCCTTCGCCGCTGCCCTTGCGCCAGCGGGGCACGCCTTCGGTGACGCTGGCGGTGCACAGCACCTTGGTGTCGCCGTAGGAGATGAGGACGGAGCCTTCGGCGTGCTTGCTCCAGCCCCGCTCGATGGTGATCGGGCGGAGCTGTTCGGGGGTGCGGCCGTCGATGCGTGACATAGGCACTGAGCGTAGTCGCTCCGGGAGGTGGCGCCGGATGCGCCGCGGCCCGCCGTCCCCCTGAGCGGGTCGGCGGGCCGGGCGGGCCGGGCCCGGGTGGCTCAGCTCACATCATGTCCTCGATGTCGGCGGCGATCGGGTCGGCGTCGGTGCCGATGACGACCTGGATCGCGGTGCCCATCTTCACGACGCCGTGGGCGCCGGCGGCCTTGAGGGCGGCCTCGTCGACCAGGGCGGCGTCCTTGACCTCGGTGCGCAGGCGGGTGATGCAGCCTTCGACCTCTTCGATGTTCTCGATGCCGCCCAGACCGGCGACGATCTTCTCAGCCTTGCTGGCCATCTGGTTTCTCCCTCTGTCTCGGCCCGTCGGCGGCTCTGCCGGGTGCCGTCCTGCGCTGGTGCTGGGGTGTCCCTCGACCGCCGGGCGGTGAGGTCCGTGCCGGTGGCTGACGCGGGTTCGGCTGCGGTCGTGCCGGCGAGCAGCGCGACCAGCATCACCCGTGCCGGTCCGGTCCGCCACGTTAGTCCACTTTTGGCCCATTTCGGCGGGCAGGCTCCCGGTCGCCGCCCGAGGATGACGACCAGTGGGGCTCACGCCTCCGGAGTACGGCCTGCTTCTATGTGGTCTACACCAATATATGTGTACTCCGAGGAACGCGGGAACGGCCCCGGGTGTTCCCGAGCCCCGCCCGAGGGTCCCGCAGGGGCCCCGGGTCGGCAACCGCTCCCGAAGGGCGAAGGATGAGTTCGGCTGGCGCCACGGCTCCGCGGACCACGTGGTGGCACACCTTCTACGGCGGCCTCCAGAAGATGGGCCGCTCCCTGCAGCTCCCGGTGGCGGTGCTCCCCGCTGCGGGCATCCTCAACCGGCTCGGCCAACCGGACGTGTTCGGCAAGGACGGGCTGGGCTGGGACGACGTCGCGAAGGTCTTCGCCGCCGCGGGCGGCGCACTGCTCGACTCCGCCTTCGGCCTGCCGATGCTGTTCTGCGTCGGCGTCGCGATCGGCATGGCGAAGAAGGCGGACGGCTCGACGGCGCTGGCCGCCGTGGTCGGCTTCCTGGTCTACTTCCGGGTCCTGCACGCCTTCCCGGAGAGTTGCAGGCCGCCGACGGTGCTGGTCGGCGAGCAGTGCGTGGACTACGGCTCGGCGAAGGCGGCGGCCGCGACGTACCAGAACCCCGGCGTGCTGGGCGGCATCCTGATCGGCCTGATGTCGGCCTGGCTGTGGGTCCGGTTCCACCGCACCAGGCTGGTCGACTGGCTCGGCTTCTTCAACGGCCGCCGCCTGGTCCCGATGATCACCGCCCTGGTCGGCATGCTGACCGCCGTGGTGGCGCTCTGGGTCTGGCCGCCGATCGGCCGCGGCCTGAACGACTTCTCGCAGACCCTCGCCGACCTGGGCGCGGGCGGCGCCGGCATCTTCGGCGTGTTCAACCGTGCCCTGCTGCTGATCGGCATGCACCAGCTGCTGAACACCTTCGTCTGGTTCCAGTTCGGGGAGTTCGTCAGGCCGGACGGCACGATCGCGCACGGCGACATCCCGCGCTTCCTGGCGGGCGACCCGACGGCCGGCCAGTTCCAGTCCGGCTTCTTCCCGATCATGATGTTCGCGCTGCCGGCGGCCGCCCTCGCCATCGCGCACTCGGCGAAGCCGCACCGGCGCAAGGAGATCTACGGCCTGATGCTCTCGGTCGGCCTGACCTCCTTCGTCACCGGCATCACCGAGCCGATCGAGTACTCCTTCGCCTACATCGCCCCGGCCCTGTACGCCGTGCACGCGCTGCTGACCGGCGCCTCGATGGCGGTGACCTGGGGGCTCGGGGTGCACGACGGGTTCAGCTTCTCGGCCGGCCTGATCGACTACGTGATCAACTGGGGGCTGGCCACCAAGCCGTGGCTGATCATCCCGATCGGCCTCTGCTTCGCCGTCGTGTACTACGCGCTCTTCCGGTTCATCATCATCAAATTCAACCTGAAAACGCCGGGCCGGGAGGACGAGTCCGAGGTCGAGGACGTCACCAAGGCCTGAAACCGAGCGCCACCGGGGTTATCCCCGCAATGGCCTCCGGACCGACGGGTTCGGAGGCCTCCGGCATTTCCCAAAGGCCCGCCGCCGCGGCCCAACGCCCCTGGCAGGACACGCCGCGCTTTTGTTGCGCCATTAGCCAAAATCGATTTTGTTGCGCAGTCGGCCAAAATCCCAATCGCGACGGGTGACCATGATCGCCATTCGGTAAGTAGGTTTCGATTTCATAGCACTTCGCGGTGACACCGCTTTCCGGGGTTCCTCGACTTCTCCGCCCGTGCTACAAAACTGGTCTACACCACGTGTGGTGTAGACCAGTTCGCGGTTCGGCCCCTGTGCCCTCCCCCCGACCGACCGCCATGCCGTTAGGAACCCACCCCCATGAGTCAGTCTGCGCAGGCACCGGCGCCCGCCACGGCTCCGGCCTCGCCCAGCCCCGCCAAGAAGTTCGGCCAGAACCTCCTCCAGGGTCTGCAGAAGATCGGCCGCAGCCTCCAGCTGCCCATCGCCGTGCTCCCCGCCGCCGGCCTGCTGATGCGTCTCGGCCAGGACGACGTGTTCGGCAAGGACGGCCTCGGCTGGGACAAGGTCGCCTCGGTCTTCGCCACCGCCGGTGACGGCGTCTTCTCCAACCTGGCGCTGCTCTTCGCGGTGGGCATCGCGATCGGCTTCGCCAAGAAGGCCGACGGCTCCACCGCCCTCGCCGCGCTGGTCGGCTTCCTGGTGTACAAGAACGTCCTCACCGCGTTCCCGGTCTCCGAGGGCCACGTCGACGGCGACAAGTGGATCAAGCCGGTCTACCAGGACCCGGGCGTGCTCGGCGGCATCGTGATCGGCCTGCTGGCCGCGGTGCTGTGGCAGAAGTACCACCGCACCAAGCTGGTCGACTGGCTCGGCTTCTTCAACGGCCGCCGTCTGGTCCCGATCATCATGGCCTTCGTCGGCACCGCCGTCGGCGTCTTCTTCGGTCTGGCCTGGGGCCCGATCGGTGACGCCGTCAAGAGCCTGAACGACACCCTGATCGGCGCCGGCGCGATCGGTGCGGGCGCCTTCGGCCTGGTCAACCGTGGTCTGCTGCCGGTCGGCATGCACCAGTTCGTGAACTCCTTCGCCTGGTTCCAGACCGGTGACTTCACCAAGGCCGACGGCACCGTCGTGCACGGCGACCTGACCCGCTTCTTCGCCGGCGACCCGTCCGCCGGACAGTTCATGTCGGGCTTCTACCCGATCATGATGTTCGCGCTGCCCGCCGCCGCGCTGGCCATCGCCCACGCCGCCAAGCCGCACCGCCGCAAGGCCGTCACCGGCATGATGGTGTCGCTGGCCCTGACCTCCTTCGTCACCGGTGTCACCGAGCCGATCGAGTTCTCCTTCGTCTTCATCGCCCCGGTCCTGTACGTCATCCACGCGCTGCTCACGGCCGTCTCGATGACCGTCACCTGGGCGCTCGGCGTGCACGACGGCTTCACCTTCTCCGGCGGCCTGATCGACTACGCGCTGGCCTGGAACAAGGCCACCGACCCGTGGATGATCATCCCGATCGGCCTGGTCTTCGCCGCGATCTACTACTTCCTCTTCCGGTTCGCGATCACCAGGTTCGACCTCAAGACCCCCGGTCGCGAGGACGACGACGAGATCGAGGACGTCACCAAGGCCTGACGCCCGCGTCACCGTCCGCCTCGAAGGCCCCGCCCCGCCGCCGCTCCCCCCGCGGCGGGGCGGGGCCTCGCGCGTACCGGGGCGCGCCGAGCGGGCGGAAACGGCGGTTGACGAACCGACGGACGCCCTGGTCAACTGAAGCGGTGAACGCCTCGTGCCCGCTGGTCACCCGCAGCCACATCGACTTCGGTCGCGTGTGGTCCGCGGCGTGTCGCGGCTGAGCTGACCGTTCCCCCGCCGCCGCCCGGCTGACGTCCCGCCCGGCGCCGGTCCCTCCCTCCCCGCCCGTACGGGCTCCGCCCGCGGGCCGCCACCGCGCGTCGGCGTGCCCCCGCGCACCCGTCTCCGCACGGGTGCGCCGGTGCCCGCACGCGTCCGCACGAGGAAGTCAGGCTCACCATGCCCCGCCAGTTGCACCTGTCCGCAGCCCTCGACAGCCCCGGCCGTTTCGACGCCGGGCACTACACCTCCCTCGCCCGCCTCGCCGAGCGGGCCACCCTGGACTTCGTCACCCTCGACGACTCCTTCGCCCCCGCGCCGAGCCGTCCCGACGCGCTCGCCACCCTCGCCCGGATCGCCCCGCCGACCAGCCGGGTCGGGCTGGTGCCGACCGTCACCACCACCCACACCGAGCCCTTCCACACCTCGATCTCGGTCAACACCCTGGACTGGGCCAGCGAGGGCCGGGCGGGCTGGCTGGTCGGCGTCTCCGCGACCGAGGCCGAGGCGCGGGCCTTCGGCCGCCGGCCGGTCGCCGCCGAGGACGAGCTGTGGGCCGAGGCCGCCGACGCCGTCGAGGTGGCCGCCCGGCTCTGGGACAGCTGGGAGGACGACGCGGAGATCCGCGACACCGCCACCGGGCGGTTCATCGACCGCGACAAGCTGCACTACATCGACTTCGAGGGCCCGCACTTCTCGGTCCGCGGCCCGTCCGTCACCCCACGCCCGCCGCAGGGCCGCCCGGTGGTCGCGGTACCGGTCGCCGCCGCCGACCTCGCACCGGACGCCTCCCCCGGCGGGCGCGCCCGGGTCGCCGCCGCGATCCGGCACGCCGACGTCGTGCTGCTCGACGCCCCCGACCCCGCCACCCGGCTGACCGCCGCCACCGAACTGCGGCTGCGGGCCGGCGAGGGCCTGCGCATCCTCGCCCGGCTCGATCCCGCCCTGTCCGCCCTGCCCGACCGGGCCGCCGACGAGCGGCTGCTCACCGAGCTCACCGCGACCGGCACCGGCGTCGACGGCTTCCACCTCTCCCCCGCCGACCCGCCGCGCGACCTGGCCGCACTGGCCGACCGGATCGCCCCCGCCCTGCGCGCCGCCGGACTGCTGCGCGCCGAGTACACCGGCCGCACCCTGCGCGAGCACCTCGGCCTGGCCCGCCCGGCCAGCCGCTACGCCGCCCGCCCCGCCGACGCCTCCACCGCTTCCCCCGCCCTCGCCGAGGTGACCCGATGACGGACCGACCGCTCAAGCAGATCCACCTCGCCGCGCACTTCCCCGGCGTCAACAACACCACCGTCTGGAGCGACCCGGCCGCCGGCAGCCACATCGAGTTCTCCTCCTTCCGCCACCTCGCGCAGACCGCCGAACGCGGGAAGTTCGACTTCTTCTTCCTCGCCGAGGGCCTGCGACTGCGCGAGACCAAGGGCCTCATCCACGACCTCGACGTGGTCGGCCGCCCCGAGTCGATCACCGTGCTGAACGCGCTGGCCGCCGTCACCGAGCGGCTCGGACTGGCCGCCACCGTCAACGCGACCTTCAACGAGCCGTACGAGCTCGCCCGCCGCTTCGCCTCGCTGGACCACCTCTCCGGCGGCCGCGCGGCCTGGAACGTGGTCACCTCCTCGGACGCCTTCACCGGGGAGAACTTCCGCCGCGGCGGCTACCTGGACCGGGCCGACCGCTACACCCGGGCCGCCGAATTCGTCCAGCTGGCACGGGAGTTCTGGGACGCCGGGGAGGAGCCCGTCCGGCACTCGGGACCGCAGTTCGAGGTCGAGGGCCGGCTCTCCCTGCCGCGCCCGCCGCAGGGCCACCCGGTGGTGATCCAGGCCGGTGACTCCGACGAGGGACGTGAGTTCGCCGCCGCCACCGCCGACGTGGTCTTCTCCCGGCACTCCACCCTCGCCGACGGCCGGGCCTTCCACGCCGACGTCAAGCGCCGGCTCGCCGCGTACGGACGCAAGCCGGACGAGCTGAAGATCATGCCCGGGGTCACCTTCGTCCTCGGCGACACCGACACCGAGGCGGCCGAACGGGCCCACGAGATCCGCCGGGCCCAGGTCGGTCCGCAGACCGCCATCGCCTTCCTGGAGCAGGTCTGGGGCGTCGACCTGTCCGGCCACGACCCGGACGGCCCGCTGCCGGCCGTCGACCCCGACCCCGACAGCGGCCTGGTCCAGGGCCGGGTCCGGCACGCCGACCCGGTGGCCGTCGCCGAGCGGTGGCGGGCGGTGGCCGCGGAGAAGAAGCTGACCAGCCGCGAACTGGTGATCGAGCTGACCGGCCGGCAGTCCTTCATCGGCTCGCCGGCCACCGTCGCCGCGCAGATCGACCACTTCGTGCAGAACGACGCGGCCGACGGCTTCATCCTCGTCCCCCACCTCACCCCGGGCGGCCTGGACGAGTTCGTCGACCGGGTGGTGCCGCTGCTCCAGGAGCGCGGGGTGTTCCGCACCGACTACACCGGCCCCACCCTGCGGGACCACCTCGGGCTGCCCGTCCCCGGACGGCGCTGACCGGAGAGGGAAGCGCCGGATCCGCCGGACCGGCCGCCGGCAGGCACAGCACGGCGATCCGGCGGCCGGTCATCTCCGCTTCTCCCGCGCCGAGTTCGGTTGACCGCGCGGCCCGCCCGGGCGTTCCGGACGGGCCGCGCACGGCGGTCGGTCAGCTGGTGCGGCGACGACGGCTCAGGACGGTGGAACCCCGCCGGCCTGCTCAGACCTCGTACACCGCACCGGCCCGGGCGATCTCGACCGGACCGGGGTAGACGGCCGCGGCGTCCCGGCGGTTGTGCTCGGCGTCGGTCCACGGGGGGATGTGGGTGAGGACGAGCCGGCGGGCGCCGGCCGCGGCGGCGTGCTCGCCCGCCTCGCGGCCGTTGAGGTGGACGGCCTGGTAGGTGTCGCGCCCGTCGATGTACGCGGCCTCGCAGAGGAAGAGGTCGGTGTCGCGGGCGAGTTCGACGAGTTCGGCGCTCTCGCCGGTGTCCCCGCTGTAGACCAGCGAGCGGCCGCCGTGCTCCAGCCGGAAGGCGAAGGCGTCGACGGGGTGGTTGACCTGGGCGACGCCGATCCGGAACGGGCCGAGCTCGAAGCTGCCGGGGGTGAGGGTGCGGAACTCGAACACCTCCTTCATGCCGGGGTTCTCCGGCATGTCGTAGGCGCGGGCGAGCCGCTCGGCGGTGCCGGCCGGACCGTACACGGGCAGCAGTTCGGGGCAGCCCTCGGCGCGGTAGTTGCGGGCCACCCAGTAGGCGCACAGGTCGACGCAGTGGTCGGCGTGCAGGTGGCTGAGCAGGACGGCGTCGACGTCGTAGAGGCCGGTGTACTTCTGGAGGGCGCCGAGGGCTCCGTTGCCGAGGTCGAGGACGACGCGGAAGCCCTCGGCCTCGACCAGGTAGCTGGAGCAGGGCGAGTCGGCGGACGGGAAGCTCCCCGAACACCCCACCACGGTCAGTTTCATCCGAGCCCCTCCGCCCCGACACATCCTGGCTGCTGCTGGAAAACGGCATCGCCGTCCTCCACCGGAACCGCATGGAAAACAGCATGGAAAACGGCAGGCCGGGGCCGGTGGACCGGCCGGTGGCACTGCATTGGTGTGTCGAGGGTAAGGGCGGAGCGGCACTTTGCCCCCGTCTCCGTGCCGGGCTGTGGGCGGAATCACCAGAACGCCGGGAGCGGGAGCGGGGGCGGTTGACGGGCCGGGGATCAGCGGCGGCCGGGCCGGTTTCGGGCCCAGCTGCGGATGGTGGAGGGGTACCAGCGCGGGTGGCCGTTGCCGTCGATCACGTCCGGGTCGGGCAGCAGCCGGTGCCGGCGGTAGCTGCGGACGGTCGCGGGCCGGACGTTGATGTGACGGGCGATCTCGGCGCAGGACCACAGCTCGGGGCCACGGGTCACGGGGGCACCTCCGGGGACGGGGGCGGACGTTCGTGACGCAGCCTGGCCGGGCCGGTCGGGGCTCCGTGCGCAGAACGGGCATTGTGGCAGTTCCGTGACGAACCGGGGGCAATGCGCGGACAATTGCCCAATCGTCACAGCCGTCACGGTGGTGGCGTTCACCCTCGGCCCGGTACGGTTCGCCGCATGAACGGCATGACCGCTACCTGGCTCGTCCTGTCGCTGCTGGGCGTCGCGCTGCTGGCCGCCGCCGCGGCGGCGCTGGTGCGGCGCACCCGTCCGGCCCCGCGCCCGGCCGGGCCGACCGGTCCGCGGCCGCGGACGGGGGCCGGCCCGGAACCGCAGGAGATCTGGTGGGCGCAGGTGCCGTTCGAGGACGGGCCCGGGTCCAAGGACCGCCCGTGCCTGGTGCTGCGGGTGCACGGCCGGACCGTCACCGTCGCGAAGATCACCAGCAAGCACCACGCCGAACGCCCGGGCGTGCTGCCACTGCCGCCCGGTTCGGTGGGCGACCGGCAGGGCCGGGCCAGCTGGCTGGAGACCGACGAGCTGCGGGAGGTGCCGCTGTCGGCCTTCCGCCGCCGGGCCGGCGCGGTGGACCGGCAGGTCTGGGACCTCACCCGGAAGGTGCTGGAAGGCCGTTAGGGATTCGTCGGGCGCGCCCTACGCCCAGAGCTGGCCCTGCAGCGCCTCGACCGCGGCCTCGGTGGACTCGGCGGTGTAGATGCCGGTGGACAGGTACTTCCACCCGCCGTCGGCGACCACGAAGACGATGTCCGCTCGCTCCCCCGCGGCCGCCGCCTTGCGGCCGACGCCGATCGCCGCGTGCAGGATGGCGCCGGTCGAGACGCCCGCGAAGATGCCCTCCTGCTGGAGGAGTTCGCGGGTGCGGCGGACGGCGTCCGCGGAGCCGACCGAGAAGCGGGTGGTGAGCACCTCGGCGTCGTACAGCTCGGGGACGAAGCCCTCGTCCAGGTTGCGCAGCCCGTACACCAGGTCGTCGTAGCGCGGCTCGGCGGCGACGATCTTCACGCCGGGGACCTTCTCGCGCAGGTAGCGGCCGACGCCCATCAGGGTGCCGGTGGTGCCGAGGCCGGCCACGAAGTGGGTGACGGTCGGCAGGTCGGCGAGGATCTCGGGGCCGGTGCCGGTGTAGTGGGCGCCCGCGTTGTCGGGGTTGCCGTACTGGTAGAGCATGACCCAGTCGGGGTGCTCGGCGGCGATCTCCTTGGCGATCCGGACGGCGGTGTTGGAGCCGCCGGCGGCCGGGGAGGAGATGATCTCGGCGCCCCACATGCGGAGCAGCTCGCGCCGCTCCTCGCTGGTGTTCTCGGGCATCACGCAGACCATCCGGTAGCCCTTGAGCTTGGCGGCCATGGCCAGCGAGATGCCGGTGTTGCCGCTGGTGGGCTCCAGGATGGTGCAGCCGGGGGTGAGCCGGCCGGCGGCCTCGGCGCGCTCGATCATGTGCAGGGCCGGGCGGTCCTTGATCGAGCCGGTGGGGTTGCGGTCCTCCAGCTTGGCCCACAGGCTCACCAGGCCCTCGGCGTTGCCGGGGAGGGCGGCGGACAGCCGCGGCAGGCGGACCAGCGGGGTGTTGCCGACGGCTTCGAGCGGGCTGTCGTAACGCAAGGGAGGCCTCCGGCCAAGGCGGTGGGGGTGGAGGGGCGGCTCCCCCGTCGTGGGCGGCGGGGGAGCCCGGGACTTCAGCGGGCGCCGCCGGCCACGGCGGGCAGGATGGTGACGCTGTCGCCGTCGGCGACGGCGGTGGAGATGCCCTCCAGGAAGCGGACGTCCTCGTCGTTCAGGTAGACGTTGACGAAGCGGCGCAGCTCGCCGCCCTCGACCAGGCGGGCGGCGATGCCCGGGTGGCGGGCGTCGAGGTCGGTGAAGAGTTCCCCGAGGTTGCTGCCGTTGCCCTCGACGGCCTTGGCACCGTCGGTGTAGGTGCGGAGGATGGTCGGGATGCGGACCTCGATGGCCATGAGTGCGCTCCTGTGCGAGTCGTGGAGTGGGTGGGCCGCAGCGGACGCGGCAGGGCGGGCGGGCGCCCGGGGGCTCGGGGTGCTCGGCGGCGCCGGAGGGCGGCAGGCCCCGGGCGAGGTGTGAAGCGGCTCTCAGCGCGAGCGCGCGGGCGTACCGGGACAGATCGCGCCGGCGTGCCGGCACAGGTCGATGTGCAGGCGCGCCACGAGGCGGGTGCCCGGGGCCTGAGTGCTCACATCGACGGAACGCATGGGTTCATCGTATAGATTCCCGGGCCCGCTCGGACATGCCCGTCTCGGGATCCGGATGTTCGCGTCCCCAGGGCTGAGACGACGGCGGCCCGCCGCCCCTTCGCGAGGGGTCGGCGGGCCGGGTCCGCGGGGGTGCCGGTCAGGCCGGGTGGGCCTCGACCACCTGCACGTCTTCCTCCGTGATCTCGCCGTCCACGATGCGGAACGAACGGAACTGGTACGGGTCCCCCTCGCCGTTGCCCTCGGCGGTGGAGACCAGGACGTAGTGGGCGAACGGCTCGGAGGCGTAGCTCACGTCGGTGCGCGAGGGGTAGGCCTCGGTGGCGGTGTGCGAGTGGTAGACGATCACCGGCTCCTCGTCCCGGTCGTCCATCTCGCGGTAGAGCTTGAGCAGGTCGCCCGAGTCGAACTCGTAGAAGGTGGGCGAGCGAGCGGCGTTGAGCATCGGGATGAACCGCTCGGGCCGTCCGCTGCCGGCCGGTCCGGCGACCACGCCGCAGGCCTCGTCCGGGTGGTCGGCGCGGGCGTGGGCCACGATCCGGTCGCGGAGTTCTCGGGTGATGGTCAGCATGCGGTCAGGATAGCCACGCCCCGGCGGGCCCAGAACAGGTGTCCGGGCCCGCCGGGGCGTGCGGGGCGCGGTCAGTGTGCGTCCACGTTCCCGTCGCGGGCGGGCGCCCGGTCCGGGGCGGCGCCGTGGACGGCCTGCGGGTCGCGGCGCTTGAGCACCCGGTAGCCGACCACCAGCAGCAGGGCCCAGCCCGGGAAGACGAACAGCGAGACCCGGTTGTCCCGGTCCAGGCCGATCAGCACCACGACCAGGACGAGGAAGGCGAGCGCGCCCTTGCTGACCCAGGCGCCGCCGGGCGCCTTGAAGGTGGGCGGCGGCAGGTGGCCGGCCCGCCAGGCCCGGCGGTAGCGGATCTGGGCGATCAGGATCATCGCCCAGGTCCACAGGCCGCAGACCGTGGCGACCGAGGTGATGTACTCGAACGCCCGTGCCGGGACGACGTAGTTGAGCACCACGCCGACGCCCATCAGCAGGCAGGAGGCGGTGATCGCGAAGGCCGGGGTGCGGCGGGCGTTGAGCCTGGTGAGCCGCCGCGGGGCCTGGCCGCTCAGCGCGAGGTCGCGCAGCATGCGGCCGGTGGAGTACATCCCGGAGTTGCAGGAGGAGAGCGCCGCGGTGAGCACCACGAAGTTGATGATACCGGCCGCCGCCGGGATGCCGATCTTGCCGAAGGCGGCGACGAACGGGCTGACGCCGGGCTGGAATTCGGTCCACGGCACGAGCGAGAGGATGACCACCAGGGCGCCGATGTAGAACAGTGCGATCCGCCAGGGCAGGGTGTTGATGGCGCGCGGCAGGGTCTTCTCGGGATTCTCGCTCTCGCCCGCGGTGACGCCGACCAGCTCGACGCCCAGGTAGGCGAACATGACGATCTGAAGGGTCATCACGGTGGAGCCGATGCCCTGGGGGAAGAAGCCGCCGTCCTGCCAGAGGTGGCCGATCGACGCGGTGTCACCGGCCTTGCTGAAGCCGAGGGTCAGCACCCCGACGCCGATCAGGATCATGCCGATGATGGCGGTGACCTTGACCATGGAGAACCAGAACTCGATCTCGCCGAACAGCTTCACCGAGATCAGGTTGGCCGCGTAGAGCAGGACCAGGAAGGTCAGCGCGCTGATCCACTGCGGTATGTCCGGCGCCCAGAACCGCACGTAGACCGCGGCGGCGGTGGTCTCCGCCATGCCGGTGACGACCCAGAACAGCCAGTACGTCCAGCCGGTCACGTAGCCGGCGAAGGGGCCGAGGAACTCGCGGGCGTACTCGGCGAAGCTACCGGAGACCGGGCGGTAGGTGAGCAGTTCGCCGAGCGCCCGCATGATCACGAAGATCACCAGGCCGGCGACGGCGTAGGAGAGGATCAGGCTCGGGCCGGAGCGGGAGATCGCGGTGCCCGCGCCGAGGAACAGGCCGGTGCCGATCGCGCCGCCGATCGCGATCATCTGGATCTGGCGGCTGCCGAGCCCGCGCTCGTAGCCCTCCTCATCCGGCGTGTTGTCGACCATGTCGTCGTACAACTTCTCGGCCATGGTGCACCGTCCTGGTCGGTCTCGGGGGTGGAGAAGTCGTACCACGCGAAGTTCGGATAACGGTGTCCATCTGAGCGTTATTTGAGCATGACCTGATATGTTTTGCCCGATTTTCATAAGAAATGCCCCGGTCAATCGTCCACATTCTGGACGAAACGACCGGGGCTTGCCCGGAATCGGGCAGGATCTATCGCCAGGCCTCAGTCCGCCATGGCCTCCAGCAGCGACTCCTGGAGGGCGCCCAGCCACAGGTACGCCACCACCAACGGCTTGCGCTCGTCACCGTCCGGCAACTCGTAGAGGCCGTCCTCGTCGTCCTCGGAGACCTCCAGCCGGACGCCGACGGCCAGCCGCAGGTCGTTCAGCGCGCCCAGCCAGCGCAGGCACTCGGGCCCGGCCAGCTTGAGCACCCCACCGCCGCCGAGGCCGTCCAGCGCCCGGACGACGAACAGCGCGTCGTCCCGCTTGCGGGCCCGCAGGTCCAGCTCGGTGAAGCGGCGGAACTCCCCGGACGCGATCCTGGCCTCCTCGTCCTCCGGCTTCTCCGGGTCGCGGTAGGCGTCCGGGAAGAGCCGGGCCAGCACCGGGTCGGCGGGCGCCTCGGTCGGGCCCTCGGCGAACAGCGCGGCCAGCGGGTCGGTGCCCTCCCCGCCCGGGCCGGGGCCGATCAGCTCCAGCAACTGCACTTCCAGCGAGCGCAGGATGGAGGCCTCCCACTCGTCCAGCGCGATCGCCGCGCCGCCACCGCCGGTGCTCTCGAACAACCCAGCCATCTGTATCGGTCAGCCCGTCTTCGTCGTCTTCGGTCGTACGGCCGGCGCTCCGACACCGGTCCGGTCGGTGCCCGGTCGCCCCTGCGCCGGTCGGGTCGGCGTCCGCCCGGCCGGCGCCCGTCCTGCCGGCGCCGGTCGGGTCGGGGTCAGTCGTGCTGCAGCGTCGCCCAGAGGCCGTAGCCGTGCATCGCCTGGACGTCGCGCTCCATCTCCTCGCGGGATCCGCTGGAGACCACTGCCCGGCCCTTGGTGTGGACGTCCATCATCAGCTTCCGGGCCCTGTCCTTCGGGTAGCCGAAGTAGGCCTGGAAGACGTACTGGACATAGCTCATCAGGTTGACCGGGTCGTTGTGCACGATGGTCACCCAGGGCGTGTCCGGTTCGGTCACCGGCAGCCCCTCGACCTCCGGGCGCTCGATCTCCGCGGGCGCGACGCTCACGCCGGTCCTCCTCGCTGCACAGTCGTCCGTAACCCCTCATGCCCCATGCTGCCATCCGGGGGACACCCGAGCGATTCCGGCCCGCCGCAGTCCACGAGAAATCGTCACTCTGACGCTAAGTGGTAGTAGCATCATCCGCATGGACGCCACTTCCGTGCGAGCGGCCGGCTCGACCGCGCTGCTCACCGACCGCTACGAGCTCACCATGCTGCAGGCCGCCCTGCGCAGCGGGGCCGCCCACCGCCGCTCCGTCTTCGAGGTGTTCACCCGCCGCCTGCCGAACGGCCGCCGCTACGGCGTCATGGCCGGCACCGGCCGGGTGCTGGACGCCGTCGAGAACTTCCGCTTCACCACCCCCCAGCTGGACTGGCTGGCCGACCAGGACGTGGTCGACGAGGACACCCTGCGCTTCCTCGCCGACTACCGCTTCCGCGGCGACATCCACGGCTACCCCGAGGGCGAGGTCTACTTCCCCGGCTCGCCGCTGCTCACCGTCGAGGGCAGCTTCGCCGAGGCGGTGATCCTGGAGACGGTGATCCTCTCGATCCTCAACCACGACTCGGCCATCGCGGCCGCCGCCTCCCGGATGACCGCCGCCGCCGGCGGCCGTCCGGTGATCGAGATGGGCGCCCGCCGGGCCCACGAGCAGGCCGCCGTCGCCGCCGCCCGAGCGGCCTACGTGGCCGGCTTCGCCGCCACCTCCGACCTGGAGGCCGGCTTCGCCCACGGCATCCCGACCACCGGCACCGCCGCACACGCCTTCACGCTGGTGCACGACAGCGAGCGGGACGCCTTCACGGCACAGATAGCCTCCATGGGCAAGGGCACCACCCTGCTGGTCGACACCTTCGACCTGCGCGAGGCCGTGCGCACCGCGGTCGAGGTGGCCGGCCCCGAACTCGGCGCCGTCCGGATCGACTCCGGCGACCTCACCCTGCTGGCCCACCGGGTCCGCCGCCAGCTGGACGAACTCGGCGCCGACCGGACCAGGATCATCGTCACCTCGGACCTGGACGAGTACGCGATCGCCGCCCTGGCCGCGGCCCCCGTGGACGGCTACGGCGTCGGCACCAGCCTGGTCACCGGCAGCGGGCACCCGACCTGCGCGATGGTCTACAAGCTGGTCGCCCGGGCCGAGGCCGACGGCGGCCCGATGGTGCCGGTGGCCAAGCGCGCGGCCGGCGGCAAGACCAGCATCGGCGGCCGCAAGTGGGCGGCCCGCCGGCCCGACGCCGACGGCGTGGCCGAGGCCGAGGTGGTCGGCACCGGGCCCGTCCCGGACGAGCTGCGGCCGCACCTCATGCAGGTGCCGCTGGTGGTGGCCGGCGAGACCGTCGGCCGGGAACCGCTGAGCGCCGCCCGCGACCGGCACGTGCGCGCCCGCGCCGCGCTGCCGCTGTCCGCCACCCAGCTGTCCAAGGGCGACCCGGTCCTGCCGACCGAACTGCTCCTGCCCGCCGGGCCGGCCCACTGACCGGAGTCCGGGGCCGGGCCACCGGACCGGCTCCGGGGCTTCCGCCCCCGCCCGCCACTCCCTAGAGTCAGCCGTAGAGTTCCCCGAGTTCCCCCGGAGCTCCCCGAGGACCCCCCGCGCCCGGCACGGCCGGGCCGCGCACTCCCGAGGGCTCCCCCCACCGGGGCGCCGCCTTCCGCGGGCCCCCGAGATCCGAGGATGCGAGTCATGCACCGGGCACTGATCGTCGTCGACGTGCAGAACGACTTCTGCGAGGGCGGCAGCCTGGCCGTCGCCGGCGGCGCCGAGGTGGCCGCCGACATCACCGACCTGATCGCCGAGTCCTCCGCCGGCTACCAGCACATCCTCGCCACCCGCGACCACCACATCGACCCGGGCGACCACTTCTCCGCGGAGCCGGACTACGTCGACAGCTGGCCGCCGCACTGCGTGGCCGGCACCGAGGGTGTGGGCTTCCACCCCAACTTCGCGCCCGCCGTCATCTCCGGCGCGGTCGAGGCGGTCTTCGACAAGGGCGCCCACTCGGCGGCGTACAGCGGCTTCGAGGGGCTGGACGAGAACAACCGCGGCCCGGTGGAGTGGCTGCGCGAACGGCAGGTCGACGAGGTCGACGTGGTCGGCATCGCCACCGACCACTGCGTCCGGGCGACCGCGCTGGACGCCGCCCGGGCGGGCTTCACCACCCGCGTGCTGCTGGACCTCACCGCCGGGGTGAACCCGGAGACCACCGCCGCCGCGCTGGCGGAGCTGCGGGCGGCCGGGGTCGAGCTGGTCGGCACACCGGTGGTCCGTTCGTAGCGGATTCCGGGGCCGTGGTGCGGCTCCGCGGTCGCGGGACCGCAGGGGCTGGTCCGCGGTCGCGGGAGCGTGCTCGCGATGCCGTGGTGCGGCTCCGCGGTCGCGGGAGCGTGCTCGCGGTGCCGTGGTGCGGCTCCGCGGTCGCGGGAGCGTGCTCGCGGTGCCCTGGGTGCGGCTCCGCGGTCGCGGGAGCGTGCTCGCGATGCCGTGGTGCGGCTCCGCGGTCGCGGGAGCGTGCTCGCGGTGCCCTGGGTGCGGCTCCGCGGTCGCGGGAGCGTGCTCGCGGTGCCCTGGGTGCGGCTCCGCGGTCCGGCCGGGTTCCGGGCGGCCGGCGCCGGCCGCTCAGACGACCAGCAGCTCCACCACGTCCGTCCCGCCGACCCGGTACGCCTCGCGCAGTTCGCCGCCGACCGCGTCCGGGTCGGCTGCCAGCCCGGCCCCGGAGACGTACACCACCCGGATGCCCAGGTACTCCATCCGGTGCTGACCGCCACGCACCCAGGCGGCCTCGCCCTCGCTCACGCAGCGCAGCTCCGAGTCCACCTCCACCGCGACGCCCCGCTCCGGCCAGTAGAGGTCCGGGACGGCGATGTACGTGCCGCCGCGCATCCGCAGCTCGGGTGCGTTCAGCGGGGCG
Source organism: Kitasatospora sp. NPDC093102 (assembly GCF_040683915.1). Taxonomy (NCBI): domain Bacteria; kingdom Bacillati; phylum Actinomycetota; class Actinomycetes; order Kitasatosporales; family Streptomycetaceae; genus Kitasatospora; species Kitasatospora sp. NPDC093102. The sequence goes on along the minus strand of NZ_JBFBFA010000008.1, from coordinate 102,197 downwards.
GGCAGCAGCCACTCGTCCACCAGGTGTCCGAGCTGCTCCAGCAGCAAGTCGCGCTCGGCGGCGAGCAGTTCGTCCAGCGCGGCCCGCACCCGCGGCTCGCCGGTCAGCCCGGAATCGGTCAGCTCGACCACCAACTCCCTTGCCGTGCAGAGGTTGTCGGGCAGGGCGACGGCCTCCCGCAGCACCTCGCGCACCGGCGCCGGGTGCCCCGGCTCCGCCGTCCACTCGGCCAACGCGTCGGCGACCGCCCGGGCCACCGGCGCACAGGCCAGCCCATGCACCGAGCGGGCCACCAACTCCCTTTCGGTGCGCCGGATCCGCACCTCGCCGATGTCCTTCAGCCGGCGCTGCCGGGGCACCAGGACGTCCACTTCGGTCACCGCGGGCAGCCGGGGCACGACGGTGAAGCCGTACAGGGACAGCGCGGCCGCGCCGGTGATCACCGCGCCCTCCCGGCGGCCCTCCTCGCGGCCGTTCTGCGCGGCGTACAGCAGCGCGGCCCACATCCGTTGCTCCGGGGTGGGTTCGGCGGACTGCAGCAGGTAGACCCGGGGCAGCATCCGCCGCCAGGGGCCGCCCCGGCGGCAGTGCTCGGTGATGATCCGGGCCGGCACGCCCCGGGCGCGCAGCTGGCTCGCGGTGACGACGTTCTGCTGACGCTTCGCCAGTTCCTCCAGGGACGGCGGCGGCGACGGAATCCGGTAGCTCATGCCGACACCATCCCCAACCGCCCGGACCTGCGACCGGGGGCCTGATGCACTGTTACTCAACCGTCGCGAAACCGGGATCAGCCCGCACTAAAGTCCTCATACCCTCACTCATTTGGAGTAATTGACGCTCATCAGGTTGTCATATGTGATCGAAAGCGATCGCCGACCTGGCCGCCTGACCCAGAGTGACCAAGGGCATACGGCGAGGGACCCTCAAGGCGTCAATCGCACCCCGGGGATTGCCTAGGCTTACGTCATGTCACGTGACGAGACCGCCGGCCTCCGCGCGGCCCAGCTCCGCCTCGGCCGCCTGCCCGGATACGTCCGCCGCCCGGACCCCGCCCGTCGCAGCGGCGAGAAGGGCCATACGTACAAGAAGGGCTGGGAGGTCCGCTTCACCGCCCGCAGTGAGGCCGAGATAGCAGAGATCCGCGACCTCGTGGTCGCCGCCGGGTTCGCCCCGGCCAGACCCTTCTTCAAGGGCCACCAACTCATCCAGCCCGTCTACGGCATGGCGGCCGTGCAGGCCTACCTGGCCGCCAGACAGGCCGCCGAGGAACACGCCGCCCGGGCCGCGCTCGGCCGCCGACGACGATCGGCGGGGCTGACCGCCGGGGGGCACTCCTCCGGGGCCCTCACGGGCGGCGGGCACGCCCCCGGGGCACACGCCGCGGGTGCGGCGCACCGGTGCGAGCGCGAGGAGGCCGCCGCCGGAGCAGCCGCGGCGGCTGCGGCCGCGGCTGCCGCAGCGGCACAGGCGGCCCGGCGACGAGCCGTCGAGGCGTTCCCCACCCAGGTCGAGCGGGACACCGCCGCCGACCGGATCTCCCCCACGGAGGCCCGGACGACCTCCTGACGGGCGGTCGCTCCGCCCCTCCCGCCCCGGCCGGTCCGGTCGAAGGCCGCCGGGGCGCGGTCGATGTGCACGGTGGCCGCCGGCAGTTGCGGGACCATCCGGACCGGCGCCCGCTCCACCGCCCCGGGGCGCGGCAAGCGCCCGTCCGGCGGATCCGCAGCGCGCCCGTCCCGCACACGCCGTCCACCCGCACTGCTCGGCCGTCACCGTGGTGACGACCACGACCCCGTCCGTGGTGATCTTTGCGGTGATCGTGAGTGCGGTTGTGCGGGTGGTTGTGCGGGTGGTTGTGCGGGCGCAGGTTCGCGCCCCGAGCGTGGACGCCAGCCTCCCCAGGGCCTACGGTGACACATCAACTGCCTTGCAGCCGCAGCCGCCCTACGGCGCCTGGCCAGCTGCGACACGCTCGCACCTACGACTCCCCCGCCACTGCGCAGCACTGCCCCGCCGGCCCTCGCCGGCCCTCGCCGGCCCCCCGCCCGGCCGTCCCGCCGCCGCACCCCGTGCCGGTCGCCACCGGAACCGGCCTGGCGGCGACGGGTTCCGGGCATTCCATCGGATTGGTCACCCAGCGCACCGAGGGCCTACCGTAGAGTGAGCACAGATGATCGACCGCCAGAAACCCATCTCCCTTTCCGAGAAGCCGAGATGACCAACCGTCACGAGAGTTCCGCCGAGCCGCCCCCGGGGCCCGGCGAGCCGGTGGACGTACCACTGGAGTTCACCGCGTTCTGCGAACTCCACCGCCCCCGGTACCTCAGCTACGCGCGCGTGTGGCTGACCGAGCACAGCGCCGCGGCCATCGCCGTCCAGCAGGCCTTCGCGGAAATCGCGGTGAACTGGCGGGAGTTGATGGGCAGCTCCAACCCGACCGCGCACGCCTGGGAGATCCTGCGCGGCACCGTCGCCGAACACACCCGCCAGGTGACCGCCGACCCGGACCGCCACCCGGCCGACGACGACCTGGCGATCCTGCACTACGTCGTCGGCCTCGCCGCCCCCGAGATCGCCGACGTCATCGGCACCGACGCCGCCAGCGTCGCCGGACGGCTGCGCCGCACCATGCTGCGGGAGGCTTCCGGCTGGTGACCCGGCAGCCCTGCCGTTCCGGGGACAGCCCTCCCCGGAAGGGCCTCAGACCCGCTCGCCCGTCACGTCGAACAGGTGGTGCACCGGGTCGTGGATCAGGTACCGGGAGAACGACTCGACCGTGAACCGCGCCCCGTCGCTGCGGTTCCCGGTCCATCCCCACTGCGCGCCGGCCACCCGCTCGAAGGCCGCGGCAAGCGTCTCAGCGGCCTCCGACAACTCCCCGGCCACCACCCGCGGGTCCTGGTCGCCGTAGCGCTCGGAGACGGCCGTCTCGTCCTGGTCCCAGTTGGGGAACAGCGGGCCGTCCTGGCCCAGCATCAGGTCCAGCCGGACGTGGAACAGCCGGAAGACGTCCCGGACGTGGCACGCGTACTCCAGGTCCGACCACACCCCCGGGGCGGGCCGCCGGCGCAGCCCGTCCGTGTCTCCCGCCAGCACGGTCAGCCAGCCCTCCGCATTGGCCCGGACCATCCCGGCGACGTCCTCCCGGACCACTCGCGGGGTGTCCAACCCGCAGTCGGGGCAGGGGCGTTCCAGCACCCAGGTCCAGTCCTTGGTGTCCGGGACGATCCCGTCGTCGGCGGTGGCGGTGGTGGTGACGATCGGCGCGTTCTCGACTGGCGTGCTCTCAGGAGTGCTCATGGGCCCAGCATCTCCACCGCTCGGGGGCGCCCACCAGCGGCAATGACGCCAGCGGTCGCCGAAATGCTGCCACCCCCGGCGCACTCACCCGGCGCAGTCCCCCATCACGCGCCCCCATCTCCCCGCGCACTCCAGCCCGGCGCGCGCCCGCACACCGTCCGCCACCCACCACCCGCCGAGCCGAAAATACATGGACGAACCGGAAACCGACCGTCCACCCTGGCTACCATGACCGCCGACGCCGCCGATCGCACCGATCTCGCCGCCCTCGCCGTGAAGCCCATCCTGCACGGCCCCACCATCCGGCTCGTCCCCCTCGACGAACGGCACACCGACCCGATGTGGGAACTCTGCGCCGACGAGACGACCAACCGGCTCACCGGCACCCGCACCGTCTTCACCCGCGACCGGATCCACCAGTGGTGCACCACCCGTGCCGAACAGCCCGACCGCCTCGACCTCGCCGTCGAAGACCCCGCCACCGGCCGCTTCCTCGGCGAGACCGCCCTCACCGACGTCGACCCCGACAACTCCTCCGCCAGCTTCCGGATCGCCCTCGCCCCGGACTGCACCGGCCGCGGCATCGGCACCGAGACCACCCTCTTGGTCCTGCGCCACGCCTTCGGGACCATCCGCCTCAACCGCGTCCACCTCGAAGTCTTCGAGTACAACGAACGCGCCGCCCGCTCCTACCGCAAGTCCGGCTTCACCCTCGAAGGCCGCGCCCGCCAGGCCCACCACTGGGACGACCGCTACTGGGACGTCCTCCAGATGGCCGCCCTACGCGACGAATGGCTCGCCACTCACTGATACGGCCTCCGCCGCCGCGCCCGCACCACGAGCGCCACGACAACACCGATCACCAACACCAAACCACCGGCCGCCGCCCCCACAACGACCCCCACCCCGTTCCCGCTGCTCCCCCCACCATCCGCCCCGGGGGCGACAGCCTCCTCCGACGCCCCATCCGTCGGATCGTCCACCGGCGGCGCCCCCTGCGACTCCTTCCGCCCCACCAACGGATTCTCGCGAGGCCCGTTGTCCACGGCAGGATTCGCCTGCAACGCCTTCGCCGGCGCCAGGACCCCGTACCCGTACCGGTCGTTCGGCACCGCAGACCCGTCAGCCGGAGGAGTGGCCGTCTTGATCATCCGATTGACCACCTGCCCGGCCGACAGGTTCGGGTACTTGGCCCTGATCAACGCCGCAGTGGCGGACACGTAGGCGGTGGAATCCGAGGTGCCGTTGGCCACTCCGTACCCTGCCGAGGACTTCGCACTCGCCCGGTAGACCTCCGCTCCGGGAGCTGTCAGCGTGGTCTCCGGTCCGTACGTCGACTTCTCCCACAGGTGTCCCTGCCGATCCACCGCACCAACCGCCACCACACCCGGAAACGCCGCCGGGTATTCAACCGGCGCAGCCTGTTGTCCGCTGTTCCCGTTGGACGCGACGAGGACCACATCATGGTCGACGGCGTACTTGACCGCCGCCCTGGTCTCCTGATCGGTCCCCGAGTAACCGCCAATCGACATGTTGATCACCTTGGCACCGCGGTCCACTGCGAACCGGATCCCCTTTGCCAAACCACTCTGCGCCACGGTGTCCGTGGAGGTCCAGCTCACCCTCACTGGAAGGACCTTGACCTTGGGCGCCAGTCCCATGATTCCCGCATTGTCACCATGTCCATGGCCTGCGATGAGGCTGGCCATCCCGGTGCCATGGCCATCCTTGTCGACCGTGCCGTCGCTGCCCTCGCCAGTGAAGTCGGCGCCGGGCAGGATCTGACCAACCAGATCCTGATGGTCCTTCATCACGCCGCTGTCGATGACGGCGACGGTGACACCGTTGCCCTGCGACACCGGCCACAGCACACTGTCGGCTCGGTAGCTGGCCAGCACCCATTGGGCGTCACGGGTGCCGTCCGCACAGGCCGGCCCTGCCCCGATCGCAGCGGCCAGGCAGCCTGCTGTCAGCGCAGCCGCCCCACGTCCAAGCCGCCAGTCTCCCAAGGCCGGTCACCTCACTCAGCACGGCGGTAGCCCACTGTGGTCCACAAACCACGAAGGCCCCGATCGAATCACCTGGTCTCTGAAGAACCAGAGTCATTTCACCACGTTCGAATTGGCGGACTCCCCCGACGCCCAGGTCTCCTCGTCCTCCACCAGGAAGTCCGGCCGCTTTCGAGCCTTCTCCTTTTCCCTGGCACGCCCATGAGACCCGCCGAGCGGGACTGCGGACCCCGAGGATGCTCCAGAGGCAGGGGTCGACTCCATCCGAGGCCGGTTGCGTTGCCCCAAGCCAGAACCGCCCTCGGTGAAGGACCGTTTGCTGCCAGGAGCCGCTTCACTCGCAGACGCCTTGCCCCCTGGTACCGCGCGCCCGCCGTCGCCGACTACCGTGCCGCCCGTTCGGCCGGCTCCGGGTCCGACCGGGCCGGGACTGCCTCCGTGGATACCCTCAGCGCCCCGCGCAGAGCCGCCACGAACTTCGCCCGGCACTCCCCGCTGGTCATTCCGGCCGGTCGTCCCCCGCTCGACGAGTGTCTGCTTCTCTCGTCCACCGGCGAACTGGCCGGGCATCGGTTCTCCATTACCAGGCCCGAGCCACGTGGGGCCAGCACCGGCCTGTGGCCCAGACGCGGTGGGGGCCGGCGTGCCCGTGACACCGACCGGCGACGGCCCAGCCACCGTGGGCTTCGAAACGGTGTTCACGCCGTCGACGGCGGTTCCCGCCCCGTAGTTGGCCGCCGCGGGATTCCCTGACGCCTTGGCCGTTCCGCCCTTGATCCCGGGTTCCGCCGGGATCGGCGTGCTTCCTGAGGTTGTCGACAACTTAGGAGCGACACCGCCGTTGCTCACGCTACGGGTCCGGGGCGCCGTCGGGGCATCCGCGGTCCTGCCGAAGGGCCCTCCGGCCGAATGCAAGTTGCCTGCGCCCAGGCCGGTCATCACACCGCCCGCCGCAACGAACGCGCTTTGATCACTGGCAGCCTGGTCGGAGAAGTCGTCCCGCCCCCCGGGGTTCACCGGCGGCTTCTTCGAGTCGTACGGCGGCGGGGGCTTCAGGGCCGGGGTGGCGATGCGGTAGTGCATGGCGAGGGTTTGCATGATGGCGGCCGCTTCGGCCTTCTTGCGGTCGGCGACGGGGATGTGTTCGTCCTCGTCTCCGAAGAGGGCGTCGCCGACGGTGTCCTTGACCTTGTCCCAGTTGCCGGGTTCCTCGGGCATGTCGCGCTTGGCCTTGGCCATGGCCTCGGAGGTGTTGTGGAGGATGTTGGCCGCGTCGTTGGCATAGGCGGCCGCGTTGTTGATGCTGGCGGCCAGCGTGAGCATGCGGGTGTGGAAGGCGTCGCTGGTGGTGCCTTCCCAGGAGGTGGCGGCTTCGGTGCTGGCCCTGGTGAGGGTCAGGCGGATCTGCTTGAGGGTGTCGGCGGCCTTGCGCCAGGGGTCGCCGGCGGCCATCACCGCGCCGGGGTCGAGGGCCTGCGCCATCTTGCGGAGCTGGGCGTGGCTGTACTTGGTGAAGTCGGTGTAGACCACGGGCGGTCGGCCTCCGTTCGGGTCCGGGCGGGCGGCGGTCAGGCGGTGGCGTTGCCGCGGTTGGAGGGGGTGGGGTTCTGCTGGGCCGCGGCCTGGCTGCTCGCGGAGGGGTGGGCGACGGACCAGCCGTCGTCGCCGAGCTTGAGCTTGGCGGCGGTGTGCTGGTCCTGCTCCTCGTAGTTGGTGGCGGTGAGGTCGGCCTTCTGCTGGGCCTCGTTCACGGCTTCCTGGAGCTGGTTGAGGACGTCGCGCAGCGCGTCCCGCATGGTGCCGTAGCGGCCGTGGATCTCGGTGGCCTCGGCGAAGGTCCCGAAGGCACTCTTGCCGATGCCGCTGCGGCCGTGCGCGTCGGTGCCGTCGGCGTGCTTCTGGAAGTCGGCGAGCAGCAGCCGTACTTGGCCGGCGAAGGTGCGGAGCTGTTCGACCTCGATGCGGTAGCCCTGTCCGGCTCCGCCGGTAGAACCGGTACCGGTGGTCCCTGATCCCATTTCGGCGCCTCCCCCGTGCGTCCGTCCCTGGCGGTCGGGGCCGGGCCCCGGTGTCTCATGTCTAACACACCGGGCCCGAATCCCGCCCGGGGCATGGTCAGTTCGCGGTCGTCCCGGTCCGCCGGGCGTCCGCGAGGGCGCGTCGGCAGAGGGAGTCCGCGTGCCTGGTGGTTTCGGGGAGGCGGTAGTGACGGGCGAGGTCGAGGGTGGTGCGGACGGCGGTGTCGAGGCCGGTCCGGTGTCCGACGGAGACGAAGACGGGCTTCACGCCGGCCCTGGTGCGTACGGCGCGGCCGACCTCCTCGCCGGTGGCGGGGTCGGTGAGCGGGGTCCAGGAGCCGCGTGCCGCGCCGGGTTCGTGGTGGTCGAAGGTGAAGGGGGTCTTGGCGACGCCGAGGGTGCGCAGCCCGGCGAGGACGCCGAGGTGGCTGGCGAGGCCGAGGCGGCGGGGGTGGGCGAGGCCGTAGCCGTCGCAGACGACGGTGTCGGGGGTGCGGGTGAGTGCGGCCAACGCGTCGAGGACGGCGGGGAGTTCACGGAAGGCGAGCAGCCCGGGGACGTACGGGAAGGCGATCCGGCCGACGGCGGTGGCCTGTTCCACCACGTCCAGGGTGTCCCGGTCGAGCAGGACGGCCGCGGCGGCGACGAGGTCGTGGTCGTCGTCGTAGGCGACGTCCACGCCCGCGATCAACTCGCCGGGCCCCTCGTCGTCGCGCCCCTCGTCGTCGTGGGCCTGGACGAGCGGACGCAGCCGCTCCTGTTCGGCGAGCGCCTCGGCCTCGGTGGTGGGCCAGTCGGCGGGGATGGGCATGGTCGGTTCCCCCGGGTGTGGTGGTGTGCGGTGGTGCGTGGTGTCGACAGGTTCCGGTTCACCGTACCGACCGGGCCGGACGACCCCGGGATGAGCCCGTGCGCCCCCTGTGCCCCCGCGCCCGGCGTCTAGCCTGGACGTACCCGGCTCCCCCGCGGGGCAGGACCACCGGAACCGCCACCACTCCCGCCCGTTTCCCCCGACGCGCGAAGGACCCCTGCCATGCCGCGCCCCTCCGTCGCCCAGGCCTGCCTCGGCTCGTTCACCGTCGTCGCCGCCACGGTGGCACTGCTGGCCGTCTCGGGCGCCTCGGGCGTCCTGGCGGTCTCGGTGCTGGTGGGGTTCGCGCTGGCGCTCGGCACCGTGGTGACGGTGCTCTCGATGTCTGCCGCCGCGGCCGGGTCCGGCGCCATGGAGGCGGACCCCGCGGGCCCCGCTGACCCGGCCGGGGCGGCGGGCCCCGCTCCGGCCGCTGCCGGACACGCGTACGCCCGGCAGCGCTGATCCGCCGCCGGGCGCAGGTGCGTCCCGCGTCGCCGCTCAGGCCTCCGTGGTGACCACCACGGTCTTCGCGGCCTTGTCGTGCAGGCACTGCCGGTAGGGCGTGTCGAAGACGCCGAAGAGTCCGTCGATGATCCACCAGAGCACGGCGCAGCAGAGCACGGCCGGGACGATGAACACCGCGGCACGGGTCCAGGCGGCGGACTGGGTGGGCTTGTTCCCGTCGACGAGCATGGCGACGCGGATCTTCATCGCCTTCTTGCCGAGGGTCTGGCCGTCCCGGCTGAGCATCAGGGCCTCGTAGACGAAGTAGATGGTGCAGCCGAGCCAGAACGCCTCGGTGGAACCGTTGCGCGCGCCGAGGTCGACGAAGGGCCCCACGATGATCACGGCGACGGCCTGCACCAGGAGGTAGTCGATCAGCCGGGCGAGGATCCGCCTGGGCCAGGTGCCGATCGGCGGCATTCCGGGGACAGGGCCTGCTCCGGGGGTGCCGTACGCGCCGGGGCCGTAGCCGGGCGGCGGCTGGTCGTACGGAGGTTGGCCGTACGGGTTCCGGTAGGGGTCCTGGCCGGGGGCCGGGCCGCCGCTCCCGCCGTAGGTGCCCTGGTAGGCGCCGGGGCCGCCGGACTGGTCGCTGGACGGGGTCGGGCCCGACGGCTCGCCTTCCGGCGTGCCGCCGCCCGGCTGCGGGGGCTGCTTGTCGAAGGAGGGCTTACCGCCCCCCTCCGGCTGGGGGCCTGAGGGGTCGTGGGTGCTCATGTCCCCGAGTAGAACATCACACATTCTCGATGTTCGGGACATTTTGTCCGTTTTGCTCGGGCCCAGCGAGCCTCAGCCGCGCACCACCCGGGTGCGGGCCGCGCGGTCCTGCCAGCCCCGCCGCGCCGCACGGTCGAACACCGGCCAGACCAGGCCGAGCAGCAGCACCGTGCCCAGCTGCCGCACGGCCCACCGGAGCAGTGAGCGGCCGAGGCTCAGCCGGGTCCGGGCGGCCGGGGCCGCGGCGTCCACCACGCGGATCCGGGCCAGCCGCTTGCCGAAGGTCTGGCCGGTGCGGGCGACCGGCAGCACCTCGTAGAGCAGGCTGACGAACAGCAGGATGCCGATCAGCACGGCGACCTTGCCCAGCACCACGTCGTCCACCAGCCAGACCTGGATCTGACGCCGGCTGAGGGCGCTGGCCATCCGGGCCTGGTCGAGCTTCCGGTGGAGGTGGTCGTAGACCGAGCGGCCGAGCGGAATGCCGGCGGCGACGGCGACCACCAGCAGTACGGCGGTGTCCACCGTCCGCGCCGCCAGCCGGCGGCCGAGGCCGGCCGGCCCGGCGACCCGGGCGGTCCGGGCCGCCCGGGAGGGCGCGGGGACGGGGTCGGCGCCGGACGGGCGGGGCTGGACGGCGGTCTCCCGGACCGTGCGTCCGGCGGGCAGCGGGGCGGTGGGGCCTGAGGTGGTCACCGCGACAGCGGCCACGGGCTGCGAGGCGACAGCGGCCGGGGCCGGGACGGGCGCCGGGGCCGGGGCCGGAACCGCCTCCTCACCGACCACCGGCACCGGGCCGGAGGCCAGGACGGCCGGCACCGGCGCCTCCCGCACCGCCACCCCCACGGCGGGAGCACCGGCGGCGGCCAGTTCCACGGCAACCGGAGCGCACTCGGGCTCCACAAGCCCCTCCTCCGCTTCGAGCGCCTCCGGAAGCACCCCCCAGGAGACCCAGCGCGGCGCGCCGCCCGTCTCCATCAGGCCCCGCTGCGCCCGCGGATCGGCCTGCCACCCGGACTCCCCGGCGACCGGCGCCGGACCCGGACCCGCCTCGGGCACCGCGCCGACCGCCACCGGACCGTCCATCGCCCCGGACGGCCCGGTGCCGGCGAAGCCCGACGGCACCCCCGACGACATCCCCGACGAAGCCCCCGGTCCGTCGACCGTCCGGAACACCGGCCCGCCGATCACCTCCGCCACCCGCGGCCCGAGCACGAAGGACGCCCCGCCCGAGGTCTGGTCGAAGTACACCGGTCCGGTGTCACCCCCACCCGCCGACAGCCCGACCTGTACCTCCGCCATCGGCCCCGAGACCATCGGCCCCGGGACCACCGATCCCGGGGCCACCGCCTCCGCGGCCGCCATCCCGGGCGCCACCACCCCCGGCGCCGACCCCTCCGGCAGCATCTCCCCCAGCAGCGCCGCCTCCGGCACCACCGGCGACGGCACCACCCGCGCCGCCCCGTCCGGAGCGGGCCGCCGGGTCGCGTACCGGGGCGGCTTCAGCAGCTCGCCCTCGGCGGGCGCGGGCCGGCTGGTGCCGGGCACCCAGGCCGAACCGCCCCAGTACCGGACGAAGCCGGGAACGGAGGGGTCGGGGTAGTAGCCGGGCTCGGGTGCGACGGCCGGGCCGCCGTCGGCGGCGAAGGGGCGGTCCGTCATCGGGTCTTCTTTCCTGGCAGGTCCTGACGAGGACGGTGCGGGCCGACCGGGCCCGACCACCGCAGACACGTCCGCCCGCGCGCATGACCAGGCGCGCGCCCGGCACTCGGCGCGCGAGGGGGCACCACCGATGGGCGGAAAGTCGCCGGACAGTCACAAAGGGTAGTGCCTCACCGGAGCCGCGACGGAAAGTTCGCGATTCCCCGGACAGCGAAGGGTCGCCCAAGGTAAAGAACCCGGCGCACGACGATTGCTCGCGCCAGGCGCCACCCTTCGTTCACCACCCCTCACCGAACTTCCCGAAGAAATCCCGGAAACGTGTGTAAGAGCCGGTGCGGACCGCCCTCTCAGAAGTCACAGGGGCCCGGAACCGGGCACCGCCCGAAGGCAGAGAGGAAGACGATCATGGAGCGTCCCGTCAGCGTCGTCGAGCACGAGCTGGAGCTCAACCTGGTGCTCTCGCCGGAGCAGAGCGTCCCCGTCCCGGCCCGGCTGTCCTACGGCAGCCACGACCCGTACGCGGTGTACATCACCTTCCACCTGGACACCGGGTCCCCCGTGACCTGGGTGTTCGCCCGCGAGCTGCTGGTCGAGGGCACCTTCCGCCCGTGCGGCCAGGGCGACGTGCGGATCTGGCCGACCCGTTCGGGCCGGCGCAGCGTGCTCTGCCTGGCGCTGAGCTCGCCCGCCGGGGACGCGCTGCTGGAGGCCCCGCTGCCGGCCGTCGCGGCCTGGCTGGAGCGGGCGCACCGGCTGGTCCCGCCGGGCAGCGAGCTGGCCGCGCTGGACATGGACGGCTCGCTCGCCGAGCTGCTCGCGTAGGCGTGCGCCGCAGCGTGCACCGGCACGTACAGCAGCACGGGCACGACCGCCCGCGGGAAGCACGGGGACGAGCAGCGGGCTCGGCGGAAGGAGCGGGAGCAGGGGGCAGCAGCGGCACCCCCGCCGGCTCAGCGGGTCGCGGGGGCCTGCTGACGACCGCGGGCGGCGTCCGGACCGCCCCCGTCCCGCTGTCCGGGCAGCCGGACCAGCGGTGCGCCGGCCGAACGCCGTCGGGCCCTTATCCGGACGGCGGCCGCGAGCAGGAAGCAGAGTCCGACCCACGGGTAGACCGAGGTCGGCAGCTGGCGCCACGGTGACATGTCGAGGACGGCCAGGCCGACCGGCTTCGCGGCCCACATCGCGAAGGAGAGGAAGGCGACCAGCGTGGCCCAGAAGACGGCCCGCCAACGCAGCCGGCGGACACCGGCCGGGCGGGCGTGCTCGGCCGAGGCCTCGGCGGCGAGCAGGACGAGCATCGGCACGCACCAGACCCAGTGGTGGGTCCAGCTGATCGGCGAGATCAGTACGGCGGTGACGGCCGCGCAGCAGACGCCCCAGGCCTCGGCCCGGGGCATCCAGCGGCCGCTGCGCACGGCCCAGGCGGAGACGGCGAGGCCGGCCAGCGCGACCAGGCCCGCCCCGAGGGTGGCGACGGTGCCGGGGTCGGTGGTGTGCAGCAGTCGGGCGAAGGCGCCGCGCATCGACTGGTTGTCGACGATCCAGGTCTTGCCGACCCGGGAGGAGTCGTAGAGGTACTTGGTCCAGAAGCCCCAGGTGGCGTCGGGCAGGACCAGGGCGCCGAGCAGGAAGGTGCCGAGGAAGGTGAGGCCCGCCACGAAGGCGGCCCGGATCCGGCCGGTGATCAGCAGGTAGACCGCGAACAGGCCGGGGGTGAGCTTGATGCCGGCGGCGATGCCGATCGCCACGCCCTTGCTCCGCCGGCTGTCCGGACGGGTGAGGTCCCACAGGATCAGGCAGGCCAGCGCGAGGTTGATCTGGCCGTAGCGGAGCGTGGTGAAGACCGGTTCGAGCCAGACCCCGAGGCCGGTCACCAGGATGACGCCGACCGGCCGCAGCTCACGGCGCGGCCAGCCGACCAGCTTGAAGGACAGGTGGGTCAGCAGGGCGAGCAGCCCGATGTTGCCGAGAGTGATCGCCACCCGGAGGAAGGGGACCGGGAACCAGGTGGTCGGGACGAACAGCATCGCCGCGAACGGCGGGTAGGTCGCGGGCAGGTTCCACTCGGTGACGCGCAGCGCGTACAGGTCGGTGCCGTTGGCCACGGCGGCGCCCTCGGCCCGGTAGACGATCATGTCCACCATCGAGGTGTGGACGAAGTGGCGGACCACCGCGTACACCAGCAGGGACAGCAGCGCCACGGCGGAGGCGGCCAGCAGCGGACGGCGGGGGGCCTCGCGCAGCGCCCGGACGGGAGCGCCGAGGGCCCGGCGCAGCCGGTCCGACAGGGGGGCGGGCGAGGGGTCGGGTGCGGTCCGCACCGGGCTGCGCTCGTCTTGCACCGCTGTCACTGTCCACTCCGTCCACGGCTGGGCCAACCAGCGACGATACCGGATGCCGTCCGGCCGGAACCGGACACGGCCGACTACTCGGCGTGACGAAGTGGCCCTGACCGGCCCTTCCGCCGGGCGGCCGTGTCGTCCGCCACCCCGGCCCACCCGTCACTTCTGGAACAGCGCGCCCATGGTCCGCCGCCGGCCGCCCCGCGCGGGCTCCGCCTCCTGCGGCCGGGTGTGCAGCCGCAGCCGGGTCTCGGCGCCGCCGAGCACCGCGGAGCGGCCGAGCGCGACGTCGCCGCCGGTGGACTCGGCGAGCTTGCGGACGATGTCCAGGCCGAGACCGGTGGAACCCTCCCCGCCGTGCCCCTCGCCGCGTCTGAGGGCGGCGGCCGGGTCGCTGTACCCCGGTCCGGCGTCCCCGACCAGCACGATCACCGAGCAGTCGGTGGCCAGCACGTCCACCGAGAAGTCGGTGCCGACCGCGGTGTGCCGGAAGACGTTGCCGAGCAGCGCGTCGACGGCGGCCGCCAGGTCCCCGCGCTGGACGGGCACCGGCGCCGCCCGCTCGGCGCCGGCCAGCTGCCAGCGGCGCCCCTCGTCCTCGGCCAGCGCCGACCAGAAGGCGACCCGCTCCCGGATCACCTCGGCCGCGTCGCAGCCGACGGCGACGGCGGGCGCGTCCTCGGGGGCACGGCGGGCCGAGCGGATGATCTGGTCGACCTCGCGCTCCAGCTGGGCGACCGCGTGCCGGGTGGCGTCGGCCGCGTCCCCCTCGCCGAGCGAGGCGGCGTTGAGCCGCAGCACGGTCAGCGGGGTGCGCAGCCGGTGCGACAGGTCGGCGGCCAGTTCCCTTTCGGCGGCGAGGAGTTGGACCACCCGGTCGGCCATGGTGTTGAACGCGTGGCCGGCCTCGCGCAGTTCCTCGGGGCTGCCCTCGACCTGCTTGCCCTCCACCGGGACCCGCACCGAGAGGTTCCCGGCGCCGAGCGAGCGGGCGGCGGCGGCCAGCCTCCGCGCGGAGGCGACGATCCGGCTGCCCATCCGGTCGGCGACCAGCACCGAGATGGCGACCAGGCCGAGCGCCACGGCGGAGAGCACCTGCCAGGCCGTGGCGACGCCCCGGGTGAGGTCGCTCTCGGCCACGAACACCTCGACCACTGCGGTCCGCCCGGTGTCCACCGCGACCGGCTGGAGCAGGACGTACCCGCCGGCCACCTTCACGGTGAAGGAACGGCCCTGCCCACCGGCCGTAGCCACGTCGGCCGCGGTGGCGTGCCCCTCCCCCAGCGTCGGCCCCCCGGGCTCGCCGGGACCGGCGAGCCCGGCCGTCCCGAGGCCGCTCCCGCCGCCGTGGACCGCGTCACCGCCACCCGCCCCGGCAGCACCCGCTCCGGCAGGCTGCCCGGCCGCCGGAAGGTGCACCGCCATCCGCCCCTGCCCGCCGGCGTCCGTACTGGCCAGGGCCCGGTTGACCGCCTCCTCGTCGGTGGTGATCGCCAGGGCCGGCCCGAGCGCCGCGGCCTGCCGCTCGGCGGCGGTGAACGCCCGGTCCCGCGCGGTCTGTTGGACCATCATCCCGAGCGGGATCAGGAAGGCCAGTGCGACCATGGTGGTCCCGGCCACGGCGGCCTTGATCAGGGCCCAGCGCAGCGAGCGCCCGAACCGCCTCATGTCCGGTGCTCCGCCAGGCCTCCGGCGGCTTCCAGCCGGACCCCGACGCCCCGGACGGTGTGCAGGTAGCGGGGGTTGGAGGCGGTCTCGCCGAGCTTGCGGCGCAGCCAGGAGAGGTGGACGTCGATGGTCTGGTCGCCGCCGTAGGTCTGCTGCCAGACCTCGGCGAGGATCTCCTTGCGGGGCACCACCACGCCGGGCCGGGCGGCCAGGAAGGCCAGCAGGTCGAACTCACGGCGGGTCAGGTCGAGCAGCCGCCCGTCCAGCGCGGCCTCCCGCCGCTGGAGGTCGATCGCGAGTCCGCCGACCCGCAGCACCTGGGCGACGGGCGCCGCGCCGCTGCCGAACCGGCGCAGCACAGCGGCCATCCGGGCGCTGAGGTGCTCACCGGAGAAAGGTTTCACCAAGTAGTCGTCAGCGCCGTCGTTGAGCAGCCGGATGATCTCGGCCTCGTCGTCCCGGGCGGTGGAGACGATCACCGGCACATCGGTCAGGCCCCGGATCATCTTGAGCGCCTCGCTGCCGTCCAGGTCGGGCAGGCCCAGGTCGAGGATCACCAGGTCGCAGCCGACCTGGGCGACCTCCCGCAGCGCCTCCAGAGCCGTGCCCACACTGCGGACCGCGTGACCGGTGTCGGTCAGGTGGCGGATGAGGGCGGAACGTACGAAGGGGTCGTCCTCGACCACGAGCACTGTTGCCATGGGCCTGCACGGTACGCCATCGCCGGTCAGTGGTCTGTACCTCGGGGGTGGGTCCGGACATTGTGCAACTCCCCTGCTGAATACCGGGGGTGCCGGTCTCCATCCGTATGGAAATACGGCAGGATGTGCGGACGATGCGGAACGGACTGGTACAGCTCGGCGCCTGGGCGGCGGCCACCGGGGCGGCGGTGGCGCTGTCCTGGCTCGGCGTGCACGCGGTGCTGACCGGCGCCGCGTTCGAGCGGCCCACGGCGCTGCCGCTGCCGTCCCTGAAGGCCGACGGCACGCCGCACTCCGCGCCCCCCACCCCCGATCAGCCGCGCTCCGCAGCACAGTCCACGATCGCCTCCCCGCCGGCCGCCCAGACCACCACCGCCGCCACCACCGCCCCGCACGACCCGGCTCCGGTCACCACCGCCGCACCGCCCACCCGCCGGCCCGCCCCCACCGCCACCACGACGTCCACGGTGAAGAGCTACCCGGTCCCGGGCGGCAAGGTCGCGCTGGACCTGAAGCCGGACCGGGCCACCCTGGTCTCCGCCACCCCGGACCCGGGCTGGCAGATGCAGGTGTGGACCAACGGCCAGTGGCTGCGGGTCGACTTCACCCGGGGCGACGAGGCCAACTCGGTCTTCGCCTCCTGGAACGGCCACCCGCCGATCGTGGAGACGGCGGTCCGCTGACGGGCCGTCCCGCCGCCCGGCGCTCCGTCAGAAGCCCTCGCACGGGACGTATCCCGGCAGGTACGGCCCCACGTACCCCGCCCGGTCCACCAGCGTGTGCCTGGTCCCGCCCGGCACCCCGATGGTGGCCAGCACCACCGCGCCGTAGTCGTCCCGCACCTCGTGCGGCTCGGCCAGCGACAGCGCGCCCCGGTCCACCGCGTAGTCGTAGGCGTAGTAGGCGTCCGGCACGCTCACCGCGAGGTCCAGCACCCCGTCCCCGTACCGGTCCAGGTACGCGGCCAGCTCCCGGCCGCGCGGGCCGGTGGTCCGCACCGGGGAGGTGAGCACGATCCGCGTCCCCGGCGCGACGAGCACGTACGAGAGCGTCTCCGGCTCACCGGTCTCCGGCCCGGCGTACGCGGTGCAGCGCAGCCCGAGCGCGGCGCAGTAGCGGCGGGCCGCCCGCTCGGCGTCGGCGACCGCGAAGACCACGGCGTCGGCGCGGCCCATCGGCAGCGGCCCCGCCTCCGCCGGGTCCGGCAGGAGGCCTGCCCCGAACAGGGTGGGTTCGGCGGCGGTGTCGGTCATGACTGCCCTCCCGGTAGGCGTACGGACCATCGTGGCCGCCCCCGGGCACCGGGGACGGGGCCCTGTGCGCGGGGGTGTGGCTGGAGGGTGGCGCCGGGCCGACCTGCGCGCAACTGTTCCGTTTCCTCCTGGTCAAGCTGTGCCCCGGAACGGAAGAATCGGCCGCACCGCTGTACAGAATGCCCACCACAGGACGGTGCCGCGATGCCCCCCGCTCACGTTCCGAGCTCTCCCGGCTCGCCCAACTCCGCCACCCCGCAAGGCGCTTCCACCTCCCCGGCGGGCGGCACCAACGACGCCATCGACACCCTGGACGGCCGGCTGATCCGGCTGCTCGCCGAGGAGCCACGGATCGGGGTGCTGGAATGCTCGCGCCGGTTGCAGGTCGCCCGGGGCACCGTGCAGGCCCGGCTGGACCGGCTCCAGGCCAAGGGGGTGATCGGCGGCTTCGGCCCGGAGGTGGACCCGGCGGCGATCGGTTACCCGGTGACGGCCTTCGCCACCCTGGAGATCTCCCAGGGCCAGGGCGCGGACGTGCGGGCGCACCTGGCGAGCGTGCCGGAGGTGCTGGAGCTGCACACCATCACCGGGATCGGGGACATGCTGGTGCGGATCGTGGCCCGGTCCAACGCCGATCTGCAGCGGGTGATCGACCGGGTGCTGGGCTTCGACGGGATCGTCCGCTCGTCCACCGCGATCGTGCTGGAGAACCCGGTGCCGTACCGGATCCTGCCGCTGGTGGACCAGGCCGCCGCCGAGTAGGAGGGTCCGGGCGGCCCTGCGGGACCCGGCGTGCCTGCCGCTGCTGCCGTGCCAGGGCCCGCGGCGGGCCGTCCCGATCACCCGGTTCCTGGGGGCACCTCCCGGCCGAAGGCTGGGGGGCGTACGCACTCGGCACGGCGGGGGCGGCGGCGCCGATCGTCGCGGGCAACGGCATCGGCACGATCTCGCTCTCCCTGCCGATGGCCCAGGCCCACCGGCCGGCCGGGATCGCCGCCCAGCTGCGCACCCGGATGGGCGACGACTTCGCCGCGGTGGCCTTCGGGATCCGACCCCGCCGGCCTCCGGGATGCGACCCCGCCCCTCCGGGATCCGACCCCCGCCGGCCGGGCCGACCTCGCGGGGGGGACGCCCGGTCAGCAGGAGGGGACGCTGCCGCCGCTGTTGAGCGCCTGGAGGGCGGAGACCGCCTCGCCCAGGGTGCCGACCGGCACCAGCCGCAGCGACTTCGGGGTGTTCACCTTGGCGTCCGTGCACTCGTCCTTGGGCAGCAGGAACACCGTCGCACCGTCCCGGGCGGCCGCCTGCGTCTTCAGGGGGACGCCGCCGACCGGGCCGACGGTGCCGTCCTCGTCGATGGTGCCGGTGCCGGCGATGGTGAGCCCACCGGTGAGGTCGCCGCCCTTGCCGTCGCCGGCCAGCTTGTCGACGATGCCCAGCGCCAGCATCTGGCCGGCGCTCGGGCCGCCGACCTCGCCCAGGTCGATCTTGACCTTCACCTGGTCCGGCGACAGGTGGAGGTAGTTCAGCGCGGCCACGGTGGCGGCGTCCTGCGACTCGGCCATCTGCCGGGCGGTCGCCTCGTCGGCCTTCACCGGGTTGCTCTCCGGGTAGACCGTCTCGGTCGGACGCACCGCCTCCTTCGGGTCGAACCACGCCTGCATCGAGTGCCAGAAGGAGTTCTTCTGCCCCGCGTTGGTCGCCGTGATGGTGACCATCCGCAGCTCGCCCTCGGTGGTGCGCAGCGGCGCCCCGGTGATGGTGATCACCGGCCTGTCCTGGAACGTGCCCAGGGTGTCCGCGGTCAGGCCCGGCCAGGTGATGGTGTACGGGAGCGGGACGAAGGCGGCCACGCCGAACAGCGCGGCGACCAGCGTGCCGCACAGCGTGAGCGCGCGGGTCCGCGGGGAGGTGAGGGCCTTGGGGAGCTTGGTGTCGGACACAAGGGGAATCCAAACACACCCGACACCCTGCGCGGGTGCTACCTCAGGGCGTCGGCCACCTCGGTCGCCGCCTCCACCACCCGGGGGCCGACCCGCTCGGGCACCATGCCGTTCAGCATCACCACGCCGACGCTGCCCTCGATGCCGCTCAGTCCGACCAGCGCGGCGGCCGCCCCGCTCGCCCCGGACTGCTCCTCCGCGCGGGTGATGACGAAGCCCTGCTCGGGCCGGCGCTGGCTGGGGAAGGTGCGCGCCTCCAGGATCGCCCGGCCGGCCGCGCTCTCGGTGAGCGGGTGGCGCAGGCCGGTCCGGTAGGCGACGTGGAAGTCGGTCCAGCTGGGCTCGACCACGGCGACGGCCAGCGCCTCGTTGCCGTCCACCAGGGTCAGGTGGGCGGTGGCGCCGAGGTCCTCGGCGAGGCTGCGCAGGGCCGGCAGCGCGGCCTCGCGCAGCAGCGGGTGCACCCGGTGCGCCAGCCGCAGCACGCCGAGGCCCACCCGGGCGCGTCCGCCGATGTCCCGGCGGACCAGGCCGTGCTGCTCCAAGGTGGCCAGCAGCCGGTAGACCACGGTCCGGTTGACGGCCAGCCGGGCGGCCAGCTCGGTCACGGTGAGCCCCCGCTCGGAGTCGGCGAGGAGCTTGAGGACCCGGACGCCGCGGTCCAGGGTCTGGGAGGTCTCGGCAGTCACGACGGGCAATCCTTTCCGCGGCGCTCGCGGCGGGCGGCGCCGTTCCAAGGCCGGTGTCGCGCGCAGGTGGGGGTGGCCGCGCTCGGGCCGCACGGCGTCGCCCTTGACGCGCACGGCCCTGCGGCGCCGTCCCGCGGGGGTTGCCCGGCGGGAAGAGCGTGGGGGAAAGCTAGTGAAGGAAATGACGCGGCGGAAGTGGTTGTCCAAAATTCGGGCGTGATCGACTTCAACGCCGCCTCGGATTCCGGACAAACCCCCGCGATCCACCGGGTGCGTCAGGGTGCGGGCGCGCCCCCGGTCCGATGTCCGGACGCGCCGGAGCGGACGGGGCGTCCGGACACGACCGGGGGCGCGCCCTCCGCCTGAGCGTCCCTCCGCCCGCTTCCGGCTCCGCTACTTGGCCCACTCCCGGATCTTCGCGATCCGCGCCTTGAGCTGGTTCGCGGTGGCCTGCGCGGTGAGCGGCCCGCCGCACTGGCGGCGCAGCTCGTTGTGGATGGTGCCGTGCGGCTGGCTGGTGCGGTGGTGCCAGGCGGCCACCAGCGCGTTCAGCTCCTTGCGCAGCTCCCGCAGCTCCTGGTGGGTGACCACCGGCCGCTGCTCGGCCGGCAGCTCCAGCAGGTCGGCCTCCTCGGCGGGCTTGGTCTTGCTGCGCTGGATCTGCCGGTGCTGGCGCTTCTGGAGCAGCATCTGCACCTGGTCCGGCTCCAGCAGGCCCGGGATGCCGAGGTAGTCCTCCTCCTCCTCGCTCCCCGGGTGGGCCTGCATGCCGAACTCCATGGCGTTGTACAGCACCCGGTCGAAGACCGCGTCGGAGCCCAGCGCCTCGTAGGAGAACTCCTCGCCGCCCGCGCCGTCGGGCCCGTCGTTGGCCCGCTCGGCCTCGGCGAGCAGCCGGTCCTCCTCGTCGAAGAGGCCCTCGCCTTCCTTCTTCGGCCGGTCCAGCACGTGGTCGCGCTGGAGCTCCATCTCGTTGGCGAAGCCCAGCAGCAGCGGGATGGTCGGCAGGAACACCGAGGCGGTCTCGCCGCGCTTGCGGGCGCGCACGAAGCGGCCGACGGCCTGGGCGAAGAACAGCGGGGTGGAGATCGAGGTCGCGTACACCCCGACGCAGAGCCGGGGCACGTCGACGCCCTCGGACACCATGCGGACCGCGACCATCCAGCGCGAGGTCCCCTCCGCGTAGTCGGAGATCCGCTTGGACGCCTCGGCCTCGTCCGAGAGCACCAGGGTGACCTTCTCGCCGCTGATCTCGCGCAGCATCTTGGCGTACGCGCGGGCCACGTTCTGGTCGGTGGCGATGACCAGGCCCCCGGCGTCCGGGATCGCCTTGCGGACCTCGGTGAGGCGCCGGTCGGCGGCCTGGAGCACGGCCGGGATCCACTCGCCCTGCGGCGACAGCGCGGTGCGCCAGGCCTGGGCGATCAGGTCCTTGGTCATCGGCTCGCCGAGCCGGGCCTCCAGCTCGTCGCCGGACTTGGTGCGCCAGCGCATGTTGCCGCTGTAGCTGAGGAAGATCACCGGGCGGACGACGTGGTCGGCCAGCGCGTGCCCGTAGCCGTAGGTGTAGTCGGCGACGGACTTGCGGATGCCGTCGCCGCCCGCCTCGTACGCCACGAACGGGATCGGGTTGGTGTCCGAGCGGAACGGCGTCCCGGTCAGCGCCAGCCGGCGGGTGGCCGGCTCGAAGGCCTCGAAGCAGGCCTCACCCCAGGACTTGGAGTCACCGGCGTGGTGGATCTCGTCCATGATCACGAGGGTCTTGCGGGCCTCGGTCCGGTTGCGGTGCAGCATCGGGTTGACCCCGACGCCCGCGTAGGTGACCACGATGCCGTGGTAGTCCCGCGACAGCGGCCCGGAGGAGTACGCCGGGTCCAGCCTGATGCCTATCCGCGCGGCGGCCTCGGCCCACTGCTTCTTCAGGTGCTCGGTCGGCGCGACGACGGTCACCTGCTGCACCAGGTGGTTGTGCAGGAGGTACGAGGCCAGGGTGAGCGCGAAGGTGGTCTTGCCTGCGCCCGGGGTGGCGACCGCGAGGAAGTCGCGCGGCTGCGTCTCGATGTACTTGTCCAGCGCACCCTGCTGCCAGGCCCGCAGCTTGCCCGCGGTGCCCCAGGGGGCGCGGCCGGGGAAGGCCGGGGAGAGGTGGTGCGAGCCGGTGGGCGCGGCGTGGCCGACGGACCGGACGGGCGCCTGCGGCTCCGATACGTCGGAGAACAGCGGCATCGAGGAGGCGGCGGCAGTACTCACGGTCTCCGAGGGGGATCATCGCAGGTCAGAGGCGGTTTATCGGCCTCGCCCCGCGGTCGGGCGGCGATCGGACAACCCGCCCAGCGTACCGGCCCGCCGCCGTTCGGACCTCCAGGCGAGGCTCCGCGCCGGGCCCGCACGGCCGGAAATCGATGTGACCCGGATCACGTCGAATACCTCGTGGAACCGGGTAAGCACCACGGGTCCCGGGACTCTCACCAGGGTGAGGCCGCACCAACCCCACCTGCCCTAGCGCGGCCTCGCACCGAACCGAAGGGACCCGTCCGTGCGCACCGCCGAAGAGACCGTCCAGGCCCGCCTGATCCTCTCCGCCCACCGCTCCGTCCGGCTGCGGGTGGTGCTGTCCTACCTGCCGGAGGACCCGCTGGCCGTCCGGATGGCCTTCCCCGCCGAGTTCTCGCTGGACGACCCCGCCGAGCGCCGGGACAGCGAGGACATCGTCTGGATCTTCGCGCGCCAGCTGCTCTCGGCCGGCATCGAGCTGCCGGCCGGCGTCGGCGACGTCCACGTCCGGCCCGCGGTCGGCCGGCGGACCATGATCGAGCTGCGGGCCCCCGAGGGCACCGCGCTGCTCCAGTTCGACACCGCCGACCTGCGCCGCTTCCTGTGGCGCAGCCGGCTGCTCGTCCCCGAGGGCGAGGAGCACCTGCACCTGGACGCCGACCGCGCGCTCGCCCAGCTGCTCGGCTGACGGGCGCAGGCGTCCGGGAGCGCCCCCGCGCTTCCGGGCCGCCGTTCGCCCACTCGGCGACTCCCTCCTCGGCAACCCGGGTCCGGGGCCCGGGAAGCCCGTGCGGCCGCCCGCCCCGGGGCGGTTCAGCCCGAGAGCCTGCGCATCAGCCGGACGCCCTGTGCCGCCGTCAGGTGCGGCAGGTACGCCTTGCCGATGGCCCTGGTGATGCCGGGCAGCGCGGCCGGGTCGGGGTACGCCATGTACATCGGCCGGTACTCCGGCTGGAACTTCGCCTTGAACGCCAGCAGCGACCGGAAGCCGTACACCGGCTCCAGCACCTTGCCCATCCAGTCCAGCATCCGCTGCAGCCCGGTGGGCTCCTCGCCCTGCCCGGTGCGGGCCAGCGGCGCGCCCGACAGCGACAGGAAGCGCGCACCCTCCTCCTTGAAACCGAGCGCGGCCGAGGCGATCAGGAACTCGCTGACGCCGCGGAACCCGTCCGAGCGCCTGCGCATGAAGTCCAGCGTCCAGCCGACCGGCACGCCGTCCTCGTACACCGGCATCCAGCTGGTCAGCCCGTGCACCGTCCGCTGCTCGTCCACCGCGACCAGCACCCGCACGTCCGGGTCGTCCAGCTCGTCCAGCCCGCCGAGCGTGAAGCCCATCTCCGGCAGGCCCTTCTCGGAGACCCACTCCTCGGAGATCGCCCGGATCTGCTCCCGCAGCGCGAGCGGCGCCTCGTGGTACGACCACCACTCCGCGGAGATGCCCTGCTTGCCGGCCTTGTTGAGGGCGGTGCGGATGTCCTGCCACTTGCGACCGGTGAAGGCCAGCTCGGGCAGCGGCACCACGGTGTCCTCGGCGACCTGCACCGAGCGCCAGCCGAGCTGTGCGGCGGCGGCCCTGGTCTCGCCGCAGACGCTGTAGAAGCACGGCGTCCAGCCGCGCGCGTCGCAGTACCGGGCGAAGCCGGCCACGGCCCGGGCCCGGTCCTCCGGCGCGCCGAACGGGTCGCCGGTGGTCAGCGCGACGGTGCCCACCACCCGGTAGGCGACGGCCGTCCGGCCCTGCTCGTCGAACCAGTAGTGGTTGCCGTCCCAGGTGGCGATGAACGAGAGCGTCCCGCCGCCGTGCTCGGTCAGCAGCGCCCGCGCCCGGCCGGCCGCCGCCGCGTCGGTGTGCAGCACCGGACGGCGGAAGACCGACAACAGCACGGCCAGCGCGACCGCCCAGAACGCCAGCCCGCAGTACGTCTCCAGGAAGCGCGCCACCGGTCCGACCGCGATCGGGTAGTCCGGCAGCAGGTCGTTGTACGCGGGCGGCAGGAACTGGGCCGGCAGCCCGGCCACCAGCCGGCGGACGGTCGCCCCCGGCTCGAACTGCCCGGCCACCAGGCGTCCGAGCCCCACATAGGCGGCCGCGGAGGCGAGCGCCGCGCCGCCGAGCACCAGGGCCAGCCGGCGCACCGATCGGCCGGACAGCCGCAGCAGGAACCGCTGGCGGGTGGCCACCAGTAGGACGGTGGTCAGCAGCGGCAGCAGCAGCGCCTCGACGAAGTACTGCACCACGTCCCGGCTGACCGGCCCGGCGTCCAGGTACAGCCAGCACAGCAGCGCCGCCCAGAGCAGCTCGGTGGCCACGGTGACCAGCCAGGCGAACCGCAGTCCCCGGCGCAGCCCCTCGGCGAGCACCAGCAGCAGCGCCGGGAACAGCGCGGCCATCATCCGGCCCGGGGTGTCGAAGATCCGGACGACGGCGTGCGCGCGGGCGCAGTCGTGCGCCGACAGCGCACAGAAGTCGGCCACCTCGTCCGGGCTGAGCCGGTGGGAGAAGTACAGCTCGGAGAAGGTGTTGAACGGCCCGGTGGCGTTGTCGTACAGCGAGGCGAGCAGGGGCCCGAAGGCGGCGGCGACCAGGCAGAGCGCGACCAGCACCCGGGTCTCGGAGTGCGAGGAACGGTGCGTGCGCAGGTGCGGGCGGCCGCGGCTGACCAGCGCGCCCAGGCCGAGCCCGACCAGCGCGCCGGCGCACCGCTGGACGCTCTGCAGGTGGCCCACGTACAGCGTCATCACCAGCGGGCCGAGCAGCACCAGCAGGTGCAGCCGCCGGCGCCAGAGCACGGTGAGCCGGTACCCGAGCACCCCGGCCAGCGCGAACACGCCGACGCCTGGGCCGACCGAGATCTGGTCGGCCACCGAGGCGGTCCACTGCTCCCCCGCCGAGGAGCCGAACGCGACCAGCGCGGTGCCCAGCAGCGTGCCGGCGACCTGCCCTCCGACCAGCACTGCGAGGGTGCGCGGCCACCCGAGCCGGTGCTCGGCGGCCGGGCCGACCAGGAGCAGCAGCAGGCTGGTGAACACGTACGAGCCGCTGCCCGAGCACCAGAACATCGAGGTGACCGGCGTCCACCAGTGGCCCTCGGCCAGCGTGGACAGGCCGATCCCGGCCCTCTCCAGCAGCCGGTCGGACGGGCCGTGGCCCAGGCTGCCGGTGGCCGCGCCGAGCAGCCAGAGCCCGGCCAGCAGGGTCAGCGTCAGCGGCGCCGAGCGCAGCCGGGAGCCGAGCACCCGGGCCGCCCGCCGGACCCGCTGCGGGCGCGGCTCCGGCGTCCGGGTGACCGGGGCCCGGTCGGTGCCGCGCTCGGTCGGGCGCTCCGCGTCCGGCCCGGACCCGTGCTGCTCGCCGACGGCGACCAGGGCGTTCACCGGGTCAGCCCGATCTGCTGGGCGAGCCACGGGAGCTGCTGGGCGATGCCGGGGCGGAAGACGACCCAGCCGTGGCCGCCCGGCATCAGTTCGAACTTGGACTTCATTCCGGCCGCCTGTGCGGCCTGGTAGACCTTCTCCATCTGCGGTCTGAACTCCTCGTCGGTCTCGCCGACGACCAACGCGACGTTGGTGTCCGGGAACTTCTTGCGGGCCATCACCTGGAGCGGATCGACCGCGTCGAACTTCTTCTCGTCACCACCGAACGCGGCCTTGACCGTCTGCTCCCGGCTGCCCAGGGTCGGTTCCTCCTGCCCGGACATGTCGAGGACGGTGCCGTACACCTCGGGCGCGTTGACGCCGAGCTGGAGCGCGCAGGTGCCGCCCATCGAGGCGCCCCCGATCGCCCAGGACTTCCGGCCGGTCGCGGCCTGGAGGTTCTGGTGGACCCAGTCGGGGACGTCCACCGCCAGATAGGTCTGGGTCTTGGCGATCTTCGAGTCCAGGCAGAGCGTGTTGGCCCAGGTGGAGCCGAGCTGATCGGGCATCACCACGATCGGCGCGAGGCCGCCGTGGTCCGCCGCGAAGGCGTCCAGCGCCTCGTTGATCTGGGCGGAGAGCACCCAGTCCCCCGGGACGCCGGGCTGACCGGTGATCATCACGACCACCGGCAGCAGCGGCCGCGGGGTGGCCTGGTAGGCGGGCGGGAGGTAGACGTAGGCGTCGCGGGCCTTGAAGCCCGACTTGGTGCCGGGGATCGGCATCACCGAGACGGTGCCCTTCTCGGGCAGGTCCGCCGGGGGCTGCCAGACGTCCTCCAGCGGCTTGCCCGGCGGGGCGGCCATGACCTGGCCCGCCTTGGCGGCGACCATCCCGTCGGTCTTGGTCAGCCACGGCGCCAGCATCACGCGCCCGCTCGGGAACTGGCCGAAGCCGATGTTGACCTCGGAGGAGGCCATCAGCACCACCAGGCCGCTCAGGCCCAGCGCGAACCCCCGCCGCCGCCAGTCGAGCCGGCGCATCCGGTAGCCGGCCAGGCAGAGCCCGAGCAGGGCGACGGCTATCCACCAGGTGACGTACCGGGGCGTGCCCTCCGGGAAGGGGTGCCACCAGCCGTCGACCACGACGTCCAGCAGCAGGCTGAGCGCCGCGGCGGTGAGCAGTGCGGCGGGCAGGCGGACCCGCCACCAGCTCCGGCCGCGGCCGACGGCGAGCGCGAACAGCGCCGCCCAGCCGACGGCCAGCACGGCGTGCGGAATCAGGCCCTCGGTGAGCGGCCAGTCGATCGGGTTCCAGCGGGAGGCAAGGGTCTGCGTGCTCATGCGGCTTTGCCCGGCGGGGTGGTGTCGGCCAGGAACCCGTAGGCGACGACGTTGCCGTCGTAGCCGTGTTCCTCGCTGTACGAGCCGCCACAGGTGATCACCCGCAGCTGCGCGTCAGTGGCCTGACGGTAGACCCGGTCGTCCGGGAAGTCCTTTCGGTCGTGCACTTCGATGGCGTAGAGCTGGTAGACGGCGGTGGCGCCGTCCACCCGGGCGATCTCGATCCGGTCCCCCCGACGGAGCGCGCCCAGATGATAGAAGACCGCGGGGCCGGCCTTGTTGTCGACGTGTCCCACCAGGATCGCGGTGCCGCGCTGTCCGGGGCCCGCCCCGCCGCGGTACCAGCCGGCGAGGTTCCGGTCCGCCTCGGGAGGGGTCTGGAGGTGGCCGTCTGCGTCGAGTCCGAGCGCGGTGACCGGAGCGTCCAGCCGCACCGCCGGGATGCGGATCCGGGTCGGCACGGACGGGCCCAGCGGCGGGACGACCGAGACCGGCGCGATCCCGGCCTGGGCCTGGCCGGCCCCCGGTGCAGGCGGCGGCACCGACGAACCTCCGTCGTGCAGCAGCCAGGCACCGAGCACCAGAGCGGCTCCGGCCGCCAGGGTGCCCGGCCAGGGCCCCCTGCTCTGCTGGACGCCCACGGGCGCTCCCCTCTGCCGACGGAACCCCGCTTCCTGGGAGTTTCCTGGGAACAATTCAACCGGAACGGACTGTAAAGCACGTCCGTACGACGGTCGTATCGGCACCCGCCGATCGGCAGGTCCGACGGCCTCTTCTCTGCACTGCGTGGGCGTCCGGTCGCGGAGCGCAACGGCCGCCTCCCGCATGCGATCGCCGCGGGAACACGCCCGACAGAGCTATCGACGGTTCAACAGGTCCGATCGGTTGCGTCGTTCGAGCGATCGCACACGACCGCGCGCCGTGCCTCTTCGACCGGTCTCACCCTCATGCCATGCTGACCCGGTTACGGGTTCTATCACCCACGTGTCCGGCTGGACTCCGCACTCCCCCATGCTGCCCACCGCCCCACGAACGGAGTGACCATGGAAGCCCTCTCCCGCCGCACCCTGCTGACGGCCGG
Source organism: Kitasatospora sp. NPDC093102 (assembly GCF_040683915.1). NCBI lineage: Bacteria > Bacillati > Actinomycetota > Actinomycetes > Kitasatosporales > Streptomycetaceae > Kitasatospora > Kitasatospora sp. NPDC093102. The sequence goes on along the minus strand of NZ_JBFBFA010000008.1, from coordinate 74,486 downwards.
CGCCGTCACCGCCGCCACCCTGGCGGCCGGCTGCGGCAGCAACCACGCCGCCGGCGGGGAGCGGGTGAGCGGCACCGCCGTCCCGGCCACCGGCACGGCCCAGGAGCAGGGCAGCACCGCCACCCCGGCCCCGGCCCCGATCCCCCCGCCGAAGGCCGTCCTGATCGGCGACGGCTCCACCTCGGACACCGGCGCCCAGCCGCACCAGCCCGTCCCCGAGCAGCTGCGGCCCGGCCGGCGCCCGCCGCAGTTCGTGGTCTTCTCCTGGGACGGCGCCGGCGAGCTCGACAACGGCCTGTTCGCCCGCTTCCGCCGGCTGGCCCGGGAACACGACGCGAAGATGACCTTCTTCCTCAGCGGCCTCTACCTGCTGCCCGAGTCCAAGAAGGACCTCTACCGCCCGCCGCAGCACCGGGTCGGTGCCTCCGACATCGGCTACCTGAGCGACCGGCACATCCGCGACACCCTGGAGAACGTGCACGCGGCCTGGCTGGAGGGCCACGAGATCGGGACCCACTTCAACGGCCACTTCTGCGGCTCCACCGGCGTCGGCAAGTGGTCCCCGGAGGAGTGGGACAGCGAGATCGAGCAGGCGATGGGCTTCGTGACGAACTGGCGCACCAACACCGGCTTCACCGACCTGCCGGCGCTGCCCTTCGACTACCGCAAGGAGCTGATCGGCAGCCGCACCCCGTGCCTGGAGGGCCAGCGCAACCTGCTGCCCACCGCGGTCAAGCGCGGCTGGCGCTACGACAGCAGCGGCAACGGCACCCAGGTGTGGCCGCAGAAGATCCAGGGCGGCGCGCTCTGGGACCTCCCGCTGCAGTCCATCCCGTTCCCCGGGCACACCTTCCAGGTGCTCTCGATGGACTACAACATCATGTACAACCAGTGCGGCCCCAACACCAAGGCCGACCCGGCGCTCCACCCCGGCTTCCAGGCCCAGGCCCGCGACGCCTACCTGATGGGCTTCGACCGCACCTACAACGGCAACCGGGCGCCGTACGTCATCGGCAACCACTTCGAGGAGTGGAACGGCGGCATCTACATGAACGCCGTCGAGGAGGTCCTCAAGGCCATCGCGGACAAGCCGGAGGTCCGGCTGGTCTCCTTCCGGCAGCTGGTCGACTGGCTGGACGCCCAGGACCCGGCGGTGCTGCGCAAGCTCCGGACCCTCGCCCCGGGCCAGTCCCCGGCCGGCGGCTGGGAGGCCTTCCTCGGCGCCCCGGCGGGGGCCGGGGCCCCCGCCGTCGCCGCCGCCACCGGCTGACCGTCAGGTCCGGGTGCGGACCCGGCCGGAGAGCAGCGCCCCCAGCAGCGACACCCCGATGCTGGTCAGGAACACCACCGCGAAGGCGCCGGGCGACCCGGCGCCTTCCGCCGTGTCGTGGAGGGCGGCCACCGAGCCGCCGCCCAGCGCCGCGAACAGCACCCCGGCCAGGCCGGTGAGCAGCACGTTGCCCAGCGCGTCGCTCATCTGGAGCGCGGCCGAGTTGGCGCCGGCGTCCTCCGGCCTGGAGAGCTTCATCATCAGCACGCTGACGGACGCGATGGTCAGTCCCATCCCGAGGCCGCCGACGCCCCAGGCGACCGCGGCCACCCAGGCCGGCACCGCCGGGACGAGCACCAGCGCGGCGCCCCCGATCGCCACCACGGTCAGCACGAAGCCGCCCCGGATCATCGGCACCCGGAAGCGCTCGGCGGCGGGCCGGCCCTGGAGCCACGAGCCCAGCGCCCAGGTGAGGCCGCCGCTGGTCAGGGTCAGCCCGGCCAGCGTCGGCGAGAGGCCGCGCCGGCTGGTCATCATCAGCGGGATGAACACCTCGGCGGAGAAGAACGCCCCCGCCGACACCCCGCGCAGCAGGATCACCGCCGGCAGCCCGCGCACCGCGCGCAGCGTCCCGGCGGGCAGCAGCCCGAGGACGGCCGGCACCAGCAGCGCCGCCCCGGCCGCCCCGGGGATCAGCCCGATCAGGTCGAGGCGCTGGCCGGCGTACTGCACCAGGCCGGCGCCGACCGCCGCCATCGCGGCCAGCCGGGTGCGGCGGCGGTCGAAACCGCCGCCCTTGGCCACCGGGTGCTCACGCTCGGAGCGGGCCAGCGCCGGGCCCATCACGGCCAGCGGCAGGAGGATCAGCACCGGCACGGCCAGGAACACCCAGCGCCAGCCCAGGTGCTGGGTGACGGCCCCGGCGACCAGCGGGCCGACGATCGAGGGCAGCACCCAGGCCGAGGAGAAGGCCGCGAACACGGACGGCCGCAGCCGCTCCGGATAGGCCCGGCCGACCACCACGTACAGCGCGACGATCACCAGCCCGCCGCCCAGGCCCTGGATCGACCGCCCGGCCACGAACACCCACATCCCGGGCGCCGTCCCGGCCACCACCAGGCCGACGCCGAACACCGCGATGCCGGTGAACAGCGGTTGCAGCGGGCCGCGCCGGTCGCACCACTGACCGGAGACGACCAGGGCGAACAGCGTGCTGGTGAAGTACCCGGAGAAGGCGAAGGCGTACAGCGAGACGCCGTGCAGCTGGCGGGCCGCCGTCGGCATCGCGGTGTTGACGGCGGTCGCCTCGAAGGCGATCACCAGGACCACCGAGACGATCCCCAGGGTCAGCGCGCGGTAGCGGCCGCCGAGCACCCCGCCACCGGGGTCGTCGTCGAGGGGTATCGGCACGGGGTCGACCGAGGTGGGGGAGGCAGTGGTCATACGTAACATCGTAAGAGCCGTCTGCCTCGATGGCCCCTGACCCCGGTCGGTGATCGGCTCGGTCCCGCGTCCTGGGACGGCGGCGCGGCGCAGGTCAGTGCAGCACCTTGAGACCCACCACGCCGGAGACGATCAGCAGCAGGCAGACGATCCGGGCCATCGTCGCCGGATCCCCCAGGACGGCCATGCCGTAGACCGCGGTGCCGACCGCGCCGATGCCGACCCAGGCGGCGTAGCCGGTGCCGATCGGAATGGTGCGCATCGCGTACGCCAGACCGCCCATGCTGAGCAGCAGCGCGACGCCGAAGACAAGGCTGGGGACGAGGCGGGTGAAGCCCTTGGACGATTCCAGGGCGACCGCCCACACGGTCTCCAGGAAACCCGAGACGATCAGAACGAGCCAGGCCACGACAGCGACACCTCCGCAGTCCACAGCGGCCGGATTGCCGCTGAACTGCGCCGTCTTGTCGTCACCGGGTACGACGCGCTCGTCCGGGGTGACGGAAATGCCGCCACCTGTCCCCGACGGTAGCACACACTGCCATACAGAATTTACAAAGGGGCGTTGACCCCTCTCCCCCGGATCGGCCACTATGAATTCACTGGCCGTGTGCCCGAGTGGCTTAGGGAACCGTCTGCAAAGCGGTGCACGCGGGTTCGATTCCCGCCATGGCCTCACCGGAAAAGGAATTGCCGGTCGACTCCGAAAGTCGCCCGGCAATTCCTTTTCGCTATTTCCGTTGCCGTCCGGGGAATCCGGTCAGGCCGTGACGGCGTCCTCCGCCCGGATCGGCAGCCGGCCGACCGGCAGGCCGGTGGCGGCGCGCACGGCCGCGGCGACGGCCGCCGGGGCGACCACCGCGGGGACGGCGCCGACCGCCTTGGCGCCGAACGGGGCCACCACGTCGCGTTCCTCCAGCAGCGTGGCGATCCGCACCTCCGGGGTGTCCAGCGCGGTGGGCAGCCGGTAGCCGGTGAACGAGGGGTTCTGGAGCACCCCGCCCTCCGTCCGCAGGTCCTCCAGCAGCGCCAGGCCCACGCCCTGGGCCACCCCCGCCTCGATCCGGTCCTCGATCTGGCGCGGGTTCAGCGCCCGGCCGACGTCCTGGGCGACCGTCATCTCGACCACCCGCACGGTGCCCAGCTCGATGTCCACGTCCACCACCGCGCGCATGGCGCAGAACGAGATGGAGACGAAGGCGTCGCCCTGCCCGGCCTCGTCCAGCGGCTCGGTGGGGTGCGGGCGGCACTGCGCGGTGGCCCACAGCTCCTTGCCCTCCAGCGCCTCGGCGACCGGCATGCCGAGCACCCCGTCGTACGAGGTGATCTTGCCGTCGGCGATCTGGAGCAGCTCCGCCGACATCCCGAAGTTCGCCGCGATCGGCTGGAGCAGCTGGTGGCGGACCATCAGCGCGGCCCGCTCGACGGCACCGCCGGAGACCCAGGTGTGCCGGCCGCGGGCGGACGGGCCGGCGATCGACTGGTCGCTGTCGGCCGGCGCGATGTAGACCTCGCTGACGCCCAGCACGGTCTGCACGATCTGCCGGGCCAGCGTGGCGAAGCCCTGTCCGGCGTCGACCGCCGCGCAGATCACCGTGGCGTGGTCGCCGCTGACCCGCACGGTCGCCGTGGAGACCTCGTCCTCGCCCTCGGCGCCCAGCATGTGCACCATGCCGACGGCGTAGCCGATGCCGCGCCGCACCGCCGCCGGGTCGCCCGCGCCGCCGGGCCCGCCGGGCAGCAGCCACTCGGCGTCCGGGTCGTCCACCGGCAGGGCCGGCAGCGGCTCGGCGGCGACCGCGTCGAGCAGGGCCCGCACCGGCGCCGGGCAGGTGACGGCCTGTCCGGTGGGCAGCGGGTCGCCGGTGGACATCGCGTTGCGACGGCGGATCTCCACCGGGTCCACACCGATCCGGGCGGCCAGCTGGTCCAGCTGCGACTCGTACGCGAAGCAGGCCTGCAGGGCGCCCTCGCCGCGCATCCGGCCGGCCGGCGGATTGTTGGTGCGCACCGCCCAGGCGTCCACGAAGACGTTCGGGCAGACGTACGGGCCAGCCGAGAAGGCCGTCGCGGCGGCCAGCGCCTCGGCGGAGACGTCCGCGTAGGCGCCGCCGTCCAGCAGGATCTGCGCCTCGACCTTCACCAAGGTGCCCTCGGCGTCGGCGTGGTGGCGGTACCGCAGGAGCGCGGGGTGGCGCGAGGTGTGGGTGTGGAAGGACTCCTCGCGGGTGAGCGTCATCTTCACCGGGCGGCCGGTGCGCAGCGCCAGCAGGGCCAGGGTGACCTGGAAGGAGAGGTCCTCGCGGTCGGTGGTGGCTCCGGGCACGCCGGTGACCACCAGCCGGACCCGGTCCGGCTCCAGGCCGAGGCAGGCGGCGGTGCGGTCGCGGTCGCCGTGCGGGTCGGTGGAGGACAGGTGCAGCTCGACGCCGCCGTCCGGGCGCGGTACGGCCAGCCCGGCCTCGGCGCCGAGCGGGGCCGGGTCCTGCCGGCCGACCTGGTAGAGGCCCTCGACGACGATCTCGCCCACCGCGTCCGGGTCCCCGCAGCGCAGCGGCAGGTGGCGGAACAGGTTGCCGTCCGGGTGCAGCGGCGGCGCGGTGAAGGACTGCTCGGGGTCGGTGACGGCCTCCAGCGGCTCGTAGTCGACCGCGATCAGCCCGACCGCCAGCCGGGCGGTGTCCGGGTGGTCGGCGGCCACCGCGGCGATCGGCTCGCCGTGGTGGCGCACCACGCCGGCGGCCAGCACCGGCCGGTCGGCGACGATCGGCCCGGCCGGGGCGCCGTCGGGGGTGCCGTCCGGGCCGGGCGGCAGGTCGGCGGAGGTGACCACGGCGTGCACCCCGGGCAGCGCCAGCGCGGCCGAGGTGTCGATCCCGCGGATCCGGGCGTGCGGGTGCGGTGAGCGCAGCACCGCGCCCCACAGCAGCCCCTCGGCCCACAGGTCGGCCGCGTACGGGTAGATGCCGAGCGCCTTGGGCAGCGCGTCGCTGCGCAGCGGGGAGCTGCCCAGGCCGGTCGGCTCCGGTGCGCCGCCCTCGCCGCCGTCCTGCTGGATTGCTGCGCCGATGTCGGTAGGCGACGTCATGATGCGTGGTCGTCCTCGGGGAGCCGGATGCCGTGGGCGGGGGTGGCGCCGTACGGGACACCGGCCGGGGCGCCGCCCTCGGCCGGGGCACCGTGCGGGTGCGGGGCGGCGTACGGGGTGCCGTGCGGCGGCGTGCCGTCGTAGGCGGCGCCGGGCAGCGGGGTGCCGTGCGCGGGGGTGGGCTCGTAGACCGGGGCGTCGTACCCGGTGTCGTAGCCGTTCTGCTGCTGGTGGCCGTCCGGGTAGGGCACGTAGGTGCCGTGGGCGGGGGTGGCCTGGTACGGCTGCTCGGGGTAACCCTGCGGCGGGTAGTACACCTGGTCGTCGGCGGCCTGGGCGGGGATGACGTCCCGGATCGGGGCCAGCACGGTGGTGTCGTACACGCCGGTGTCGTAGCCGCCCTGGGGGTCGCCGTACGGCAGTCCGGCCGGGTCCTGCTGGACGGCGTGCGGCGCGGCGGGGTGCGGCTCGACGGGGTGCTGCGCCGCTGGGTGGGCGGCCGGGTGGGGCTCGACGGGCTGCTGCGGGACGTGCTCGATCCAGGCCTCGGCGTCGGTGTAGACCGGCGGCTCGACGGCCTGCCCGGGTTCGACGGGCGGGTCCACCGGCAGCTCGGCGACCGGGCCGGCGGCCGGCTCGGCCGGCGCCTCGGGAGCGGGCTCGACGGCCTGCGCGGCGGCCTCCTCCGTCTGCTCGGCCTCCAGCGCGCGGGCGTCCGCGACGGTCTGGACGGCGGCCAGCACGCCCCGGTAGCCGGTGCAGCGGCAGAGGTTGCCGCAGAGCGCCTGGCGGGCCTCCACCTCGGTGGGCCGGTGGTTGCGCTGGAGCAGGTCGTGCACCGCCATCGCCATGCCGGGGGTGCAGTAGCCGCACTGGACGGCGCCGGAGGCGGCCAGCGCCTGCTGGACGTCGCTCGCGCCGCCGGCGGCCGACAGGCCCTCGACGGTGTTGATCTCGCTGTCGGCGGCCAGTGCGGCGGGCACCAGGCAGCCGGCCACCAGCTGGCCGTCCACCTGCACCGAGCAGGCCCCGCACTCGCCCTGCTCGCAGCCGTCCTTGGCGCCGGCCAGGCCGAGCCGCTCGCGCAGCACGTAGAGCAGGCTCTCGCCGATCCACGCGTCGGTGACGGGCCGTTCGAAACCGTTGACCCGCAGCGTGTACGAGGCGCACGGGCGCAGCTCGCGGCTGACCTGCGGGGAGGGGCCGAGCGGGTCGGCGTCCAGGGTCTCGATGGGGTCTGTGGTCACTTCAGCGCCCTTCCCAGTGCCCGTCGGGCCAGCACCGATACGGTACGCCGCAGCCGAACGGCGGCCGCGGTCGGCCCCTCGGTCACGGCCTCCCAGGCGCCCTCGGCGCCGTAGTTGTCGGGGACGCAGGCGGCGGCCACGTACTCGCCGAAGGCGGCTGTCGCGGCCGGGTCGATCTCCCGGCTGCCGTCCCAGTCGATGCAGCCGGCCACCCAGGCCTCGGCCTCCAGCGGGCGCAGCGGCACCGGTGCGACGGCACCGACGGCGCAGCGCACCGCGCGCCGGGCCGGGTCGAGGACGAGCGCGACGGAGGCGGTGGCGCGGGCGGGGCCGCTGCGGCCGGTGGCCTTGAGGAAGACCTGCGGGGCGTGCAGCAGCGGGACGCGCACCCAGGTGAGCAGTTCTCCGGGGCGCACCGGGTCGAGTCCGGTGAGCAGGTGACTGACCGGCACCTCGCGGGTGCCGCCGGCCCGCGCCAGGGTGACGCTGGCCTCCAGCGCGGTGAGCACCGGGAGGGTGTCGCCGGCCGGGGCGGCGCTGACGATGTTCCCGCCGAGGGTGCCGACGTTGCGGACCTGCGGCGGGCCGGCGGTGCGGGCGGCGTCCGCGAGCGCGGGGATGAGCGCGGCGAAGTCGGGGCGGTCCATCCGGGCGTGGGTGAGTCCGGCGCCGAGCACGGCGGTGCCGCCGTCCTCGTAGCGCCAGCCGCGCAGTTCGGTGATCCGGCCGAGGCCGACCAGGGCGGCGGGGCGCAGTCGTCCGGCGTTGACGGCCTCCATCAGGTCGGTGGCTCCGGCCACCGGTACCGCGGCCGGGGCGGCGGCCAGCGCGTCGACGGCCTCGTCGAGGGAGGCCGGCAGCATGATCGTCCGGTTCACCTGGGTCCCACCGTGCTCCACTTGCTCATCGATCGCCTGCCGCCCGCCGGCCTTCGGCCGCGCTGTCCTGCGTCAGCAGCCCGGCCTGGCCCGTAGGGTACGGGCGATCGGGCCGGGTTGGGCAACTCTGGCACACAATGCTCGATGATCATTTCGGGACCGGTGAACGGGACTGCCCGATTGGGACTGATACCGGGCGGTATCTGCCCCGACCCGCCTCGGGCCAGGGCAGATGTTCATCTGTTCTTGACGTCGGATGACCGCTCAGAAGTTCCCGATGAGTAGGACTAACGGACCGGCGGGGGTCCCTCGATCGGCCGGCCGGCCACCCCGGGCCAACGCTGCCAGGGGTGCGGCCCGCCGGCCGGGCGGTACTCGACGCCGAGCGCGTCCAACGCCTTCAGGTGCGTCGCCAGCCGCTGCTCGAAACCGGCGAAGTCCCGCTCGGCCGGCTCGGCGGGCAGCTCGGACCAGGCGACCTCGGCGAAGGCGACCAACCGGGGGAAGGCCCGGTAGTCGATGTCCCGGGCGCTGTCCATGAACTCGCTCCACAGGTTGGCCTGGGTGCCGATCACGTGCCGGGCGGCGGCCTCGTCCAGCTGCTTCGGGACCGGCTCGAACCGGTAGACGTCCTCCAGCGTGCGCACGAAGCCGACCGGGATCGGCTCGTCCGGCCCGTCCGCCTGCCGGTGGTCGAAGTAGACGTGCTGCTCGGGGCACATCACCACGTCGTGGCCGGCCTTCGCGGCGGCGATCCCGCCGCCGAAGCCGCGCCAGGAGGAGACCGCGGCGCCCGGGGCGAGGCCGCCCTCCAGGATCTCGTCCCAGCCGATCAGCCGGCGGCCGCGCTCGGCCAGCCAGCGGTCGAAGTGCCGGATGAGGTGGCTCTGCAGTTCGTCCTCGTTGGCCAGGCCCAGCTCGCGTATCCGCGCCTGCGCGGCGGCACTGTCCTTCCACTGCTCCTTGGGGCACTCGTCGCCGCCGAGGTGGATGAACTCCGAGGGGAAGAGTTCCAGGACCTCCTCCAGCACCGCCTCGAAGAAGCGCAGGGTCTCCTCGGAGGCGTTGAGCACGTTGTGGCTCACCCCCCAGTCGGTCCAGACCCCGAGCGCGGCGGTGTCCACCACGTCGGTGTTGCCCAGCTCGGGGTAGGCGGCGACGGCTGCCTGGGTGTGGCCGGGCAGGTCGATCTCCGGGACGACGGTGACCCCGCGGGCGGCCGCGTAGGCGACGATCTCGCGCAGGTCGTCCTGGGTGTAGTAGCCGCCGTGCGGGCGGTCGTCGCGGCGCTGCCCGGCCCGGTATCCCACCATCGAGCGATCCCGCCAGGCGCCGCGCCCGGTCAGCCTCGGGTAGCGCTTGATCTCCACCCGCCAGCCCTGGTCGTCGGTCAGGTGCAGGTGCAGCACGTTGAGCTTGTGCGCGGCCAGCAGGTCGACGAAGCGCAGCACGTCCGACTTGGGCAGGAAGTGCCGGGCGACGTCGAGCAGCACGCCGCGCCAGCCGAACCGGGGGGCGTCCGCGATGTCGGCGCCGGGCAGCACCCAGCCCTCGCGGCGCAGCGGCGAACGGCGGTGGGCGTCCGGCCCGAGCAGCTGCCGCAGGGTCTGCGCGCCCCACAGCGCGCCGGCCGGGCCGCCCGCGGCGAGCAGGGCGTGGCCGGGGCGCACCGTGATCCGGTACGCCTCGGCGGCGAGCGCCCCGTCCTGGACCAGCTCGATGCCCGCACCCGGCCGGCCCGGGCCGAGCGGCAGCCCGGTGGCGGCGGTCAGCGTGGCCCGCAGCCAGTGCTCGGCGTCGGCCAGCGCGGGGGGTGCGGTCAGCGTGGTGGCGGCATCGAGCGGGTAGTCCTCGTCCGGGCGGCGCACGGCACTCGAAGGTGCGGGAATGAGGTCCATTCCGACATCCTGCCCACGCCCCGGACGATTGGCATAGACCACCGGGGAAACCGGGTGCTATGCAAAACGGCGTTGTGCGGGGCGCCGCGCGGAACGTCGTCGTGCGGGGCGCCGCGGACTACTTGTTGTCGCCGTCGCCGCCCTGCGGCTTGCCGATGCCGTCGTAGATCTCCTTGCACATCGGGCAGACCGGGTACTTCTTCGGGTCGCGCCCGGGCACCCACACCTTGCCGCAGAGCGCCACCACGGGAGACCCGGAGAGCGCGCTCTCCATGATCTTGTCCTTCTGGACGTAGTGCGCGAAGCGCTCGTGGTCGCCGTCCCCGTGGGACACCTGCGGGACGGGCTCGACCAGGGTGCCGGTGCCGAGGCCGCGCTCGGGCTCAAGAGTGCTCATGGGTGCCAAGTCTATGGGCGCCTCCGGAAACCCGGCCAGTGTCGCGCCGCCGGGCCGGTGGCTCAGTTCATCGTCGGGTCGTCCGGGTAGGTCGCCAGCAGGGCGAGCGGACCGCGCTGGCGGCGCAGCACCGAGCGCCACAGCCGCTCCGGCTCGGGGCTGGAGACGTCCCCGGGCTCGCAGTCCACCAGGTACCAGGCGCCGCTCTCCAGCTCGGTCTCCAGCTGCCCGGGCGACCAGCCGGCGTACCCGGCGAAGATCCGCAGGCTGCCCAGCTCACCGGCCAGCACCTCGGGCGGCGCCTCCAGGTCGACCAGGCCGATCGCGCCGTGCACCCTGCGCCAGCCGAGCGGTTCGCCGGTGCCGGGCTCTCCCGGCGCCACCGCGAGGCCGAGCGCCGAGTCCAGCGCCACCGGGCCGCCCTGGAACACCACGGCCGGCTGCCCGACGAGTCTGTTCCAGCCGTCCAGCACGCTGCCCACCTCGACCGGCGTCGGCCGGTTGAGGACCACGCCGAGCGCCCCCTCGGCGTCGTGGTCGAGGAGCAGCACCACCGCCCGCGCGAAGTTCGGGTCGGTGAGCAGGGGCGTCGCGACGAGCAGACGGCCGGTGTGGGACCGGCCTCCGTTGGATTGGGCCGCCGTCATGCCCACATGATCCCGCAGAACTGCACCGCTCGGACACCGCAACACCCGGAAACCCGCCACGCCGGACGAACACCCGTACGGCCGCACCGGAGGGGCGGGTACGGACCCGGAGAGAGCACCATCACGGGAGAGGCTCACGGGAACCGACCGCACGCCTACTACCATCTACGTCTGGTGGACGCCCTTATACGGTGCCGACTCGGTTTCGCCGGGGGCCCGAACGCGCCCGTACGACCGGCCCACCACCGGCTCCCTCCCGGAGCCCACTCCCCCCGACTCCTCTGGCACCCCGGATTGCGAGAACGATGACCGACGACGTCCTGCTGGTCCATGGCGGAAACCCGCTCGAAGGCGAGATCCGCGTCCGCGGTGCGAAGAACCTGGTACCCAAGGCCATGGTCGCCGCCCTCCTCGGCCAGGGCCCCAGCAGACTGCGCAACGTCCCGGACATCCGCGACGTCAAGGTGGTCCGCGGCCTGCTGCAACTGCACGGCGTGACCGTGCGCGCCGGCGACGAGGACGGCGAGCTGATCCTCGACCCCTCGCACGTCGAGAGCGCCAACGTCGCCGACATCGACGCGCACGCCGGCTCCTCGCGGATCCCGATCCTGTTCTGCGGCCCGCTGCTGCACCGCCTCGGCCACGCCTTCATCCCCGGCCTGGGCGGCTGCGACATCGGCGGCCGCCCGGTCGACTTCCACTTCGAGGTGCTGCGCCAGTTCGGCGCCACCATCGAGAAGCACCCGCAGGGCACCTACCTGGTCGCGCCGCAGCGCCTGCGCGGCACCAGGATCGAGCTGCCCTACCCCTCGGTCGGCGCGACCGAGCAGGTGCTGCTCACCGCGGTGCTCGCCGAGGGCGTCACCGAGCTGCGCAACGCGGCCATCGAGCCGGAGATCGTCGACCTGATCTGCGTCCTGCAGAAGATGGGCGCGATCATCACGCTGGGCACCGACCGGACCATCCTGATCACCGGCGTGGACGAGCTGAACGGCTACAACCACCGCGCGCTGCCGGACCGCCTGGAGGCCGCCTCCTGGGCCTGCGCGGCGCTCGCCACCAAGGGTGACATCTACGTCCGCGGCGCCCGCCAGCTGGAGATGATGACCTTCCTGAACACCTTCCGGAAGGTCGGCGGCGCCTTCGAGGTGGACGACGAGGGCATCCGCTTCTGGCACCCGGGCGGCGAGCTCAAGGCGATCGCCCTGGAGACCGACGTGCACCCGGGCTTCCAGACCGACTGGCAGCAGCCGCTGGTGGTCGCGCTGACCCAGGCCACCGGCCTGTCCATCATCCACGAGACGGTGTACGAGTCGCGGCTCGGCTTCACCGGCGCGCTGAACCAGATGGGCGCGCACATCCAGCTCTACCGCGAGTGCCTGGGCGCCACCCCGTGCCGCTTCGGCGCCCGCAACTTCCTGCACTCCGCGGTCGTCTCCGGCCCGTCCAAGCTGATCGGCTCCGAGCTGGTCATCCCGGACCTGCGCGGCGGCTTCTCGTACCTGATCGCGGCGCTGGCGGCCGAGGGCACCTCGACCGTGCACGGCATCGACCTGATCAACCGCGGCTACGAGAACTTCATGGACAAGCTGCGCGACCTGGGCGCCCACGTCGAGCTGCCCAGCGAGCAGCTGGTCGACGCCTGACGGTCCGGTCACGACGGCGAGAGGCCGGGCTCCCCAGCGGGGAGCCCGGCCTCTCGGGCGTTCAAGGGGTGGCTCAGGCAGCGCCCTTGGCGGCTTCCTTCAGCTTGGAGCCGGCGCTCACCTTGGCGCTGTAGCCCGCGGCGATCTGGATCGGCTCGCCGGTCTGCGGGTTGCGGGCGGTGCGGGCAGCGCGGTGGGTGCGCTCGAAGGTCAGGAAACCGGGGATGGTGACCTTCTCGTCGCCCTTGGCGACGACCTCGCCGACGATCTCGGCGAAGGCGGCCAGAACGGCGTCGGCGTCCTTGCGGGTCACCTCGGCGCGCTCGGACAGCGCGGCCACCAGCTCACTGCGGTTCATGTGTACTCCTGTGGTCTGTTCGCTTGCGGTGCGCGGGGGCCCATCGGTACTCCCACCGGGGGGCACCCGGATGGGCCGCAGGTCCGCACACTGTGCTCATGCAGGCAATGCGTGGTCGCAGGCCGGGTCCGTACCCGATGCCGCGCGCCGGAGCCGTCGAAGGCCCGCCCGCCCGCCTGAATACGAATCCTGCCCCGACCGGCCCCGAGAAAGCCAATCGGGCCCCGGCCGAGCCACCCGAACACAGCCCGCCCGTTGGAGGTATGACGCTCCGTCGGCTCCGGCGGACCGGGCGCGGGCGGCGGTCGGGACGACACGCCGGAAGACCAGGGGGACGTTCCGTACTTGTCGGACACGCCTGCCCCGTGCAGGGCTACGGTACGCCCTAGGACTGACAAGCCCAAACACGCCCCTCGCCCTTGTGTCGCAAGGGTTCGGGGCGGGCTGGGCAGGTATGACCACTATTCGCACATTTGAGCGATCTACGACACGTCGCCCGGTCCCGCCGTCAGAGCTTGACGGTGGGGAACGCGGCGGTGTCGAGGGTGCCGACGATGCCCGGGGTCGGACGGGCCGGCACGGGGTCCTCCTGGGCCCCCGCCAGGGCCGCCTCGCGCACCGCCGAGGCGACGGTCTTGGCGACGTCCTTGTGGAACACGCTCGGGATGATGTAGTTCGCGTTCAGCTCGTCGTCGGCCACGGTGGTGGCCAGCGCCCGGGCGGCGGCGATCATCATCTCGGTGTTGACGGTGCGGCTCTGGGCGTCCAGCAGGCCGCGGAAGACGCCCGGGAAGACCAGCACGTTGTTGATCTGGTTCGGGAAGTCGCTGCGGCCGGTGGCGACCACGGCGGCGGTCTGCCGGGCGACGGCCGGGTCGACCTCCGGGTCCGGGTTGGCCAGCGCGAAGATGATCGCGTCCTCCGCCATGGTGGCCAGGTCGTCGCCGTCCAGGACGTTCGGGGCCGAGACGCCGATGAAGACGTCGGCGTCCGCCACGGCCTCCTTGAGGCTGCCGGTGCGGCCCGAGCGGTTGGTGTGCTCGGCGATCCAGCGCAGGTTCTCGTTGAGGTCCCCGCGGCCCAGGTGGACCACACCGTGCACGTCCGCCACGGTGGCGTGCTCGACGCCGGCCGCCATCAGCAGCTTGAGGATCGCGGTGCCGGCGGCGCCGGCGCCCGACATCACCACGCGGATGTCGCTGATCTCCTTGCCGACCACCTTCAGCGCGTTGGTGAGGGCGGCCAGCACCACGATCGCGGTGCCGTGCTGGTCGTCGTGGAAGACCGGGATGTCCAGGGCCTCGCGCAGCCGGGCCTCGATCTCGAAGCAGCGCGGCGCGGAGATGTCCTCCAGGTTGATCCCGGCGAAGCCCGGGGCGATCGCCTTGACGATGGCGACGATCTCGTCGGTGTCCTGGGTGTCCAGGCAGATCGGCCAGGCGTCGATCCCGGCGAAGCGCTTGAACAGGGCCGCCTTGCCCTCCATGACCGGCAGCGCGGCCTCCGGGCCGATGTTGCCCAGGCCCAGCACCGCCGAGCCGTCGGTGACCACGGCGACGCTGTTGCGCTTGATGGTCAGGCGGCGGGCGTCCTCCGGGTTCTCCGCGATCGCCATGCAGACCCGGGCGACACCCGGGGTGTAGATCATGCTGAGGTCGTCACGGTTGCGGATCGGCAGCTTGGAGGACATCTCGATCTTGCCGCCGAGGTGCATCAGGAAGGTGCGGTCCGAGACCTTGCCGATCGACACGCCGTCGATCGCGCGCAGCTTCTCGACGATCTCCTCGCCGTGCGCGACCGAGGAGGCCGCCACCGTGACGTCGATCCGCAGCGCCTCCAGGCCGGAGGCGGTGACGTCGAGACCGGTCACCGATCCGCCGGAGGACTCCACGGCCGTGGTGATCGCACTGACGGCGTTGCCCCGGGCCGGGACCTCCAGCCGTACCGTGATCGAGTTGGAGACACTGGGCACCGTCGCCATCGACGCTTCCTTCTTCCGTCTGTCCCGCAGGCTCAACATTTTGTTGAAGGCATCGCCTGCGCATGCTAGACCTCGATCGTCGCACCTTCCAAGGGGCAGCCAGAAATAACGTTCATTGAGTGTGCGGACCCGACAATCCCGCCCGACCGCCGCCGGTCTCCCGCCGCTCACTCCTTGCCTCTCCCGGCCGATGCGTTACATTGGACGGGACACCGGCTCGATCCAAGCCCCCGGGCCCAACCTTCGTCCCTTCGAGGGACCACTTGCCGCGAGGCGAGCATGGCGGGTCGGTGTCGTCAACGTCTGAAGGCCCCTCACCAAGCGGTGAGGGGCCTTCTTCCGTAGGGGCCGTCAGCCGTGCAGCATCGCCGGCACGCCGGCCGCGTCCGGCAGGTCGTCCGGGCCGGAGAGCACGGTCAGCCGCTGGGTCGCGCGGGTCAGCGCCACGTACAGCACCCGCAGACCCGCCTCCGACTCGCCGGCGATGCCGGTCGGGTCGGCCACCACGGTCGCGTCGTACTCCAGGCCCTTGGCCTCCAGGCTGCCCAGCGCCACCACGCGCCCGCCCAGGCCCTCGGCCCAGCCGGCCGCCTCGTCCCGGCGGTCCATCGGCACCACGATCGCCACGGTGCCGTCCACCTCGGCCAGCAGCCGCTCCAACTCGACCCGGACGGCCGCACCGAAGGCCTCCGGCGAGGGGTCGGCGACGGCCGCGAAGCGCGGCTCCACGCCGACGTGGCGCACCGCGCTCGGCGACGGGGTGCCCGGCGCGGCCAGCGCCAGCACCTTGGCCGCGACCTCGGCGATCTCAGCCGGGTTGCGGTAGTTCACGGTCAGCGTGAAGCGGCGGCGCGGCTTGCCGGAGAGCACCTCGTCCAGCGCCGCCTGGGCCTCCTGCGGGAACGGCCAGGAGGACTGCGCCGGGTCGCCGACGATCGTCCAGGTGGCCATCCGGGCCCGGCGGCCGATCATCCGCCACTGCATCGGGGTGAGGTCCTGCGCCTCGTCCACGATGACGTGCGCGTACTCCCTGCGCTCGACCGGCTGGCGGTCACGCTGGCGGGCGCTGCGGTCGGCGAAGGTGGTGACCTCCTCCAGGCCGCTCAGCAGGTCCACCGCGTCCACCTCGCGGACCTTCGGGCGGGCCGGCTCGCCGAGCAGCACCTGGAGCTCGTCGATCAGCGCGACGTCGTGCGCGGACAGCGCGCCTTCGCCCTCCGCGGACAGGTGGCGCCAGGAGGCGGCCAGCAGCCTGGCCTCGTCCGGGGTGACGGCGCGGCCGGCGATCCGGTTGGTGTGCCGGTGCTGCCGCAGCGTGCCGAGCACCCGGCGCGGGGTCAGCGCCGGCCACCAGGCGTCCAGGAAGTCCAGGAACGACGCCTCGTCCGAGACGTACTCGTCGAAGGACTCCTTCTCCTCCTGGCGCTGCTCGCGGGCGTAGTGGTCGGCGGGCTTCGGCAGGTCCCTGGTGGCCTGCTGCCACAGGGCGTCCAGCAGCAGCCTGCGGGCCCGCGGGCGCAGCAGGTTCAGCGGGGTGCCGCCGGAGCCCACCACGTTGCCGCGCACGGCCTTCAGCCGGCCGGCGTCCAGCTTCAGCACCTCGCCGCGGGCGACCACCTTCAGCTCCTGCGGCGCGCCCAGCTCCAGGGCCGCGCGGGCGGCCCGGCGCAGCAGCTGCACCATCCGGCCCGAGCCCTTGACCCGAGCCGCCTGGGGGGTGTCGTAGGTGCCCGCCTCGATGCCGTCCACCAGCGAGCCGACCGCCCGGATGGCGACCTGGCCCTCCTCGCCCAGCGCAGGCAGCACGCCCTCGGTGTAGGAGACCAGCAGCGGGGTCGGCGAGACCACCAGGATGCCCCCGGCGTAGCGGCGGCGGTCCTGGTAGAGCAGGTAGGCGGCGCGGTGCAGGGCGACGGCGGTCTTGCCGGTGCCGGGGCCGCCGGTGACCAGGGTGGCGCCCGCGGCGGCGGCGCGGATCACCTCGTCCTGCTCCTTCTGGATGGAGGAGACGATGTCGCGCATCGAGTGGCTGCGGGCGCGGCCCAGCGAGGCCATCAGCGCGCCGTCGCCGACCACGGCCAGCTCCTCGCCGTCCAGGGTCGGGGTGAGGTCCGGACGCAGCAGGTCGTCCTCGACGCCGATCACCTTGCGGCCCTTGGACCGGATCACCCGGCGGCGGATCACCCGGCCCGGCTCGACCGGGGTGGCGCGGTAGAACGGGGCGGCGGCGGGCGCGCGCCAGTCGATCACCAGCGGGCCGTACTCGGCGTCCAGCACGCCCAGTCGGCCGATGTGGAGGGTCTCGGCGACGGCCGGGTCGGCCGGGTCGAGCGGGGTGTTCGACGGGATGCCGTGCTCCTCCGGGGCGTCCGCCCGCTGGAGGTCGATCCGGCCGAACAGGAAGTCCTCGAACTCGCTGTTCAGGCGCTGGAGGTGGGCGCCGGCCCGGTAGACCTGGGCGTCGCGTTCGGCGAGCGCGCCGGGGGTGCCGACCTGGACCCGCTTGGCGGCGTCCTCCAGGATGTACTCGGCTTCGGCGAGCTTCTCCTCCAATCGGTGGTAGACGGTGTCGAGGTGCTGCTGCTCACCGGCGATCTCGCGCGCGCGGACGGTCTCGTGGTCGGTGGCGGGGGTGGTGGGCGTGTTGCTCTGCATGGCCTCGGTGGTTGCGGCGGAATCCGGCTCCGGAAAACGAGCGGACGGATGATCCTACGCCGCGACCCCGGGGCCGCGCTGCTCCGGAACGGACAAAAGTCGAAGGCCGCCCTCCGCGGAGCGGTGGACGGCCTTCGGTGTGAACATGGGGTGGTGGAGATGCCGGGAATCGAACCCGGGTCCAGTGGAGTTAATTCAGGGCTTCTCCGAGCGCAGTCCGCTGTGCTTTTCTCGGCCCTGGCGGTCACACGGACAAGCCGCCAACAGGCCCAGCTGCTGTTTGATTTCCCATCCGCCCCCGCAGCCCGGGCGGACGGTTGAGTTCCCTAGATTATGCCAGGGTCCGGGTCGGGAACTCCCCGGTCTGACACCCAAGCGCTATCGGTGCTTATTAGGCAGCGAGAGCGAACTGCTGGGAATCGCGCTTAGAGTTGGCGATTATTTTTTTGCGACACGTGGTTAACGAGATCATTGCCGCGTTCCTCGGCTCGCTTCCCCTGTTTCAACATCCCCTGTCGAAACCGATCATCCCCATGTTTTGTTGAGAAACAGCTCGGACGGTGATCGTCCGTGTTGCTTGCGCCATAGTACGCGAGGCGACGGGTGAGGGTCCAGCGGATTAACGCTGGCGTCGGCGGGCCGCCGCCACCGCGCGGGCCGTCTCGCGGGTGTCCTGCTTCTCGCGCAGCGTCTGGCGCTTGTCGTAGAGCTTCTTGCCGACCGCGAGCGCCAGTTCGAGCTTCACCCGGCCGTCCTTGAAGTACAGCGAGAGCGGGACCAGGGTGTGACCCGCGTCGCGGACCTTGGTCTCGATCTTGCGGATCTCCAGCTTGTGCAGCAGCAGCTTGCGCTTGCGCCGGGCCGCGTGGTTGGTCCACGTCCCCTGGGTGTACTCGGGGATGAAGACGTTGTCGATCCACGCCTCGTGGTTCTGGATGTAGGCGTAGCCGTCGACCAGGTTGGCCCGCCCCTCACGCAGCGACTTGACCTCGGTGCCGGTGAGTACGAGGCCGCACTCGTAGGTGTCGAGGATCGTGTACTCGTGTCGCGCCTTCTTGTTCTGCGCGATCAGCTTCTGTCCGGTTTCCTTTGCCATAGCGCGGCCATTCTCGCACTTCGACGCCGGATGGGGCAGCTGCTTTACGCGCGGGTGCCGAGTCCCGCGAGGACCCGCAGGGCGAGCTCGTCGGCCGCCTCGCCCGAGCCGGCCGGGACGTCGGGGGTGAGGCCGGTGCCCTCCGGGGAGCGGCCGGCCGGGGTGTAGTAGCGGCCGACGGTCAGTTCCAGCACGGCGCCGTCGGCGAGCCGGCTGGGCTGCTGGACGGTGCCCTTGCCGAAGGTCCGCGAGCCCACCACCAGGGCGCGGCTGCGGTCCTGGAGGGCACCGGCGAGCAGTTCGGCGGCGCTCATCGTGCCGCCGTCCACCAGCAGCACCAGCGGGGTGCGCTGGTCGCCGCCGGGCGGGACGGTCAACTCCCTGGTCTCGCCGCGCTCCTGGTACGAGCCGACCGTTCCGCCGTCCAGGAAGATCCCCGCGGTGGCGGCCGCCTCGTCGACCAACCCGCCGGAGTTGCCGCGCAGGTCGAGCACCACGCCGGTGTGCGGGGTGCGCAGTGCGGCGCGCACCTGGTCGGCCACGCCGCTCGTGAAGGCGCGCACGGTCACCCGCAGCACGCCCGTGCCCAGTTGCTCCGCGGTGACCTGCCGGCTGTCCAGCAGCACGCGCCGCAGCCGCAGTTCGCGCTCCTCGCCCTCGCCGCGCCGGACGGTCAGCGTGACCTCGGAGCCGGCCCGGCGCTCCTCGCCCTGGCCGCGCAGCCGAGCGACCACCTCGGTGACCGGCAGGTGGTCGGCCTGGTCCTGGCCGATCCGTACGAGCCGGTCGCCGGGGGTGATCCCGGCCGCGGCGGCCGGACCGCCCGGCGCGACCTGGGAGACCTCGGTGACGCCGTCCTGGCCGCGGCCGACCGAGAGGCCGACGCCCGGGTACCGGCCGTCCAGGCCCTGGCTGAACTCCGCGTACTCCTGGGCGCTGTAGTACGCGCCCCAGCGGTCGCCGCCGGCCGCCAGCAGGTGCTCGGCCTGCTGCTCGGACAGCGCGGCGCCGGCCGGGTCCGCCGGGAGCCCGCCGGCCGGGGCGGTGTCGGCGGAGGGGCGGCGCGGCGGGTCGCCCCAGGCACCGGTGGCCGCGCCGGCCAGCAGCACGGCGCCGAACACCAGGCTGAGGACGGCCACCTGACGGCCCCTGCGCGGAGTTTGCAGCATGGCATCGGAGTGTAGACACCGGTCCGCGCGGGACGTACCGGAACGGTGGACCGCGGAACGCCGACGGCCCCGGACGGCGCAGTGCCGTCCGGGGCCGTCGGGGCGTGCGGGGATCAGACCTTGAGGTACTTGCGCAGGGTGAAGAAGGCCGCGACGCCGGCCATGCCCATGCCCACCACGATCAGCAGCGGTATCACCGCGAGCACCGAGCCGAGCCCGATGAAGTGGATGAACTGCACCCGGTCGGCCAGCCAGTTCTGGACGAAGAAGTGCCCGCCGATCAGCAGCCCGGAGGCCATCATCGCGCCGAGCAGCGCCGAGAAGGCCGCCTCGGCGATGAAGGGCATCTGGACGTAGAAGTTCGAGGCACCGACCAGGCGCATGATGCCGGTTTCGCGCCGTCGGCTGTACGCCGACACCCGGACGGTGTTGACGATCAGCAGCAGGGCGACGAAGAGCATCAGCACCATGATCACGAAGGCCGCCGTCTGGAGGCCGTTGAGCAGGCCGAACAGGTTCTCCAGGATCTTCCGCTGGTCCTCGACCGACTTGACGCCGGGCTTGCCGGCGAAGGCGCTCTGGATCACGTCGTACTTGGTCGGGTCGTTGAGCTTGACCCGCCAGGACTGCGGCATGGCGTCCGGGCCCAGGACGGAGATGAGCGGGTTGTCCGGGTTCATCTCCTTCCAGTGCTTGTACGCGTCGGCGGAGCTCTCGTAGGTGGACGACTGGACCACCGAGGTCATCTTGTCCAGCTGGTCCTTGATGTCCTGGACCTGCTGGTCGGTGGCCGCACCCTTGTCGCACTGGGGCGAGTTGCGGGCGTCCGCCTTGGTGCAGAAGTAGATGCTCACCTCGACCTTGTCGTACCAGTACCCCTTCATGGAGTTCACCTGGTCGCGGACCAGGAGCGAGGAACCGGCGAGGGCGAGGGAGAGCGCGACGCTGACCACGACCGCGATGGTCATGGTCAGGTTGCGTCGGAGACCCACACCGATCTCCGACAGGACGAACTGGGCACGCATGCGGGAAACAACTCCAGGGTCGGTACTGCTCTGGGTCTGGCGGTGCGGGCCGACGGCCCTACGGGTCAGCGCTGGTCGGTCAGTGCTGGTACCCGTAGACGCCGCGGGCCTGGTCGCGGACGAGCAACCCCTTGTCGAGCTCGATGACGCGCTTGCGCATCTGGTCGACGATGGCCTGGTCGTGGGTGGCCATCAGCACCGTGGTGCCGGTGCGGTTGATGCGGTCGAGCAGCTTCATGATGCCGACCGAGTTCTGCGGGTCGAGGTTACCGGTGGGCTCGTCCGCGATGAGCAGCATCGGACGGTTCACGAAGGCGCGGGCGATCGCCACGCGCTGCTGCTCACCACCGGACAGCTCGCCCGGCATGCGGTCCTCCTTGCCGCCGAGGCCGACCAGCTCCAGCACCTCGGGCACCACCTTGTTGATGGCGCTCTTGGGCTTGCCGATCACCTCCAGGGCGAAGGCGACGTTCTGCGCGACCGTCTTGTTCGGCAGCAGGCGGAAGTCCTGGAAGACGGTGCCCAGCTGGCGGCGCATGTGCGGCACCTTCCAGTTGGACAGCTTGCCGAGGTCCTTGCCCAGCACGTGCACCGCGCCCGTGCTGGGGCGCTCCTCGCGCAGGCACAGGCGCAGGAAGGTGGACTTCCCCGAGCCGGACGAGCCGACCAGGAAGACGAACTCACCCTTCTCGATCTCCAGCGAGACGTTGTCCAGGGCGGGACGGTTCTGCTTGGGATAGGTCTTGGAGACGTTGTCGAATCTGATCACGGCTGCATCACGGAGGCCATCCTAGGCGGCGCCATTCCTCGGTCGGTCCGCCCCGGAGGCCCGGGTCCGGGAGCGGGCGAAAGGAGCGCAGAGGGCCGCTCCCGGACTCGGACCATACGCGAGTCGGCGACCGGCCCGCAGGGACCGCCCGCGACAACGGCCGACCCATGGGGGAGAATGTCCGCTTATGCCCCGAATATTGCGAGGCATCTCACAGCCCGGGAGCCGGAACCGCCGGAACCTGGCAGAGTGGAGGTGGCGACCGTTCCCGGCCGCTCTCCCGTACAGGGCAGTACATGGAACCAAAGCCCCGTCCAGCGCGTTGGTTGTAGCAGCGAGGAGGAGATCGCATGACCTGCGACCATCTGGTGTGCGCCAACTGCAACGGCCGCGTCAGCGACGGACGTTGCCCGGTGTGCCGGGCCAACCGGGCCCGGATGCAGGAGCAGCAGGGGCCGTTCGCCGCGCTCTCCCCCGCGACGCTGCTGGCCCTGCTGGCCGGGCTGCTCGCGGTGGCGCTGATCGCCCGGCAGGCCCTGGCCTGACCACCCACGAGACGTACGCAGAAGGGCCCTGACCGCTGCGGTCAGGGCCCTTCTGTGTCGTCCGGTGACTACTCGGCGCCGGTCTCGCGCTGCTCGCGCCGGCGGATTCCGGCCTCGATGCCGTGCTTGGTCTTCATCGAGGCCGCGACCCTCACGCCTCGTTCGAGGTCTCCCGCTGCTTCCTCCAGCGGATCCCGGCCTCGATGAAGCCGTCGATGTCGCCGTCCAGCACGGCCTGCGGGTTGCCGGCCTCGTACGCGGTGCGGACGTCCTTGACCATCTGGTACGGGTGCAGCACGTAGGAGCGCATCTGGTTGCCCCAGGAGCTGCCGCTGTCCTTGAGCGCGTCCATCGCCGCCTTCTCCTCCTGGCGGCGCCGCTCCAGCAGCTTGGCCTGGAGGACGTTCATCGCGGACGCCTTGTTCTGGATCTGCGAGCGCTCGTTCTGGCAGGAGACCACGATGCCGGTCGGCAGGTGGGTGATGCGCACCGCCGAGTCGGTGGTGTTGACGCCCTGGCCGCCGGGGCCGGACGCGCGGTACACGTCCACGCGCAGGTCGCCCTCGTCGATGTCGACGTGGTCGGCCTGCTCGACGACCGGGAGGACCTCGACGCCGGCGAAGGAGGTCTGCCGGCGGCCCTGGTTGTCGAACGGCGAGATGCGGACCAGACGGTGGGTGCCCTGCTCGACCGAGAGGGTGCCGTAGGCGTACGGCGCCTTCACGGTGAAGGTCGCGGACTTGATGCCGGCCTCTTCGGCGTACGAGGTGTCGTACACCTCGGTGGGGTACCCGTGCCGCTCGGCCCAGCGCAGGTACATGCGCATGAGCTGCTCGGCGAAGTCGGCGGCGTCCACGCCACCGGCCTCGGCACGGATGTTGATCAGCGCCTCGCGGGCGTCGTACTCGCCGGACAGGAGGGTGCGGACCTCCAGCTCCTCGACCGCCTTCTGGAGGGCGACGAGCTCGGCCTCTGCCTCGGCGCGGGTGTCCGCGTCGTCCTCGGCCTCGGCCAGCTCGAACAGCACGCCCAGGTCGTCGATGCGGCCGCGCAGGCCCTCGACCCGACGCAGTTCGCCCTGGAGGAAGGAGAGCCGGCTGGTCACCTTCTGCGCGTTCGCGACGTCGTCCCACAGGGTGGGGGCGGCTGCCTCCTCCTCCAGGACCGCGATGTCGGCCCGGATCTTGTCCAGGTCGAGGACGGCCTCGATCGACCCCATGGTCGTATCGAGGTTCTTGAGCTCTTCGGAAGGATCGACGGCTGCCACGCCCCCCAGGGTAATGGTTCCGGGGGTGGTCATGACGACACCCCCGGTTCCCCTGGAGTCACACCTGCGGTCACGGCGCCCGCGGGGCGGTGCCCGACACCGCCGGACGGCTCGGGTGGCCGCCGTCCGGGACGGTGGCCGCGAAGGCCGTCCAGGCCGCGGCGGCGCCCGCCAGCAGCAGCACGGTGGCCACCAGCACGGCCAGCAGCCGGCGGCGGCGCAGCAGGGCCTGGCGGTCCCGGCGGTGGCCCGGGGCGGTGCGCTGGGCGCGGGACTCGGCGGCGTACGCGGCCAGCTCGTCGGCGGACGGGCGGCGCAGGCTGGTGTGGGTGTCCCGGGTGGAGTCCGGGGCGGCACCGGGCACCAGCGGCACGGCCGGGCCGCGGCGGCGCTTGTGGGTGCCCGGGCCGGCGTCGATCTCGGCGTAGACGGCCTCGCCGGGGGTCAGCTGCTCCTCGGCCGGGGTGCGGCCCTGGGTGGGCACGGCGAGCACCGGCAGGCCGGACAGCGAGGGCAGCTGCTCGCGCAGCCGGGCGGCCAGCTCCGCGGCGCGCAGCCGGGAGGCGGGGGCCTTGGCCAGGCACTCGGAGATGATCCGCCACAGCCCGTCCGGGAGGCCGGGGATCGGCGGCACCTGCTCGGTGACGTGCCGGCGCAGCACCGCGCCGGTGTGGCCGCCGCCGAACGGGGTGAAGCCGGCCAGCAGCTCGTACAGCACGGTGGCGAGGGCGTAGATGTCGACGGCGGCGCGCGGCTCCAGGCCCTCGATGATCTCGGGCGCGAGGTAGTCGGGGGTGCCGATGATCCGGGTGGCCCGGGTGCGGCGCGGGGCGTCGACCAGGCGGGCCACGCCGAAGTCGGTGAGCTTGGCGCGCGGGGCGCCGCCGGGGCCGGGGGCGGCGGCGAGGTCGAGCAGGACGTTCTCCGGCTTGACGTCGCGGTGGACGATCCCGGCCGCGTGCGCGGCCGCCAGGCCGTCGGCGACGTCGGCGATGATCGAGGCGGCGGTCTGCGGCGGCAGCGCGCCGTCCCGCTCCAGCCGGGAGCGCAGGTCGGTGCCCTGGACCAGCTCCATCACCAGGGCGAGGTCGCTGCCGTCCACCACCATGTCGCGCACGCCGACCACCCGGGGGTGGTCGAGGCTGGTCAGCGCGGTGCGCTCCTGGACGAAGCGGCCGACCAGCACCTGGTCGGCGGCGAGGTCCTCGCGCAGCAGCTTGACCGCCACCGGGCCGTCGGGCCCCTCACCGAGCCAGACCGTCCCGGCCGAACCCCGGCCGATCACCTGGTGGACGGTGTACCGGCTGCCGATCTTGCGTGCCAATGCTGCTCCGTGGACGGCGCGGGAGCGCTCCGGGGGTCCGGCGCACTCGGTGGGGCGGGACAACAGCGACCAACCTACGCGCCCTGAGGCCCTGCGGGGGCCGCCGGAGGGCCCTGGAGCGGGGGTAGCGGGCGAGAAATCTCGCAGATTGTCGACAAAGCGTCAATCTCGCCGTCCCGAGCCCGATCCGGAGCCGGCGCCCGGCCGGCACCTGACCGGCCGCCGGCCCGACACCGGGTCAGCTCACCCCGGTCGGCAGGGTCCAGCGCTGGCCCGGAGAGCCGTCGCAGCCCGCCAGGTCGGCGGCGCCGCCCGGCGCGGTGCCGTTCGCGGGGTCACGCAAGCAGCCCTGGGCGCCCTGGTTCCACAGCGCGCCCGCCAGGCCCACCAGCCAGACATGGTACGGCGAGCCGTTGCAGGGGTTGAGCGAGGCCAGGTTGCCGTTGGTGCCCAGGCACTTGCCGCCCTGCCGGACCGTCCCGTCGGTCTCCACGCTCCACTGCTGGGCCTGCGAGCCGTCGCAGGCCAGCAGTGCGACCGGCTCCGGGCCGGTCGCCGGGCTGCCGTCCGGCGTGCGGGTCAGGCAGCGGCCGCCCGGGGCGCCGATCGGACCGACCGGGCGGCCGGGGCGCACGTCGGTGGCGAAGGACTCGGTGCGCAGACCCGTACCGCCGCTCCAGATCTCGAAGCCGGCCTCCACCGAGATCAGGTACCAGTCCGGGTTCACCACCCCGCGCACCACCGCGTCCCGGACGAAGGCCCGCAGGTCGAGGTCGGTGACCGAGGTGACCGGGGTCTGCGCCTGGTAGGCGACCATTGGCCACTGCCGCCCGTTGGCGGCGATGGTGAGCTGCCAGCTGGTGTAGCCGGTGCCGCCGATGTTGGCGGTTCCGCCGGTGGGGCCCGCCGAGGCCGGGGTGCGGTTCAGCCAGATCATCAGCTCGGCGCCGTCCGGCTGGCCGTTGGCGGCGGGGGTGCTCGGGGCGGTGTTGAACCAGAGGTCGTACGCCACGTCGAAGTCGCCCCGGGCGGGCAGCGTGGTGGACCAGCTGCTGGTGGCCCGCCCCAGCTCGGAGACCTTGACCGGCAGCGTGCTGCCCCGGGTGCAGGTGCCCCAGTGGCAGCCGTCGAAGATCTCCGGGTACGCGGCCGGACCGGCCGGCGGGCTCGTGTTCGCCCCGGAGTCCAGGACGGTGAACCCGGCCCGGCCGTCCGTGCCCAGGCACTGCGCGGCCCCGCCGTAGTTGTTGTTGTCC
This sequence comes from Kitasatospora sp. NPDC093102, assembly GCF_040683915.1. Taxonomy (NCBI): domain Bacteria; kingdom Bacillati; phylum Actinomycetota; class Actinomycetes; order Kitasatosporales; family Streptomycetaceae; genus Kitasatospora; species Kitasatospora sp. NPDC093102. Next base: position 48,527 of record NZ_JBFBFA010000008.1, on the reverse strand, counting down.
ACCACGTACCGGCTGCCCGCGACCGGGACGGTCTCGTACTGCCCGCAGTGCGGGACCTCCGCCGCCGCTGCCGGTCCGGCCGGCAGCAGCAGCCCTGCCGGCACGAGCACGGCGCCCATCAGCGCCGCGCCCGCCCGGCCTCCCCGTCCACCCATCCCCGTGCCCCCCGTCGTCCGGCCGCTAGCCGCCGATGCCGTTCACCCAGTCGCGCGCGGTGCCGAACCAGCCCACCACGTTGTCCCAGTAGTGCGGCAGCGGCGTGAAGCTCCACAGCGCCACCCCGGCCAGGGCCAGCACCAGCAGCACCATCAGGCAGCCCTTGAGGCAGCCGAGCCCCGGGACGTACATCCGGTTGCGGCTGCGCGGGCGCGGCTCGCGGGCCGGCGCGGGCTCACGGCGGGCCGGGGCGGGCGGCTCCTCGCGGCGCTGCGGCGGGGCCTCCCGGTACTGCGGCGCGGGCGGCTCGGCCCGGCGCGGCACCGGGGTGGGCGCGGGCGGCGGCGGGTAGCCACCCTGCGGCTGCCCGTACCCGGCCGGGGCCTGCCGGTAGCCGCCGGACGGCTGCGGACGGCCACCCTGGCCGCCCTGGCCGCCCTGGCCCGCCCGGTAGGGCGGAGGAGCCACCGGCGGGCGCTGGGCGTAACCGGGCGGGGGCGGGGACTGGCGGTAGCCGCCGGGCTGCTGCTGCGGCCCGGGGTGCCCCCCGGGGGCGCGCTGTCCCGCCTGACGCCCCTGCCCGGCCTGGAAGGGCGGCGGGGCGACCTGCGGCTCCGGGTAGTCCTCCGGGCCGAAGTAGCCGACCTGGGTCTGCTGGTTGCGGTCCCGCGCCGCGCGCAGCTGGGTCTGCCACGGGTGCGGCGCCTCCTCCTGCGGCGGCGCGGCGGGCGGGGGCGGCGGCACCGCGACGGGCGGCATCATCCGGGTGCGGTCCGGGGCTCCCTGCGGGGGCGGCGGCTGGGTGCCCATCACCCGGGTCGCCCCGGCCGGGTCGTACAGCGGCCCGCCCGGGGTCGGCGGCAGCACCTGGGTACGGTCCTCGGTGCCCGGGGCCACGGCGCCCGGCACCCCCGTGGGCGGCAGCGGCGGCACGGTGCCGGGGACGGCGGTGGGCTGCGGGTCCGGCAGCAGCAGGGCACCGACCGCCAGCGCCTCGTCGACCGCCGCCGGGGAGGCGTGCACGCCGACGCCGGCCGCGACCACCCGAAGCGCGCGGGCCAGCGAGGTGGCGCCGGGCCGCTGGGCCGGGTCCTTGCGCAGGCAGCGCTCGATCACCGTCCAGAGCGGCTCGGGCATGGTGCTGGGCCGCTGCGGCTCCTGGGCCAGGTGGGCCTGGAGCACGGCGAGCGCGCTGTCGCCCTGGAACGGCTGGCGGCCGGTGACCAGCTCGTACAGCATGATCCCGGCGCCGTACACGTCCACCGCGGAGGTCTGCGGGCGGCCCTCGGCGGACTCCGGCGCGACGTAGGCGGGGGTACCGACGAACTCGTGGGTGCGGGTGACGCCCGGGGAGTCGGCGAGCCGGGCGATGCCGAAGTCGGTCAGCAGCGGATGCATCTGCTCGCTGCCGTCGACCACGGTGGAGGCGAGCAGCACGTTGGCCGGCTTGAGGTCGCGGTGGACGATCCCGTCCGCGTGGCTGGCCGCCAGCGCGTCCGCGACCTGGGCCATCAGCAGGGCGCCCGCGATCGGGCTGAACGGGCCGTTGGCGCGCAGGTAACGGGCCAGGTCGGGCCCCTCCACCAGGTCCATCACCAGGGCCAGCAGCTCGCCCTCGACGACCAGGTCGCGGACCCGGACGATGTTGGGGTGGGTCAGCCGCAGCAGCAGCGAGCGCTCGCGCAGGAAGCGCATCACCACGTCCGGGTCGGCGGCCAGTTCCTCGCGCAGCACCTTGATCGCCACCCGCTGCCCGGGCACGCAGCCCGGCACCTGGACGTCCTCGCGCACCACGCCGCGCCAGACGGTGCCCGTCGCACCCCGCCCGAGGGTCTCATCCAGCAGATACTTGCTGCCGACTGGCCGCACCTGTCGCACTCCTCGCCGTGCCGCCCGCGCGGGGCGCTCCTCCGCCGGTGCGGTGAGCCTGCCGGGCCCGTGTCTGCGGCCAACTCTAACGGTGTCCGTTCGGGTTTTCGGGGTCGCTGGTAGACCATCCGCACGGTCTGGGGAAGGGTTCGGGGACATCCCCTAGGGAAGGTCCCGGGCACCCCGCGAGGAGGCGGCCGACCTGACTCCCCGTCGCCTCCCGTCACGGCGGTGATCGCAAGATCGTCAAATCCGGTACGGTGCGCGGACCGTCCTCGGCGGATGGCAGGATGGACACTCGCCACTCGTGTGGCCCAACGGTGCCCACGGCACCGGGCAGCGGTACCAGGCTTCACACCAGCAGAAGGGACCCGCGGGCGAGATGCAGATCCGGCTGACCGTCCTCCGACCGCGCAGCGGCCCGTCCGCCGCCGGCTCCGCCATTCCCTACGTGGACGTGCTGGTCACCGCGCCCGTCGGCACCGCACTCGGCGCCATCGCGGGCGCGCTCGCCGGCGCGGTGGGCGTGCGCGGGCCGCGGGCCGCCACCCACGTGCACCTGTACGCCGGGGCTCACCGGGTGGACGAGCACACCCTGCTCGGCCACCCCCCGCTGCTCGACGGCGCCGTCCTCAGCCTGAACGAGCCCGACCCGACCGCCGACGACCCCGACGACGCCCCCGCCGCCGAACTGCGCGTGGTCGGCGGACCGGACGCCGGCGGCGTGCACCGGCTGCTCGGCCGGGAGATCCGGGTCGGCCGCTCCGCCGAGGCCGATGTCCCGCTCGACGACCCGGACGTCTCCCGGCTGCACCTCTCCCTGCACCTCGCCGAGGACGGCCGGGTCTCCGTCCGCGACCTCGGCTCCACCAACGGCACCGCCCTGGACGGCCGGCTCGTCCCGCCCGGCCCGCCGGAGGCCGCCGTCCCCCTGGAGCCGGGCGCCCTGCTGCGGATCGGCGAGTCCACCCTCCAGGTGACCGCCCCCGACCCGGCCGAGGCCGCCGGGGCCGTCCGCGCCGCCCTGCCGGACGGCCACGGCCACCTCCAGCTCGCCGCCCCCGGCCCGGTCCGGCCCGCGCCGCCCGTGGTCGAGCCGCCCACCGCCCCCGAACCGGCGCCCGGCCGGAGCCGCGGCCTGTTCTCCCTGCTGCCCGGCCGCACCGCCGAGCCGCCCGGCCAGGAGAGCGCCGAGCGCCACCACGCCGCGGTGCGGCTGCGCCAGACCGCCGCCCAGCGCGAGCGCTGGCCCGACCTCGCCACCCTGCTGCTCAACGCCGTCGGCCCCGGCCCCCGGCTCTGGGAGCGCGGCCCCGGCCACCCCGACGCGCTCACCCTGCGGCTGGGCACCGCCGACCGCCCCGGCGGCCCCGGCACCACACCCGGCACCATGCTGCCCGCCGTCCCGGTCACCCTCGACCTCCAGACCGCCGGCAGCCTCGGCCTCAGCGGCCCGCGCGAGCGCCTGGACGCGCTCACCCGCGCCGTCGTCGCCCAGCTCGCCGCGCTGCACCCGCCGGCCGGGCTCAGCCTGGTCGTGGTCGACGCCGACCCGACCCGCACCGCCGAGGAACGCGCCGACACGTGGGCCTGGGCCCTGTGGCTGCCCCACCTGCGCCCGGTCGACGGCCAGGACTGCCGACTGCTGATCGGCCTCGACGACGAACAGGCCACCGCCCGGCTGACCGAGCTCACCGCCCGGCTCAGCGGCCCCAGCGGCCTCGGCGGCCACTGCGCCACCGTGGTCGTGGTGGACGGCCGCCCGGCCACCGAGGCCGCCCGGCGGGCCCTCGACCTGCTGCTGCGCCAGGGCCCGGCGGTCGGCATCTTCCCGATCTGCCTCGCCGAGCAGCCCGAGCTGCTCCCCCGGGGCCTCGGCGCCACCGCCCTGATCACCGGCGAGGTCGGCACCCAGCTCTCGCTGGACCGCCCGGTCGCCCGCGGCCGGGAGGCCCTGCACGAGGTCTCGCTGGACGCCGTCTCGGACGCCTGGGCCGAACGGCTGGCCCGGGTCCTCGCCCCGCTGTGCGAGGCCGCCCCGGCCGCCCGCGGCCCGCTGCCCGACGCGCTGCGGCTGCTCGACCTGCTCCAGCTCGACACCGTCACCCCGGCCAAGCTGTCCGCCCGCTGGGAGGCGCACGCGGGCGGCATCGGCGCCGCCACCGCGCTGCTCGGCACCACCCGGGACGAGCTCTGCACACTCGACCTGGCCGACCCCGAGCTCACCCTCCCCTCCCCCGACCCGGGCGGCCCGCACCTGCTGATCGGCGGCGCCCGCGGCTCCGGCAAGACCGAGCTGCTGCGCACCCTGGTCGCCTCGCTCGCCGTCTCCGAGCGGCCCGAGCGGCTGACCGTCACGATCATCGAGGGCCGGGCCACCACGGACGGCCAGGACGGCCTGGACGGCTGTACCGAGCTGCCGCACGTCACCGGCCGGGTGAACGCCGCCGCCGACCCGCGCGCCGCACTGCTCGCGGCCGAGGCACTGGAGGACGAACTCACCCTGCGGGAGCGGCTGTTCGACGGGCTGGACTTCGCCTCCTGGCACGCCGCGCGCATCCTGGACGGGCAGAGCCTGGACGAGCACGAGGCGGACGCGGACCACCCCCAGGTCCCGGTGCCCGCCACCGTCGGCGGCGGACCGGCCACGACGCCCCGGATCATCCCGCCGCGCAGCGCGGAGGGCCCCCGCCCGACCGCCGCCCCGGCCGCGCCCGCGCTTGCGCCCGCCCGGCTGGTCGTCGTCGTCGACGACTACGACGCGCTGCTCTCCCCCACCTCCGCCGCCGGCCGCCCGCTCGCGCGCGCGCTGGCCGCCGTCGCCCGCCGCGGCGGGCCGCTCGGCGTCCACCTCGCCGTCGCCACCAGCCGCCCGGAGGAGAGCGCCGGTACCGAGGTGGACGAGGCCGCGCTGCTCCGGATCGCCCTGCGCACCGACGACCCGGCCGACTCCGACCTGCTGATCCACCTCGGCGACGCGGCCGCCCTGCCCGAGGAGACACCCGGCCGCGGCTACCTCCGCCTCCCGGACGGCGGCGTCACCGCCTTCCAGACCGCCCGGATCAGCGGCCGCATCCCGCGCACCGCCACCCTGCGGCCCACCGTCGTCGCCATAGACCCGCTCCAGCTCGGCGCCCCGCCGGCCCGCCGCCCGGTCCGCGAACTCGGCAACGGCCCCACCGACCTCGCCCTCCTCGCCAGCGCCCTCCAACGCGCCGCCGCACGCTGAGCCCTCCGGCGGGCCCCAGCCCTGTGCGTGGGAAGTCGGCCCAACCGACTTCCCACGCAGGGAGAGCTGACCCGCCACGCCCTCAACACAGGTCGCCCCCTCCCCTCCCGCCAGGACAACAAGGTCCAGGCGGCCTGGCCGAGAACGGCCGGGCCGCCGAAACCACCGCCAAGCAGCCCTCACTTCGCCCCACCCTCCGTCGCCGCTTCGGCCTTGCCGAAGCGGCGACGGCATCATGCAGCATCTCTTCTGCGTAGGAAGTCGACCTGGCCGACTTCCTACGCTTACGGACAAGCTGCGCGGGCGCGGCAGCGGGTGAGGGCGTATGTGATGCGGCGATCGGACGGGAGGGTGGTGGCGAGGAGCTCGCCGGCGGTGGTGAGCGTGGTCCAGTAGAGGGTGGGGTCGCCGGTGCGGGGGAGAGGGTGGGTGGAGGCGAGGGAGAGGTAGGCGGCGGTGAGGTTGCCGGTGGTGAACCAGCGGTTGAGGCCGTGGCGGTGGCCGGGGCGGATGCCGCCCATGGCGTCGATGGCGGTCAGGAAGTGGTCGACGACGGCGAGTTCGGTGTCAGTGAGGGACTTGGGGATGTCGAAGACGCCGAGGGCTTCGAGGAGTTCGCCGGTGTCGCTCTCGGTGTCGGGGCGGGGGTCCGCGAGCAGGGCGTCGTAGCAGTCGTCCAGGCGGCGAGAGGTCTCGGCCTGAGGGATGCCGAGGGCGAGGCAGACGGCGCGGGCGACGGGCAGGGGGCGGTGGCCGAGGCGGGCGATGAGGGCGTAAGTCGCGGCGGGGGTGGCGCCTCGGGAGAGGGTGTGGCGGGCGAGGGTCGCGAGGTGCATCGGGGATCAGGCTTTCAGGCGAGGGTGGTGGCAGGGGCGATGAGGGCCCAGACGAACTTGCCGATGCCGCAGGGCCGGGAGGCGCAGCCCCAGCGTTCGGCCAATTCGTTGACGAGGAACAGGCCGCGCCCGTGCTCGTCGTCGGGGGCGGCGGTACGGAGGGAGGTGTAAGTGGTGCCGGCGTCGTGGACTTCGAGGCGCAGGCGGGAGTTTGCGAGGGCGAAGCGGACCTCGATGTGGCGGTCGTCGGGGGCGTCCGAGTGCTGGACGGCGTTGGCGAACAGCTCGCCCAGCAGCAGCTCGGCGGTATCGCGGTAGCGGTCCCCGGAGGGCAAGCCGGAGAGGTAGGCCCGAAGCAAGTACCGGGCCAGGGGCGTGGATTCGGTCCGCGAGTCGAGGCGCGCGACAAACATGCGGGGACGGCGGGACGTGAGCATGAGGGAGCACCTCGAAGGGAAGGAAGAGGGGGTTGTCGGGGTGCGTCTTCAGATAGTCCGGCGGCAGCAGCAAGCCGAACCACCCACAGGAGCACGCCCAGGTGCTGATGCCGTCCGGGTCCGGCGGGTCGGACCGAATCAGCGTGCCGCACGGGCACTTGTTGGGCTGCCTCTCCGGCCTTTGAGCCGGTTCGCGCTTCGCCATCGCTGCTCCTCTGCATCCCCGGAGGGCTTGATGGTGCCCTGGAAGGTCAGTCCGTTGCGACGCCGCCCGGACGCCTCTCCGGCGTCCCGACAAGGCGTCATTTCGGTGTCTTTCAGAGGAGGTCGGCCTCTATGGTGGGATTCATGACGACGCCGAACGAGACCCTGAGGGCCGTACGCCTTGGACTTCGTCTCAGCCAGGACGAGTTCGCGAAACGCCTGAGGACAGTTGGGACGGCCCAGGGAGAACCCAATGACGCCAGTAAGCGTCTCGTGCAGCGCTGGGAGTCAGGAGAGGTCAGGTCTCCTCGCCCGGTGTACGTTCGAGCCCTTGAAGCTGTCACCAAACTCTCCGTGGACCGCCTCGGCTTCGCATCACCACAGCTACCGCCGAGGGTCAGCGTGGACGGTACGGGAGGCCATGACATGACCAGCGATGAACCAGGCGTGCCCGTGCAGGCCGCACCCGCCCCCATGGGTGAGGACTACTCGGGAGTCTGGATCAGCCACTACGAGTTCTTCAGCAGCAGCCGGGAGAACACGTTCACCGGCCTGCACCACGTCGTACTGTCCCAGAGCGGGAACCGGATCTCCGGCCGGTCCCTCCCCGGCGCGTCGTCCAATCCCGACTCACCGCTGTCGTTCGATCTCACTGTCGATCGGAACGTCGTGACGGGCTCATGGGTGGAACAGACCGCACAGGACGGCTACTACCAGGGGGCCAGGTACCACGGCGCCATTCAGCTGCTGGTCGATCCGACCGGGCGCCGCATGGCCGGCAAGTGGGTCGGCTTCGGCAAGGAATTCGACGTCAACACCGGGCCCTGGGAGCTGCGTCTACTGGACAAGTCCACGGCTGACGACGTGTTGAGCCGCTACAGCGTGCCGCCGGAGGCGTAGCGCGCCTCACCGCACTGGCGCGGCCGCACCGCCGCAACCCCCGCGTGCGCGAACTCCTGGAGCGCGCCCGCCCCATGGCGGGCGGCCGTCAATTCGCAAACGGTTCGCACCCTACGTAGCCGATGTGCTACTTTCCGCATCATCAACAGAACATAGGAGACCCCGGCGGTGGTGGAACACCCCGGGGTCGGGCACCAGGAGCAGCAACTCCAGATGCAGATTCATCGTAGCGTTCACACGCGCGCGTTCACCGTGCTTCCCAACGGCCTGTTGCAGGACCGTCGGCTCAGTTACACCGCCCGAGGCCTCCTCGCCGACCTGCTCTCCCGCCCGGACGGCTGGCGTGAGGACGGCCGGCAGATGGCGGACAGCAGCCCGCAGGGCCGGGGCGCCGTCCGGCGGGCGCTCAAGGAGCTGAAGGACGCCGGGTACTACCGCGTCGACACGGTCCGGATGCCCGACGGCACCGTCCGGTCCGAGGCCCATGTCTTCGACACCCCGCAGCCCGCACCGGCTGTCCCCCGCCCGGCCTCCGGCGGAGGGAGCCCCGGCGGCCCTGTCACCCCTCCTGTAAAGGACCCGGGGCAAGAACCCACCCTCCCGGATGAACAGACCCGGTCAGCCGTGGCCGTGCTGTTCCGGGTGATCCGGCCCGAACCGCGTCTGCGCCTCGGCGAGGCCGAGGCGCAGACGCTGGCACCACTCGTCGTGCAGTGGCTGGAACGGGGCAGCAGCGAGGCCGAGTTGGCCCAGGCCCTGCTCCCCGGGCTGCCGCAGCCGATGCACTCCCCGGCGGCGATCCTCCGGGATCGCCTTCAGCGCAAGCTGCCGCCGGAACGAGCGGCGCCGCCACCGGCGTCGTACGCCGAATGCGGCCGCTGCCACGACCCGGTGCCCCGACCGGGGATCTGCCGTGCCTGCGCGGGCCTCGGCACAAGGACCGTCGCCGTCGGCAGCGGTGCGTCCGCCACCCCCGGGGGCGTCGCCCGGGCCCGCGCGGCCCTGCGGGGGTGGCCTCGGCAGCCGGCCGCCGCCCGTTAGGGCCGGGTGCCCGGTTCGTCGACGATGGCGCGGGCGAGGACGGCCATCTGGCCGGTGGTGTCGCCCTTCTTGAAGGTCGCGCCGTCGGCGAGGGCCACCGTGCGCTCGCCGAGGAAGGTGTAGTCGGTGCGGTCGAAGATCCACTGGGACTCGACCTTCCCGCCGCTGTCCTGGCGCGCGACCGCGATGCCGGGGCGGCCGGCGGCGTCGGTCACCGAGTCGATCACCGTGACGCCGGGGATCTTCGCGGCCGCCCGGTAGAGTGCGGCGCTGACGGCCGGCGGGGCGATCTGCTCGCGCAGGAGGTCGCCGATGGTCCTGAACGCCTCCTCGTCGGGGCCGGGCCCGTGGCCTGCGGTATCGGCGTGGATCCTGGCCAGCAGCGCGTCCGGGTCGGTCGGCAGAGCGGCAACGTAGGCGTAACTGCCGATCCCGGAGTAGGGCACCGGTTCGGGCTCCCCGTGCTCGTTCCCCCCTCCGGGATTCGGCAGATGCCCGTCCAGGAGCAGCAGTCCCCGCCTGCTGCCGTCGACGGACCGCCAGTTCTCCCGATCCCGCGGCGTTTTCCCCTCCGACTTCGCCCAGTCGTCCAGGCTCTTCACGTAGACGAACTGGTCCCCGCGCGCCGCCGGGGCGGGCTGCTGCTCGGCTGCCCTCGCCGCGCGGTCCAGGACGACCGCCGCCACCGGCCGAGTGGAGTCGGAGCCCTGCTGCGGCTGCCCACCGATCAGCACCAGGGACAGCGCCAGGCCGCCCGCCAGGGCGGGCAGGGCCACCCAGCCGAGCCGGATCCGCCGGGGCACGGCCGCCGACTCGCGCGCGAACTCGTTCATCAGGTCCCTACGCAGCTGCCGCCGGCGGTCGGCGGCGAGCCCCGATCCCGTGGGCGGTGGCAGCAGCCGGGCGAGTTCGGCTCGTTCGTCCTCGTTCATCGGGTCCTCCCCGGTGTCGTCGAGCTGGCCGCTTCGGTGCGGCCACCCTGTACCTGTCCGGCGTCCGGAAGGAGTTCCCGCCCGTCCCGAAGCTCCTTGTCCGCCAGCGCGCGCAGCTTGGTACGGGCACGCGAGAGCCGGGAGCGTACCGTGCCGATCGGCACCCCGAGTGCCTCGGCCGCGCTCGCGTAGTCCAGGCCCGCCCAGACGCAGAGTCCGAACACCTCGCGCTCGGCCTTCCGCAGCCCGGCCAGCGCCCGCCGGACGGCGGCGAGCCGGGCGCTGTCGTCGAGCCGTCCGGCCAACTCCTCGGCGAAGTCCGGCAGTACGCCGCGGTCGGGCAACCGCGCCATGGCCGCACGGTGCCGCCGGGCCGCCCGGGTCGTGTTGCGCAGGATCTGGGCGGCTATCCCGAACAGCCAGGGCCGCACCGGACCGTCGTCCTCCCGCAGCCTGCCGCGCAGGCGCCATGCTTCGAGGAACGTCAGCTGGACGACGTCCTCCGCGGTCGCCCGGTCCCCCACCACCCGCACCGCGTACCGGTACAGGTCATCCGCCGTCTCATCGAACAGCTCCCCGAACGCCCACTGGTCACCACTCCTCAATCGCGCCCGCTGTGACAGTTCCACGTCCCCCACCTGTCCGCACGGGCCGCCGGGTTCCCAGCGGAGTACGGCGGAGGCCCCGCCGAACCCGGTGGTTCGTCGGGGCCTCCGCCGCCGGTCCGCTCGCGGCCGTCCGCTCAGGAGCAGTACGTGTTGTGCTTGACCAGGGCGAGGCCGGCGACCTTGCCCTCGGCCATGGTGAACTCGTAGAACCAGTCCGGGCCGCCGCTGCCGCTCTCGGCCGGGAGCTCGAACTTGCCGTTCTCAGCCGGCTTCAGCTCCTTGCCCTCGTAGGCCCGCTTGAGCTCCTCCTCCGTCGAGCCGGCGCCGACGCCCTCGGCGGTGCGGGCGTCCGCCGGTGCCACCAGCTGGCGCAGGCCCTTGGTGCCGAAGTTGATCCGGCCGGTGGCCCTGAGGGCCTCGTCCCGGGCCTTGCGCGTGGGCGTGACGAGGTCCAGGTCCTTCTGGAGCGCGGCGATCTCCTGCTGGTCGGCGGCGTCCTGCTTGATCTGCTCCTGGAGGCGGTTGTTGTACTCCTGCAGTTCCTTCACCGACGCCCCGGGCGTCAGCGGCGGGACCGGCTTCCGGTTCGCCCTGATCTCGTCGATCCTGGCCATCGCCTTGGAGGCCTTCTCGTGGACCTGCGCCTCGGTCGCCATCCGGACCGGGTCCGGCGCCGGACCGCCCTTGTACGCGTAGTCGGTGCAGCCGTTGAGCACCGAGACCGGCGCCGCCTCCAGGGCTCCGGAGGCGAGCGCCTCGTCCTTGGTCATCGACAGCTGCACTCCGCGGTAGCCACCGGCGCCGAACGGCTGCGGCGGCGTGGCGGCAGCGGCGGCGCCGCCCTTGTCCCCCTCGCAGGCCGCCGCCCCGGCCACCACCAGAGCCATCGTCAGGACCGCCCCTGCCACACGGGTGTTGCGCATCGTCCCCACCACGATTCCCTCCCCTTCGTCGATCGCACACAGTAGCGAACATCCGGGCGGGATTCACAATCGGTAACCGAACGGGCGAGGGGCCCGCGTCCGAGGACGCAGGCCCCTTCCGTACGGAGGGCGGGGCCGTCGGTCAGTCGGCCGGGGGCCGGGTGGCGAGGCTGCGGGTGTAGTGGGCGGCGGCGAGGACGGAGGCCATCAGCTCGGAGTCGAGCACCGAGGCGTCGGCCAGCCGGGTGGCCGACGCGTGCGAGCCGAGCAGGGTCTTGGTGACCCTCAGGGCGGCCTCGGGGCGGCGCGTGATGGGCCTGGTCCACTCGTCGACCGCCCCGTCCAGGTCCTGCTCGGGGACGACGCGCTGCAGGATGGTGAGCTCACCCGCCTCCACCGCACCGACCGGACGGCCGGTGAGGATGATCTCCCGGACCCGGGCCGCGCCGACCTCGTGGAGCAGTCGGGGCAGCAGACCGCCCCAGGCGACGGGCAGGCCCAGGGCGAGCTCGGGCAGCCGGAAGACGGCGTTGTCGGCGCCGACCCGCAGGTCGCAGGCGAGCGCCAGGGCGAAGCCTGCGCCGGTCGCCCGGCCCTGGACCCGTGCGACGGTGACGGCGGAGCTGTTGGTGAGGGCGTCGCAGACCCTGCGGGCCTTCTCCCCGTAGCTCCGTATCCGGCCGCCGGTCGGGTCCTCGTCCAGGCCCGCGAGGAGTTCGTCGCGGTCGCCGCCGAGGCAGAAGTCGCGGCCGGCCCCGGACAGCACGATCACGCGCACGGCCGGGTCGGGTACCGCGAGGACGGCGAGGAGTTCGTCCAGCATGGCCGCGGTGACGGCGTTCCCGGTCTCCGGGCTGTCCAGCTCGACGTGGAGCACCGCGTCCCGGAGCTCGGAACGGACCGTACGGGCCGGCGCGGGCTCGGGGACCACCGCGGGCCCGGGCTCGGGGTACCAGCCGCCGGGCGCCGGGGGGTTCGTCAGGTACGGGGGCTGCATCGCGTACGGAGGGTACTGGGGAGCCTGCGAGGAAACGTTCATGCGGACACTCTCAGGGACGTCACCCGGTGGAAGACCATCCGGGGCGCGTGCTCCGGCGGGCTCACCGCCCGCAGCGTCGGGAAGCGCTCCAGCAGCCGGCCGAGCAGGGCGCGCGCCTCCAGCCGGGCCAGGCCCGCGCCGAGGCAGTAGTGGGCGCCGCCGCCGAAGGTGAGGTGGGTGCCCCGGCGGAGCGGGTCGAAGGTGTGCGGGTCCGGGTTGCGGCGCGGATCGCGGTTGGCCGCGCCGTACATCACGTGGACCATGGTGTCCTTGGGGAGGTACACCCCGGCCAGCACGGTGTCCTCGCCCGCGACGCGGCTGTTGACGCGGATCGGCGGGTCGTAGCGCAGCGCCTCGTCGATCACCTCGTCGATGTGCTCGGGCCGCTCCCGCAGCCACTCCCACCTGCCCGGCGACTGCAGCAGCTGCCACACCAGCGAGGAGAGCAGCGTCGCCGTGGTCTCCAGCGAGGCGATGGTGACGAACATGGTGAGCTGGTAGACCATCCGGTCGGTGGCCTCGCGGTCGGACTCCAGCGCGTCCCAGGTGCGGATCCAGCCGGCGATCACGTCGTCGCCGTCGTTCTCGCGGCGCTCCCGGACGAGGCGGGTGAAGTACTCGCGCAGCTCCATGGTGGCCTGCTCGGAGACCGCCAGCTGGCTCTTGGTGGGCAGCAGTTCCTGGGCGTGCACCTGGTTGTGGGTCATCGTCAGGATGTGCGGGTAGTCCGCCGGCGCGATGCCCAGCCAGCGCCCGATGGTGCCGATCGGCAACTGCTCGCTGACCACGGAGGCGAAGTCCGCCTCGCCGTCCGTCCGTATTCGCTCGGCCAGGCGGTCGAGCAGCCCGGCGACGTCGGCCTCGATCTCCGGCGCCATGTCCCGGAGGGTGTTCCGGTCGAAGAGGCTCCCGAGGCTGCGCCGCTGCCGGGTGTGCTCGGGGGCGTTGAGCCGGGAGAGGGTCCGGCTCATCTCCTGGGTGGCGACGGCCTCCCAGCGCTCCGTCCCGGTCTGCCGCTCCTGCCAGGCGAAGTCGGGGACGAGCCAGGTCCTGCCCCGCAGGACCTGGTCGCACGCTTCGTACCCGGTGACCAGGTAGCCGCCCCAGGGCGCCGGGACGAGGTCGCCCAGCGCCCGCAGCTCGTCGTAGACCGGACTCGGGTCGGCGAGTCCCTCGGCCGACCGCAGCCTCCGCAGGAGTGGCACTGCAGCACGACGGTCGGCCCTTCCACCGGGGCTCGCCGGGTCCGCAGGGCGGGCTTCCAACATGGCGGTCACACGGGGCTCCTATCGCGCGGGCGGGCAGTACGGCGGCGATCTACCCAGTAACAGCGCGCTCAAGCATCGATCCGTGTTGCTCCCGTCACGTTCCGCACCACCGCCGCAGGCCGTTCACCTCGCGGTGACCGAACGGCTTCCGACGGCGCGTCGGACCGGCCCCGGGCCGTCTCAGAGCCGGAAGACGTCCAGGAAGGAGCTCCACCACCCCTTCTTCTGCGGGGCCCGGGCGGACGCCGTGACGGTGCTCTGCGGGTACGCCTGAGCCGTCTCGGAGCCGGGCACCGCACCGGGCGGGGCGGTGTCCGCGCTCGCGGCCGGCGCCGTGGTGCGGGCGGCCACCGGGCTGAACCGCACCGGCAGCGAGACCAGCCCGCGCTGGAACGGGCCCGGCCGCCACTCCACGCTCTCCGCGGGCACCGCGAGCGTGACGTCCGGGAGCGCGTTGAGCAGGCACTCGATCGCGCTCAGTGCGATCAGCTGGGCCGGGGACTTGGCCGGGCAGGCGTGCGGGCCGGCGCCCCAGGCCAGGTGGGCCCCCTTGCTGAGGGTCAGCCGGGCGTCGGTCAGCGCGGGGTCGCTGTTGGCGGCGGCGAAGCTGATCACCACCGGGCTGCCGGCGTCCATCGGGACGCCGCCCAGGTTGAGGTCCTGTATCGGGTAGTGCGTCGCGTAGTTGGCGATCGGCGGGTTGTTCCACAGCACGTCGTCGAGGGCGTCCTCGATGCGCAGTCCGGAACCGCCCCCGCCGGACAGCAGCAGGAGCAGCGCGTTGCCGATGAGGTTGCGCTCGGGCTCGACGCCGGCGCCCATCAGCATGACCAGCTGGTCCTTGAGCTCCTCGTCCCGCAGGCCGGCCGGGTGCTGGATGAGCCAGGAGGTGATGTCGTCGCCCGGCTGACGGCGCTTGAGCGCGACCAGGTCCATCAGGCAGGAGGTCAGCTCCTCGTTGGCCTGGATCACGTCGAGGCCGTCGAAGAGCGCGGACATGCTGCGGGTCAGCCGGTCGCCGATGTCGGCCGGGCAGCCGAAGAGCTGGTTGAACAGCAGCAGCGGCAGCAGCTTGGCGTAGTCGTTGAGCAGGTCGGCCCGGCCCAGCGCGCTGAACTGGTCGATCAGGTAGCCGGCGATCCGCTCGACGTGCCGGTTGAGCCGGTTGTCGTTGAGCCGGTCCAGGCTCTCGGTGACGGCCTTGCGCAGCCGCAGGTGCTCGGCGCCGTCCGTGAAGAGGCAGTTGGGCCGGTAGAACATCATCGGCAGGACGGGGCTGTCCATCGGCACCCGGCCCTCGTTCAGCGCCGCCCAGCGCCGCGAGTCCCGGGCGAACATCCCCGGGTTCTGGAGCACCCGCAGCGCGGCCTCGTGCGAGGTGACCAGGGTGGCGTCCACCCCGGGGGCCAACTCCACCGGTGCGGCGGGACCGTTGGCGCGCAGCTTGTCGTAGACCCCTTCGGGGTCGGACGAGAACATCTCCCCGTAGAGCGGCGTGCCCACGCCGGCGTGCATCGGGCAGCCCGGCGGAGCCGACTGCGGGACGGGTCGCTGAAGGGATTCCATGGGTCGTTCCTTGGAGGAGGCCCCGGGCGGGTGCGGACCCGGAGACGTGAGGGGAGGGAGGCGTGGGGGAGGTCAGGAGGCGCGGTCGAGCAGGTGCCGGACGAGCGTCAGCAGGGCGTTGGCCGAGGAGCGCTGGTCCCGGGCGTCGCAGAACACCACCGGCGTGTGCGGCAGCAGGTCGAGCGCCTCGCGCAGCTGGTCCTCGGTGTACTCGCTCTGCCGGTCGAAGCTGTTGACCGCCACCGCGTAGTCCAGGCCGTACTGCTCGATCAGGTCGATGACGGGGAAGGTGTCCGCGAGGCGGGTCGGGTCGGCCAGCAGCAGCGCTCCCAGCGCTCCCCGCGCCATGTCCTCCCACAGCTGCATGAACCGCTGCTGCCCCGGCGTGCCGAACAGGTACAGCACCAGGTCGTCGCCGAGCGTCAGCCGGCCGAAGTCCAGGGCGACGGTCGTGGTCTTCTTGTCCGGTACGCCGCGGAGGTCGTCGACGCGGGTGGACGCCTGCGTCATGCTCTCCTCGGTGCTCAGCGGGGCGATCTCCGACAGGGCGCCGATGAGCGTGGTCTTGCCGACCGCGAAGTGCCCCACGACCAGGATCTTGACAGCCGTCGTCACCGCGCCCGGGACGTAGATGTCCTCAGGCGAACCGGCGTTGAAGTCCATGCAGTACCTTCTCTAGAAGTCTCGGGTCCGGGGCCTGTGCCGGGGGCGGGGCCGACCGGCGCAGCAGCCGTCCCTCACGGATCAGGTCCGTCAGCAGCAGCCTCACGACCCCCACCGGCAGCTCCAGCCGGGCCGCGACCTCGGCCACCGAGAGGTAGCCGCCGGAGCACAGCTCCCAGATCGCCCGGGTCTCCGGGCTCGGCAGGGCGGGGAGGTCCTGCTCGGGCGCGACGGTGACCAAGGTGATCAGAGACAGGTCGTCCGCATTCGGTAACTCGCGCCCGCCGGTGATGACGTAGGAGCGGATGAAACCGCCGGTGACCCTCTGTTCCTCGCCGCCGGCCGTCATGAGCCGCTGAGCGTGCTCTGGCGCGGAGCCGCCGACATCGCCCGTCCGAGTGCGCCCACCTGCTGCTGCATCCGGAAGGACATCGCCTCCATGTCGACGTCGGGGGCGGTGGAGGCGGCCAGGTACGCGCCGCTGCCGGCCGCTATCAGGAAGATCCAGCCGTGGTCGTACTCCAGGAGGGTCTGGCGCCAGACCCCGCCGCCTCCGCCCACGAACGGGGCGACCGCGCGGCTCAGCGACTGCATCGAGCTCATCGCGGCGGCGTTGGTCTCCGCCTCGTCACGGCCGATCTCGCTGGACCGCTCGAGCAGGAGGCCGTCGGCGGAGACGAGGATAGCGTGCCGGGCGCCGGGTACTTGGAGTACGTCGTTGAGCACCCAGGAAAGATCGCGGCTCACTGGATCTCGGTTCCTTCCGTGGTGATGGTGTTACGCCCGGACAGCGTGCCGCGCTGGAACGCGCCGAGGCGGGACGGCGTGTGCTGGCCGGCGCTCCGCTTCGGTTCCTCGGCCCGACCGGGGTCCTGCGGGGTGGGGACGACCGACACGGGGCGCTGACGGCGACGCCGGGGCAGCAGCCCGTCCGCGGTCGTCTCCGGTCCCGCCATCGCCGCGGGCGGCGCCGGCACCGGGGCCAGCGGCGCCGCCGGCTCGGACAGCGACACGAGCCGCTGACCGGGGGCCTGCCCCCAGGCCTGCGCGGGCTGCTCCACCGGCGCGGCCTGGTAGTCGGCCTGGTAGTCGGTCTGGTAGCCGGTGTGCTCGGCGACGGGCGGGGCCGCGACCTCGCTGCTGAGCAGCTCGGCCGGCAGCAGCACCACGGCCCGCACGCCCCCGTACGGGGAGACCGAGTCGACGGAGACTCGGAAGCCGTAGCGGGCGGCCAGCATGCCGGAGACGGCGAAGCCGAACTTCGGGGGGTTGCCCAGGCTGGTGAGGCTGATCGGCGCGCCCGGGTTCAGGAGCACCGCCGCGCGGTCCTTCTCCTCCTGGCCCATGCCGAGGCCGGCGTCGTCGATGATCAGGCAGACGCCGGTGGGGACGGCCTGGACGCTGACCTCCACCGGGGTGTCCGGGGCGGAGTAGTTGGTCGCGTTGGCGAGCAGCTCGGACAGCACGACGGCGATGGGCTCGACGACCTTGCTGGCGAGCGAGACGCTGACCCGGGAGTGGATCCGCACCCGGTCGAAGTGCCGGATGCGGCCCTGGGCGCTGCGGACCACGTCGTAGACCGAGGCGACGCTCTCACGGCGGCCCAGCCAGCCACCGCAGAGCACCGCGATGCCCTGGGCGCGCCGGCCGAACTGGCTGTTCGTGTGGTCGATCGTCATCAGGTCGGCGAGGATCTGCGGGCTGTCGCCGTACTTCCGCTGCACCTTGTCGATGACGACCTGCTGCTCGTCGGCCAAGCCCTGCAGCGTCCGCATCGCCGCCTTGAGGACGGCCTTGGTGTCCTCCTCGGCGTCCCGCCGGACGGCCGTCAGCTCGGACGCGTGCTGGCCCTGCATGCGGTCGTGCAGCACGGCGAGCTCGTCGCGCTGCCGCTGCGCCAGGGCGCTCTCCTCCTCCAGGGAGGCGTTGCGCCGCCGCAGGGCGAGGTTCGTCCTGCGGGCTTGGAGGGCCGCCCCGACGGCTGCGAGCATCACCACGATGAAGACCCAGAAAAAGGGTTCCTGCACAAATGACGTCATGAAACTCTCTTCAGGTGGCATCGCGTGGAGCCGGTCCGGGCCCCAAATCGCGAATGGGACTGGCGGCCTGAACCTCTCCGAAAGACACCTGATGTCACATCACATCGAGTGGTTTGCGGCACGAGACCTGCGGCGACGCCTATCGCGGAGTCAGCCTACTGCAACTCATGCCATGTCAGAACAGACACCAAAAAGGGCAGTTGGGGTGAAATTCGACGACCCGCCGGGGACTCTGGTGCCAATTGGCGAAGTTTGTGATGCCGCGTTAACCGCAGGTACACATCTCGACCACACCCGCGTTCACGCGCAGAGTGATTCCGCTGTCACGCTCCGAAATTCTCCGCCCGTCGGAATACGGCGGAGGGCCCCCACGAACCGCCCGGTCCGTGGGGGCCCTCCGCAGCCGGTCGGCCGGTCAGACGCACTTCAGGTCGCGGTTCACCACGGCCATTCCGGCGACCTTGCCGCCGTCCACGGTGAACTCGTACTGCCAGCCCTGCTGACCCTCGACCGGGAACACGTACTTGCCGCTCTTGGCCAGCTGGAGGCCCTTGGCGCCGTACGCCTGCTGGAGCGCCTCCAGGGTGGAGCCGGCGCCGAGGCCCTCGGCCGTCCTCGCCTCCGCCGGGGCCACCAGCTCGCGCAGGCCCCCCGCGGCGAACGAGACCCGACCGGTGGACAGGTACGCCTTCTCCTTGGTCTCCCGCGCCACCATCACGTCGACCAGGGCCTGCGTCGAGTCCGCGATCGCCTTGGCGGCGGCGGCCGAGTCCTGGGCCGCCGCCGCCGAGCCGGCGGCGGCGGCCGCGGCGTCCTTGGCGGAGGCGTTCGGCGGCAGGGTGCCCGCCGGGGCGGGCGTCTTGCCCCTGGCCGCGTCCGCCTTGGCGCTCAGGTCCTTGTAGCGGGCCTCGGCGGCCGCCTCGGCGGCCATCCGGGCCTGGTCCGGCGCCGGACCGCCCTTGTAGACGAAGTCTGTGCAGCCGTCGAGCAGTGAGACCGGCGCGGCCTCCAGTGCCCCCGTGGCCAGGCCCGCGTCCTTCGCCATCCCCGGCTGCAGTCCCCGGTACCCGGTTGCCGCGAAGGCCTCCGGGCCCTTCGAGGTGGGCGCCGCCGCGGGCGCACCCGTGGCGCCCTGGGCCTTCGCCGTGTCCTTCTTGTCATCGGACGAGCAGGCCGCCGCTCCGGCGACCAGCAGCACCACCGAGATGCCCACGCCCAGCGCGCGGACCGAGGCTCGGTTCTTCCCCATGTCGTCAACCCCCCGCATGATCGTTCGAGGGCCACCGTAGCGAAGGTCCGCCCACGGTCCACAACCGGTTTCCGGAGCCGGGAACGCGGAAGGGGCCCGCGTCCGTGGACACGGGCCCCTCCGGTGCAGCCGTCCGTCAGCGCATCGAACCGGTGCGCAGCAGGGTGCGGATGACGCGCATCGCGACCGAGAGGCTGGACAGCTCGTAGTTGTCCGAACCCCTTATGTCGTCGAGGGTGCTCTTGGCGCGGTTCAGCAGGGTCGCGTTGAGCTCGGCCCAGGCGGTGTACCGCTCCTCCGGGGTGGCGCCCTCGGGGCCGCAGGCCAGGATGTCGGCGGTCAGCGCCGCGTGCGCCGCGAAGAGGTCCTCGCGGATCGCGGCCCGGGCCATCGACGACCAGCGGTCGGTGCGGGGCAGCTCGATGATGCGGTCGAGCAGGTGCGAGATCTGCAGGCGGTCGCCCAGGTCGTAGTACAGCTCGGCGACGTCGGCGACGTCCTTGCCGGAGCGGTCCGCGACCTCGGCGACGTCCAGGGCCGGGAAGACCGAGGACAGGCCGGCGATCCGGGTGGCCAGCTCGTCCGGCACCCCGGCCGAGACGAGCTCGCCCTGGATCGACTCGAACCAGGTCAGGTCCTCGCCGCGCAGCGGCTTGGGCAGCGAGCCCCAGACCTGGTTGACGCGGTCGTGGAAGAACTCGATGGTGCCGGCGATGTCGAGCGGCTGGCGGCGGTTGTTGAGCATCCACCGGGTGGCGCGCTCGACCAGGCGCCGCGAGTGCAGCCGCATCTTGGTCTGGATCCGGGCCGCGACCTTGTTGTCCAGGCCCTCGATCTCGGCCCAGATCTCCTCCAGGCCGAAGACGGCCCGCGCGGCGGTGTGCGTCCGGGCGATCTCCTCGTAGGTCGCGCCGGTCTCCTCCTTCAGGCGGAAGGCGAAGGTGCAGCCACCGCGGTTGATCGTGTCGTTGACGATCAGCGTGGTGATGATCTCGCGGCGCAGCGCGTGGTTGTCGATCGCGTCGGCGAACTTCGCCCGCAGCGCGCTCGGGAAGTACTCGTGCAGCGCGGTGCGGAAGAACGGGTCGTCCGGCAGCTCGGTGGCCAGCAGCTCCTCGGCCAGGATGATCTTGGTGTACGCGAGCAGGACGGACAGCTCGGGCTGCGAGAGGCCGCGGCCGCTCTGCTGGCGCTCACGGATCTGGCGCTCGGCGGGCAGGAACTCCAGCGTCCGGTCCAGCTGGCCGGCCGACTCGAAGCGGTTGATCATCCGGGCGTGCACGTTGACCATGCTGTGCGCCTGGGCGACGGCGTTGGCCAGCACCACGTTCTGCGCGTAGTTGTTGCGCAGCACCAGGTGGCCGACCTCGTCGGTCATCTCGGCCAGCAGGGCGTTGCGCTGCTTGACCGTCATGTCGCCCTCGGCGACGACCTGGTTGAGCAGGATCTTGATGTTGACCTCGTGGTCCGAGGTGTCCACACCGGCCGAGTTGTCGATCGCGTCGGTGTCGATCCAGCCGCCGGTGCTCTCCGGGCCGCCGGTGGCCGCGTACTCGATGCGGCCGAGCTGGGTGCAGCCGAGGTTGCCGCCCTCGCCGATGACCCGGGCCCGGACCTGCTCGCCGTTGACCCGGATGGCGTCGTTGGACTTGTCGCCGACCTCGGCGTTGGTCTCGGTGGAGGCCTTGACGTAGGTGCCGATGCCGCCGTTCCAGAACAGGTCGACCGGGGCCTGGAGGACCGCCCGCATCAGCTCGGCCGGGGTCAGCTTGGTCGCCTCGACGCCGAGCGCGGCTCGGACCTGCGGGGTCAGCTGGATCGCCTTCGCCGACCGGGGGTACACCCCGCCGCCGGCCGAGATCAGCGACTTGTCGTAGTCGTCCCAGGAGCTGCGCGGCAGCTCGAACAGGCGGCGACGCTCGGCGTAGGAGACGGCCGCGTCCGGGTTCGGGTCGAGGAAGATGTGGCGGTGGTCGAAGGCGGCGACCAGGCGGATGTGCTCGCTGAGCAGCATGCCGTTGCCGAAGACGTCGCCGGACATGTCGCCGATGCCGATGACGGTGAAGTCCTCGGTCTGGGTGTCGACGCCGAGCTCGCGGAAGTTGCGCTTGACCGACTCCCAGGCGCCGCGGGCGGTGATGCCCATGCCCTTGTGGTCGTAGCCGGCCGAGCCGCCGGAGGCGAACGCGTCGCCCAGCCAGAAGCCGTAGGACTCGGCGACGCCGTTGGCGATGTCCGAGAAGGTCGCGGTGCCCTTGTCGGCGGCGACGACCAGGTAGGTGTCGTCCTCGTCGTGGCGGACCACGTCGGCCGGGTGCACGACCTCGCCGCCGACCAGGTTGTCGGTGATGTCGAGCAGCGCCGAGATGAAGGTCTTGTACGAGGAGACGCCCTCGGCCAGCCAGGCGTCACGGTCGACCGCCGGGTCCGGCAGCTGCTTGGCGACGAAGCCGCCCTTGGCGCCGACCGGGACGATGACGGTGTTCTTGACCATCTGCGCCTTGACCAGGCCCAGGATCTCGGTGCGGAAGTCCTCGCGCCGGTCGGACCAGCGCAGACCGCCGCGGGCGACCTTGCCGAAGCGCAGGTGGACGCCCTCGACCTGCGGCGAGTAGACCCAGATCTCGAACGCCGGGCGCGGGGCCGGCAGGTCCGGGATGGCCTTCGGGTCGAACTTCACCGACACGTAGGAGTGCCAGTCACCGGAGGCGGCGCGCTGGAAGAAGTTGGTCCGCAGGGTGGCCTTGATGAGGTTCAGGAAGGAGCGCAGGATGCGGTCCTCGTCCAGCGAGACGACCTCGTCGAGGGCGCCGGCCAGCTCCTCCAGGATGCCCTCGGTCAGCTCCAGGGCGCCCGAACGGTGGCTCGGGCTCAGCCGGGCCTCGAACAGGTTGACCAGCAGCCGGGTGGTGTGGGTGTTGTTGCGGAGCGCGTCCTCCATGTAGTCCTGGGAGAACGTGGAGCCCGCCTGGCGCAGGTACTTGGCGTACGTGCGCAGCATCATCGCCTGGCGCCAGGTCAGCCCGGCGGTCAGCACCAGCTCGTTGAAGCCGTCGTTCTCGGCCTTGCCCGTCCAGGTGGCGGCGAAGGTCTCCTGGAAGCGCTCGCGGGCCTCGTCGGTGAGCTCGGTGGCCTCGCGCAGCTTCAGGCCGAAGTCGTAGACCCACGCGGTGGTGCCGTCGGAGCGGCGCAGCGCGTACGGGTGCTCGTCCAGCACCTCGACGCCCAGGCGCTGGAGCACCGGCAGGACCTCGGTGAGCGAGATCGGGCCGCCGACCCGGTAGATCTTGAAGCGGCGCTCGTCGTGGCCGGCGCCGACCGGCTGGTACAGGTTCAGGCGGAAGTCGCCCTCGCCGTGCAGCGACTCGATCTGCTTGATGTCGGCGACGGCGGTGCGCGGCGGGAAGTCGGCGCGGTAGCCGTCGGGGAAGGCGTTGGCGTACTTGTGGCCGAGCTCGGCGGCCTTCTCCTCGCCCAGTTCGAGGTGCAGCTGGTCGTGGAAGCCGTCCATCCAGAACCGGGCGGCCTCGGCCAGCCGGTTCTCGATCCGCTCGATGTCGGTGTCGGTGAGGTGCGGCAGCTCGGTGCCCGGGGCGACCCGGACCACGAAGTGCAGGCGGGTCAGCACCGACTCGGTGGCGTACACCGTGTAGTCGATGGTGGCGCCGTTCAGCTCCTCCTTGAGGATGTCGGTGAGCAGCAGCCGGATGCGCGTGGTGTAGCGGTCGCGCGGCAGGTAGATGAACGCCGAGAAGTAGCGCCCGTACTCGTCCTGGCGCAGGAAGAGCCGCAGCTTGCGGCGCTCCTGGAGGTAGAGCACGCTCGTCGCGATGGAGAGCAGCTCGGAGGCCGGGGTCTGGAAGATCTCGTCCCGCGGGAAGGTCTCCATGATCTGGAGCAGGTCGCGGCCGTCGTGGCTCTCGCTGGAGAAGCCGGACTCCTCCAGCACCGCCTGGACCTTGCGGCGCACGACCGGGATGCGGGTGACCGACTCGGTGTAGGCGGCGGAGGAGAACAGGCCGAGGAAGCGGCGCTCGCCGACCGGCTCGCCGGCGGCGTTGAACTTCTTCACGCCGACGTAGTCCAGGTAGGACGGGCGGTGCACGGTGGCACGGCTGTTGGCCTTGGTCAGGACGAGCAGCTTCTTCTCGTGGGCCTTGGCGCGCACCGGCGCGGAGAGCCGGCCGAAGGCCTCGCTGACCGCGTGGTGGGCGTCGTCGTGGCTGTGCGGGTCGGAGCGCAGGATGCCGAGGCCGGTCCCGGCGACGGCCTTGAGGACCTCCTCGCCCTCGTGCTCGACCAGGTCGTACTCGCGGTAGCCGAGGAAGGTGAAGTGGTCGTCGGCGAGCCAGCGCATCAGCTCCCAGGCCTCGCCGACCTCCTGCTCGGGCAGGCCGGCCGGGGGCTGCTCGGCCAGCTCGTCGGCCAGGCGCAGCGCGCTCTCGCGCATCTTGGTCCAGTCCTCGACGACCTCGCGGACGTCGCCGAGCACGCGGCGCAGGTCGGCCTCGATGGAGCGCAGGTCCTCGCGGTCGGTCTCGCGGTCGATCTCGATGTGCATCCACGACTCGACCGTCGCGTCGGCGGGCCACTCGGTGCCGGCGGCCAGGCTGCGGGAGCAGGCGTCGACGTCCAGGATCTCCAGCAGCTTGCCGGTGATGTCACGGCGGACGACCAGCTGGGGGTGGATCACGATGTGGATCGCGCGGTCCTGGCGGGACAGCTCGTTGGTGACGGAGTCGACCAGGAAGGGCATGTCGTCGGTGACGACCTCGACCACGGTGTGGCCGCAGGACCAGCCGTTCTCCTCGACCGAGGGGGTGTGGACCCGCACCTCGGCGGTGCCCTGCGGGCGCTTGAGGCCCAGGCGGTAGTGGGAGGCGGCCGCGCCGTAGACGTCGACCGGGTCGAGGTCGACCAGGTCCTCGGGCGCGGTGTGGAGGTAGTAGTGGTGCAGGAACGCGGTCAGAGCGCCGTTGCTCAGACCCTCCCCCGGCGCCGCTCCCCCCACCTGGCTGTTCTCAGCGGCTGCGGCTGCCTTCTTGAGCAGTTCGGCCTTGGCTGCGTCCAGCTTGGTCTGCATGACTTCTTGGCTCCTGTCGCGCGCCGTTGCGTGACTCGGTGGTGTGTGGATGTACACCGACGGGTCACCGCAATCCTGCCGCACCATCCGACTGAAAGGGGCTCATGGCACGCATGAAACGCCCGCCCAGCGGGTAGGACGTCTCATTCGTCCTGCGAGCCACCCGACGACGCCAGCCAGCCTAACCGGATCAATCGAAGGTGGACAGGGACAGGTAGGCGCAAACCCGCAGGATGTCGGGTCCGTCCTGGACACCATGTCCAAACCGGAGCCTGGTGTTCACTCTCAGCCCATGTGCGGGTGTCGGTGGTGCGTCGGCGGGACGAAGGTCTCCTTGATCGACCGGGCCGAGGTCCAGCGCAGCAGGTTCTGCGCGGCGCCCGCCTTGTCGTTGGTGCCGGAGGCCCGGCCGCCGCCGAAGGGCTGCTGGCCGACGACGGCTCCGGTGGGCTTGTCGTTGATGTAGAAGTTCCCCGCGGTGAAGCGCAGCTCCTCGACGGCCTGGGCGATGGCGTAACGATCCTGCGCGATCACCGAGCCGGTCAGCCCGTAAGGGGCACCGCCGTCGACCCGGCGGAGCACGTCGTCCCAGCGGGAGTCCTCGTAGACGTGGACGGCGAGGATCGGGCCGAAGTACTCGGTCCGGAAGATCTCGCCCCGGTGGTCGGAGGAGACCAGGACGGTCGGCCGGACGAACCAGCCGATCGCATCGTCGTACTGTCCACCGGCCGCCAGTTCGATGGTCGGATCGGCCTTCGCCCGCTCGATGGCGTCCCGGTTCTTCTCGAAGGCGCGCCGGTCGATCAGGGCGCCCATGAAGTTGGACAGGTCGGTCACGTCGCCCACCGCGAGCGCGTCCACCTCGGCCAGGAAGTCGTCCTTGATCTTCTGCCAGAGGCTGCGCGGCAGGTAGGCGCGGGAGAGCGCCGAGCACTTCTGGCCCTGGTACTCGAAGGCCCCGCGGATCAGCGCGGTCCTCAGGATCTCCGGGTCGGCCGAGCGGTGGGCCAGCAGGAAGTCCTTGCCGCCGGTCTCGCCGACGATCCTGGGGTACGCGCGGTAGCCGCCGATGTTGGCGCCGATGGTCTGCCACAGGGACCGGAAGGTGGCGGTGGAGCCGGTGAAGTGCAGCCCGGCGAACGCCGGGTCGGCCAGTGCGACCGGGGAGACCTGGAGGCCGTCGCCGGTCACCAGGTTGATCACCCCGGGCGGCAGGCCGGCCGCCTCCAGCAGCCGCATCAGGTGGTGCGCGGCCAGGGTCTGGGTCGGCGCGGGCTTCCAGACCACGGTGTTGCCCATCAGCGCGGGGGCGGTCGGCAGGTTGCCGGCGATCGCGGTGAAGTTGAACGGGGTGACCGCGTAGACGAAACCTTCCAGCGGGCGGTGGTCGGTGCGGTTCCACACGCCGGGCGAGGAGATCGGCTGGTCGGCCAGGATCTGCCGGGCGAAGTGGACGTTGAACCGCCAGAAGTCGATCAGCTCGCAGGCGGAGTCGATCTCGGCCTGCTGCGCGGTCTTGGACTGGCCGAGCATGGTGGCCGCGTTGAGCGTCTCCCGCCAGGGTCCGGCGAGCAGGTCGGCGGCACGCAGGAAGACCGCCGCGCGGTCGTCGAAGGAGAGCGAGCGCCACTGCCGCCCGGCGGCCAGCGCCGCGTCCACCGCCGCCCGGGCGTCCTCCCGGGTGGCGTTGCCGAGCACGCCCAGCTTGGCGGCGTGGTGGTGCGGCTGGACGACCTCGATCCGCTCACCGCCGCCGAAGCGCTGCTCGCCCCCGACGGTCATGGGCAGCGGGACCTGCTCGGCCGCCAGCTCGTCCAGCCGCTGGACCAGCCGGTCCCGCTCCGGGCTGCCGGGCGCGTACGCGTGCACCGGCTCGTTGACCGGGACCGGCACCTCGGTGACTGCATCGATGGGCATGGCGGCTCCGTCCTGGCGGCTGGTCGGGTGTGACACCAGCCTGACCAGCCGGAGCGCGATCCGCCCGTTCAGACACGCGGACGGCGGACGTGGCGCCCGCCACGTCCGCCCGGGGCCCGGGGTTCAGCCCGCGATCCGGCCGGCCAGCTCGACCGCCTCGGCCAGGCTGTCCACCACCGGGACACCGACCGGCTCCAGCTTCTCCCGGGTGTGCGAACCACCGGTGTAGAGCACCGCGTGGGCACCCGCGCCGAGCGCCGCCAGGGCGTCGTCCGCGGCGTCGCCGATCAGCACCGTACGGGCCGGGTCCACCCGCTCGCCGAGCGCGGCCAGGTGCCGGGTCAGGTGCTCCGCCTTCTGCCCGCCGGACGGGCCGCTGCGGCCGTCCACCCGCAGGAAGCCGCCGGTCAGGCCGAAGGTGTCGACCAGCGGCACCAGCTCCACGTGGTCGTACATCGACAGCAGGGACTGGCTGTTCCCGGCCTCCCGCCAACCGTCCAGCAGCTCGCGCACGCCCTCGGTCAGCCCGCAGGAGGGGCTGAGCTCCCGGTAGCGGTCGTGGAACGCGTCGTCGAGCCTCAGCCACTCCTCCGCGGAGGGCATCCGGCCGAGCAGCCGCCGGTAGAACTGCGGGATCGGGATCTCGTACTGCTCGCGGTACTCCTGGAGGGTCATCGGCCCGATGCCGACGGTCGCGAAGGCGGCGTTGCTCGCCCCGAGCACGGCCTCCATGTCGTGGAAGAGCGTGCCGTTCCAGTCCCAAACGATGTGAGTGCGCACGGGGTGAAACGGTAACCCGGACGGGCGACACGCCGGTAGGGCGGAACTCACGCGAGCAGGGACGGGATCTCCTGGGTCGCGTACCAGAGCAGGTCGTGGTCCTCGGCGCCGTCCACGGTGAACTGGGCGTCCTGGTCGCCCGCGTCGGCCGCGGCCACCGCCGCCACCGCCGCCGCGACGTCGGTGACCACCTCCTCGTCGGCCACGTCGGCGTGCACCGCGGCCGCCTTGGCCAGCCGCACCGGGCCTGCCAGCACCACCCGGCCGAGCGAGGCCTGGTCCTGGTACTCGTCGCCCGGGAAGGGCCGCACCGACGCGTCGGCCACGTCCAGCGCCACCACCACCCGGCGGCGCGGGGCCTGCGGGTCGGTCGCCAGCAGCCGCAGGGAGGACTGCGCGGCCCGGTTCAGCGCCGCGTACTCCAGCTCCTCCAGGTCGTCGCTGACGTACCACTCGCGCAGCGCGGGCGTCACGGCGTACGCGGCGGACTGCTCCAGGGCGCCGCCCTCGTGCGCCGCCGCCAGGCCGGTCAGGGTGGTGGGCACGTACACGCGCATCGGTGGCACTCTCCGGTTCGTCCAGCGGGGTTCGTCCAGCGGCACAGATTCTCCAGCGCCCCAAGAATAAGCGCCGCCGGACCGCCCCTGATCACCTCCGGTCCGGGGCGGGAGCTCACCGCTGGGGCCGCAGGGCCTCCCGGCTGGTGCGCAGGGCGCTCTCCAGGACGGCGCCGCGGCGGGCCGGGTCCATCATGTTCGGGCCCATCACCGCGAGGTCCGCCAGGGTCGGCGCGAGCAGCCGCACCCGGACGCCCTCGGCCCGCAGCAGCGCGGCCTCGCGCAGCAGCTGCCGGGTGACGGCGTGGCGGTAGCGGCTCACCAGCTGGGCGAGCACGCCGCGCGGGCGGTCCCGGGCGCGCCACTCGCGCAGGGCGGCCAGGGAGTCGCGGCCGCGCCCGAGCCGCCCCTGCTCTCCGGCCCGCCCCGGCCGGGGGTCCAGCCGCAGGGCCATCGGGGCGATCACGTACACCTCGTCCAGCCCCCGGCCGAGCATCAGGTCGGCGTTGGTGGCGGACCAGCAGCCGCCGTCCACGTACGCCGAGCCGTCCAGCCGCACCGGCGCGAACCAGCCGGGGATCGCGCAGGAGGCCATCACGGCCTCGGGCACCGGGACGGCCGGGGCGCCCGGGTCGCCGAAGACCACCCGGCGGCCGCTGCGGTAGTCCACGGCCACCACCCGCAGCGGCGGTCCCCCGTCGCGGGGCTGGGGCAGCCCGCCGTCGCCGAGCGGTCCGCCGTCGCCGGGCAGTTCGCCGGTGCCGAGCAGGCCGCGCACCAGCTCACCGACGGGCGCCAGCGAGCCGCGGCCGTGCGGCGCGATCGCCGAGACCATGGTCAGCAACGGGTACTCGCGCGGGTGCCGGACGGCGTCGCGCAGCAGACTGGGCGAGCCGATGCCGGCCCGGGGGCGCGGCGGCAGCGCGCCCCCGACGGCGGTGTCGTAGTCGAAGCCCACCCCGGCCAGCGGCCCCTCGGTGATCGGCAGGCCGCGCTGGTGGTCGCGCAGGTGCTCGGGACGGACGCCGCCGGCCAGCATCGCGGCGAGGATCGCGCCCGCCGAGGTGCCGAGCAGGACGTCGGCCCCGCCCGGCTGCCGCCCGGTGGACTCCTCGACGGCGCACAGCGCGCCGACCGTCCAGGCCGCCCCGAGCATCCCGCCGCCGCCCAGCACCAGACCGCGCCGCGGCGGGCCCCCGGCGGGCGGGGTGGTGCCCGCGGCCGCCGTGGCCGGTGCCGCCGCCACCCGTGTCGTCATACCGGCCACCCCTCGTCGTGGGAGCCCGGCCGTCGCTCCCGGTCAGGCTCCGATCGTGCGCTCCGGGCCGGTACGGCGCAACGCGGCGGCCGGGCGCCGCCACCCGGTCCGCCCAGCCCGAGCGTCCCCTTTCGGACCGTACGGCCCGTCCCCCAACGTCAACCGGGCGCCGTCGTAAGACCCCTCCGAC
Source organism: Kitasatospora sp. NPDC093102 (assembly GCF_040683915.1). NCBI lineage: Bacteria > Bacillati > Actinomycetota > Actinomycetes > Kitasatosporales > Streptomycetaceae > Kitasatospora > Kitasatospora sp. NPDC093102. The sequence goes on along the minus strand of NZ_JBFBFA010000008.1, from coordinate 19,783 downwards.
CCGCCGCCGCATTGGTCGATTCACCCGGATAGGTGAAGCCGACCACTCGCCCCGGCCGCCCCGGAAACCCGTTGCCGCCCCGCACGGGACGCCCCCAGCCTGGACCCGTCCGCACCCGCACCACCCAGCCGAGGAGCCGCCACCGTGACCGTCCAGTTCAGCGCCCACCTCACCGCCCGCCCGCACCGCCGGCCACGCAACGCCGGCGGCTGCGACCCGGCCGGTCGCCGGCCCCGCCACCCGCGCGCCGCCTGCACCGGCACCCCCGGGCCCGACTCCGGGGCACTGGCCGCCCGGTTCGCCCGCCAGCTGGTCGAGGTGCTCACCGGCGCACGGCCCTCCGGCCAGCTGATGCGGCACACCAGCCTGGACGGCTACGGGCAGCTCGCCTCGCTGGTCCGGGCCGGCGCACTGCGCCGCGGCGGCCCCGCCGACCGGCCCCGGCTCGGCCCGGTGCACGACCGCTCGCCCTCACCGGACGCGGTCGAGGCCTGCGTGCGGGTCGACCTCGGCCGACGGCACCACATGGTGGCCTTCCGGCTGGAGCAGCGCGGCCCGGCCGGACAGTGGCAGTGCACCGCCGTGGAGGCCCGATGAGCACCCTGCCGCACCCCCGGCGGTACCGAACGGCGCAGGGCGCCGTCCCGGTACGGGAACGGCGCCCTGCGTGGCGTCCTGGCTGGTGGCCGACGGCCGGCTCAGCCCTTGCGGCGGCGGCCCTTCGCCGACTTGGCGGCCTTGCGGCGCTCGGCACGGGTCAGGCCGTCGCCCTCGTCCTCCGGCGCGAGGTCCTCGAAGTCGCCCTCGACCACACCGCCGCCGACCTCGTCCGAGGGGGCCGTGTAGTGCAGCCGCTGCGGCTTCGGGGCCTCCAGGCCCTTGGCCTTGATCTCCGGGCGGGCGGCGTCCTTCTCCAGCTTGTCGAGCACCACCTGGGCGTCCTCGACCGGGACCTCCTCGACCTGCTGCTCGACCTGGACCTCCAGGTTGAACAGGAAGCCGACGGACTCCTCCTTGATGCCCTCCATCATCGCGGTGAACATGTCGAAGCCCTCGCGCTGGTACTCGACCAGCGGGTCGCGCTGCGCCATGGCCCGCAGGCCGATGCCCTCCTGGAGGTAGTCCATCTCGTAGAGGTGCTCGCGCCAGCGGCGGTCCAGCACCGACAGCACGACCCGGCGCTCCAGCTCGCGCATGATCTCCGCGCCCAACTGGTCCTCACGGGCGCCGTACTGGCCCTGGATGTCCTCCTGGATGGACTTGATCAGGAACTCGGGGGTCAGACCGGCCTGGCCGCCGGCCTCCTCCTCCAGCTCCTCCAGGTCGAGGGTGACCGGGTAGAGCTGCTTGAGCGCGGTCCAGAGCTTCTCCAGGTCCCAGTCGTCCTCGAAGCCCTCCCCGGTGGCCGCCCGGACGTACGCCTCGACGGTGTCGTCCATGAAGTGGCCGACCTGCTCCTGGAGGTCCTCGCCCTCCAGGACGCGGCGGCGCTCGCCGTAGATGACCTCGCGCTGGCGGTTGAGCACCTCGTCGTACTTGAGGACGTTCTTGCGGATCTCGAAGTTCTGCTGCTCGACCTGGGTCTGCGCGGAGGCGATGGCGCGGGTGACCATCTTGGACTCGATCGGCACGTCCTCGGGCACGTTGGCCATCGAGAGCACGCGCTCGACCATGCCGGCCTTGAACAGGCGCATCAGGTCGTCGCCCAGCGACAGGTAGAAGCGGGACTCGCCCGGGTCGCCCTGACGGCCGGAGCGGCCGCGCAGCTGGTTGTCGATCCGGCGGGACTCGTGCCGCTCGGTGCCGAGGACGTAGAGGCCACCGGCCTCCTTGACCTCGTCCTGCTCGGCCTTCACCGAGGCCTTGGCCTTCTCCAGCGCGTTCGGGAAGGCGGCCTCGTACTCCTCCGGGGTGTCCGTCGGGGTCAGCCCGCGCTGCGCCAGCTCGGCGGCGGCCAGGTGGTCGGCGTTGCCGCCCAGCATGATGTCGGTGCCACGGCCGGCCATGTTGGTGGCGACGGTGACGGCGCCCTTGCGACCGGCCTGGGCGACGATCTGCGCCTCGCGCTCGTGGTGCTTGGCGTTCAGCACCTCGTGCGGGATGCCGCGCTTGCGCAGCTCCTGCGACAGGTACTCGGACTTCTCGACCGACACGGTGCCGACCAGCACCGGCTGGCCCTTCTCGTGCTTCTCGGCGATGTCCTCGACCACGGCCGCGAACTTGGCCGGCTCCGACTTGTAGATCAGGTCGGGCTGGTCGATGCGCAGCGGCGTCTTGTTCGTCGGGATCGGCACCACGCCGAGCTTGTAGATCTGGTGGAACTCGGCGGCCTCGGTGGTGCCGGTACCGGTCATGCCCGCGAGCTTGTCGTACAGGCGGAAGAAGTTCTGGAGGGTGATGGTGGCCAGGGTCTGGTTCTCGTTCTGGACCTCCACCCCTTCCTTGGCCTCGATCGCCTGGTGCATGCCCTCGTTGTAGCGGCGGCCGGCCAGGATGCGGCCGGTGTGCTCGTCGACGATCATGACCTCGCCGTTCATCACGACGTAGTCCTTGTCCCGCTTGTACAGCTCCTTCGCCTTGATGGCGTTGTTCAGGAAGCCGACCAGCGGGGTGTTCACCGACTCGTAGAGGTTGTCGATGCCCAGGTAGTCCTCGACCCGGGTGACACCCTCCTCCAGGACGCCGACGGTGCGCTTCTTCTCGTCGACCTCGTAGTCGCGGTCGATCTTCAGACGCAGCACCAGCTTGGCGAAGTCGGCGTACCACTTGGTCGCCTGGTCGGCCGGGCCGGAGATGATCAGCGGGGTGCGGGCCTCGTCGATCAGGATCGAGTCGACCTCGTCGACGACCGCGAAGTTGTGGCCGCGCTGGACGAGTTCGTCCTTCGACCAGGCCATGTTGTCGCGCAGGTAGTCGAAGCCGAACTCGTTGTTCGTGCCGTACGTGATGTCCATCGCGTACTGGCGCTTGCGCTCGGCGGGCGTCATGTTGCCCAGGATCACGCCGACTTCGAGGCCGAGGAAGCGGTGCACCCGGCCCATCCACTCCGAGTCGCGCTCGGCGAGGTAGTCGTTGACGGTGATCAGGTGGACGCCCTTGCCGGTCAGCGCGTTCAGGTACGCGGGCAGGGTGCCGACGAGGGTCTTGCCCTCACCGGTGCGCATCTCGGCGACGTAGCCGTGGTGCAGGGCGGCGCCGCCCATCAGCTGGACGTCGTAGTGCCGCTGGCCGAGCACGCGCTTGGCGGCCTCGCGGACGGTGGCGAACGCCTCGGGGAGGATGTCGTCCAGGGTCTCGCCGTCCGCGAGTCGCTGCTTGTACTCGTCGGTCAGTGCGCGCAGCTCGGCGTCGGTGAGGTTGACGAAGTCCTCTTCGATGGAGTTGACCTGGGCAGCAATCCGCTGCAGCTTGCGAAGGATCTTGCCCTCGCCGGCGCGCAGGATCTTGTCGAAGACGGACACGTGAGCGGGCTCCTTGCCTGTATTGGCACTGGACGACTGCACGGCGAGTCCACCCCACCGCACGGGCCATCGTATGCGAGGAGTCCAATCCCCCGGGAGGTGCGTCAGCACGGTATTCCCGTGTCACCCGCGCGAGCACATGACCCGATAGCACCGCCCACCGGGACAAAACGGCCGGTGGGCCTGAAAGTTGGCCACCTGCCGAACCCGCGGACCGACGGGACGACCCTCGGGATATTCGGATGCCCGCTTTCCGCGCCCGGCGAAATAATCCGTTCATGGAAGAACCCAGCACCGCCCCGGTCACCCTCACCACCGAGCGACTCGTTCTGCGCGCCCCGCAGGAGTCCGACATCGACGCGGTCTTCGCCGCGTGCCAGGACCCGGAGATCCAGCGATGGACCGTCGTCCCGTCGCCGTACCGGCGCGAGGACGCGGAGTTCTTCGTGCGCGATCTCGCCATCGAGGGCTGGCGCACCGGGGCGAACCGGATCTGGTGCGTGTTCGAGCGCGAGTCCGGCACCCTGGTCGGCTCCCAGGGGCTCGTCCTGCGCGCCCACGACCCGGGCTCCGCCGAGATCGGCTGGTGGGCCGTGAAGGAGTTCCGCGGCCGCGGCTACACGACCGAGGCCGCCCGCGCCGTCTCCCGCTACGGCCTGCGCGAGCTCGGCCTGCGCCGCCTGGAGTGGCAGGCCTACGTCGGCAACGACGGCTCCCGCGCGGTCGCCGAGAAGGCCGGTTACCGCGTCGAGGGCACCCTGCGCTCGTACGCCGAGCAGCGCGGCGTCTTCCACGACGCCTGGATCGCCTCCCTGCTGCCCTCCGACCTGGACTGAGTCCGCGCTGTCGCTGCCCCCGGCTACGCTCGCCGGCATGACCGCCGCTGCCGCACGCCCCGCCCCCGTCGCCGTCCTCAGCGCGGACGACGCCCGCCGGACCGCCCTGTGCGCCCAAGGCCTGCTGGGCGCGCCGGACCGCCGTGCCGGGGTGCGCGGGGTGCTGCGGCACCTGGGCGCCGTACAGCTGGACACCATCTCGGTGCTCGCCCGCTCGCACGAACTGGTGCCGTACGCCCGCCTCGGCGCGGTCGGCCGCCCGGCCGTCGAGGCGGCGTACTGGGGCGGCGGCACGAGCTTCGAGTACTGGTCGCACGCGGCCTGCATACTGCCGGTCGAGGAGTGGCCGCTGTTCTCCTTCCGACGCCGCCGCTACCGCGACCGCGGCCACCTCTGGGGCGGCCACCAGGTCACGCCCGAGACCTACCGGCTGGTGCTCGACAAGCTGCGCGCCGAGGGACCGTTGACCTCCACCGAGTTGGGCGGCGCCAAGAGGACCGCCGAGTGGTGGGACTGGTCCGACACCAAGATCGCGGTCGAGCGGGCACTGGCCTTCGGCGACGTGGTCTGCACCGAGCGCCGGAGCTGGAAGCGCGTCTACGCGCTGGCCGAACAGGCCATTCCGGACGCCCTGTTCGGCCAGGAGCGGTCGGACGAGGAGTGCGTGCGCACCCTGGTCGCCCAGGCCGGCGCCGCGCTCGGCGTGGCCACCCGGGCCGACCTCCTGGACTACCACCGGCTGCGTGCCAAGCAGTTGGACCCGGTGCTCGCCGACTGCGGGCTCGTCCCGGTCGAGGTGGCCGGCTGGGGCCCGGACGGTGCCCCGGCCCCGGCCTGGGCCGATCCGGCTGCCCTCGCCGCCGCCCCCCGCGGGCGCCACCGCACCACGCTGCTCTCGCCGTTCGACTCGCTGATCTGGGACCGCGCCCGCACCGAGCGGATCTTCGGCATGTCGCACCGGCTGGAGGCCTACACGCCCAAGCACAAGCGGGTGCACGGCTACTTCGCGATGCCGCTGCTGGCCGGCGGCCGGCTGGTCGGCCGGGTCGACCCGGCCCGCGAGGGCCGCACCCTGGTCGCCCGGCAGGTCTCGCTGGACGGCGGTCGAGGGCGTGGCGCCCGGCACGTCGAGGCGCTGGCGACGGCCCTGCGCGAGGCGGCCGGCTGGGTCGGCTGCGACGAGGTGCGGGTCGGGGCGCTGCACGACGAGCGGCTGCGCCCGACCCTGGAGAAGCTGCTGGCGGACCGCTAAGTCCCGCCCGGCTCACCCTATTTCGAGGATCTTCTCCCGCATCGCGTACACCACGGCCTCCATCCGGGAGTGCAGCTGGAGCTTCTCCAGGATGTTGCGCACGTGGTTCTTCACGGTGTTCTCGCTGATGAACAGTTCCTTGGCGATCTCCCGGTTGTTCCTCCCGGTCGCCACCAGCTTGAGCACCTCCAGCTCCCGGTCGGTGAGCCGGGGTGCGGGCACCAGGTCCCGGTCGTCGGATCGGCGCTGGATCATCGACTTGAACTCGGTGAGCAGCTTGGACGCCATCGAGGGGCTGATCTGGGACTGCCCGTCGGCGACCGCGCGGATCGCGGTGGCGACCTCGTCGGTGGAGATCTCCTTGAGCAGGTAGCCGGTGGCCCCCGCCTTGATCGCCTCGTAGAGGTCGGCCTCCTCGTCGCTTATCGTCAGCATGATGATCTTGGTGCTGGGCGCCACGTCCTTGATCGCCGTGCAGGCCTCGATCCCGCTGCGACGCGGCATCCGGACGTCCATGAGGATGATGTCGGGCAGCAGGTCGGCGGCCTTCAGCACGGCCTCGGCGCCGTCCCCCGCCTCCCCGACGACCTTGATGTCCGGCTCCTCCGCGAGGACGATCTCCAGCCCCCGGCGGAACAGCGCGTGGTCGTCCACCACCAACACACGGATCGGCTCACCCCGGCGCGGCTCGTACGCGGGCTCCTCCTCCGCCCCCAACGGCAGCCCTGGCCCGACCCCGGGCCCCAGCCCGAAGTGATCCCCCATCCGCTCCTCCCCCTTCGCGGGTCGTCGTGCGCCAATCATTCCACGCCCCGACGCCGCCGCTGTCACCCTCCGATGCCGATTCCCCCGCATCGGGTGACCCCTCCGTCCGGGACGCGGGGCCGCCCGAACCGCCCTGCCCCCGAACGCCGGTGACCCCGGCGGCCACGGCCGCCGGGGTCACCCCTCCATCACTTCTCGGACGTTCAGTCCTCGTCGTCGGACCCGCCGATCGCGCCGCCCGCCCCGCCGCCCGGCCCGGCCGCGAGGTCGGTCTGCAGGTGGATGACGCCGTAGTGGTAACCGTGCCGGCGGTAGACCACGCTCGGCAGGCCACTGTCCTTCTCCACGAAGAGGTAGAAGTCGTGGCCGACCAGTTCCATCTCGTAGAGCGCCTGGTCCAGCGCCATGGGAGCGGCCGGGTGCGTCTTCTCCCGGACCACCAGCGGGCCTTCGCCCTCCACCTCCAGGGATCCCATCATGGTCTTGCGGACGGCGCCGTTCGTCTCGCCCTCCAGCGCCCTCGTGTTCGGCAGCGCGGCCAGGGCCGCGGTCGCCTCGGCGACGCTGATCGGGGTGCGGCCGTTCGCGCCGCCCTTGTGCACCCGACGCCGGTCCGCGGACTTGCGCAGCTGCGCGTCGAGCTTCGCCGAGGCCAGGTCGAGCGCCGCGTACGGATCGGCGGCGGCGGCTTCGGCCCGGATCACCGGCCCACGGGTACGGAGAGTGATCTCCACCCGCTCGGACCGGTCGGCCTGCCGCGGGTTGTGCTCCTTGGACACCTCGACGTCGAGGCTGATCACCTTGCCGTCGAACTTCTGGACCTTCTCCAGCTTCTCGGCCACGTGCTCGCGGAACCTCTTGGGCACCTCGGTCTTGCGGCCCTTGACGACGATGTCCACGCAGAACTCCGATCCCTCGTGCTGACGCCGATCCGGGTGCTACCGGACCGGACTGAGACCCAGCTGGACCAGCCCATCCACTGCCGGCCCCCCGTCCCCGCCGCCAGCGGCGGAAACGACTGGCCCTCACCTCACTTCCTCCCCACCAGGGACGGTTGAAACCCCCTGAAGCCTTATCGAACACCTCACACGGGTTTTTCGCCTCCCCAGGCGACAAGGAGGGTATGACCCGATACTGCGGTCAGGCGGTCAAGCTGGTGCACCCTGTCTACCCTCTCGCGGGTGAAGTATGGGTAAATACCTGGACAACACCCCCCATACGGCGCATCCTGTGGTGACTCTCCGTGCCTGCCGCCGCCAGGAGCAGCCGTGCCACCGCCCCCCTCCCCCGCCCGCCCGACGCCCGCCCAAGGGCCGTTCGGCCACGCACTGGCCGGGCTGCTGGACGTCCTGCTGCCCGCCGACTGCGCGGGCTGCGGCAGCGAACGCACCCAGCTCTGCCCGGCCTGCCGGCGCGTGCTGGCCACCGCACGGCCCGCCCCCACCCTGCTGCCCTGGACGCACGCCGCCGCGCCGTACACCGATCCGGTCCGGCAGTTGCTGCTCGCCCACAAGGAACGCGGCGCGCTGCGGCTGGCCGGGCCGCTCGGCGAGGCCCTCGGCCGCGCGGTGCGCTCCGCCCTGGGCGCGCGGGCCGGAGCCGCGCCGCTGCTGCTGGTTCCGATGCCCTCCGCGCGCTCGGCCGTCCGCGCCCGCGGGCACGATCCGACGCTGCGGCTGGCCGGGGCGGCCGCCCGCTCACTGCGCCGGGCCGGCCTGGACGTACGGGCCGCACCGCTGCTGCGGCACGCCCGGCCGGTCGCCGACCAGACCGGGCTGAACGCGGCCGAGCGGCGCCGCAACCTGCACGGCGCGCTCACCGTGCTGCCGCGCGCCCGGACCGGGCCGACGGGCCTGACGGGCCGTCACCCGGTGCTGGTGGACGACCTGGTGACCACCGGCGCCAGCCTCGCGGAGGCGGCCCGGGCGCTGGCCGACGCCGGCCTGCCGGCCCGGGCCGGCGCCACGGTCGCGGCCACGGTGCGCCCGGCCGGCTGACCACCGCTGTCGACGCCTCAGCCGGACAGGACGGTCCCTCAGCCCGCCAGGATGCCGCGTCAGCCGGTCCGGATGCCGCGCCAGCCCGTCCGGACGCGGCGTCAGCCCGCGTAGAAGTACGACCGGGGCTTGTCGATCAGCGGGGCCTCCCGCCACTGGTTGTTGACCAGCCGGTAGGCCTTGGCCTCGCTCGGCTTGCCGTCCGTCTGCTTGACCTCCGCCATCGCGAGCACCGGCGGCGCCTGGGTCAGGCTGTCCGCCCGGGACTCCGAGGCCGCGACGGTCGTCATGCTCTCGGCGCTCTGCAGCTGGGTGTCGGTGCTCTGCGAGCCGTCGGTGCTGATGAAGTAGAGCTGCTGGGTCCGGTCGGCCTCCTTGCCGAGCACCAGCAGTTGGTCGGCATCCGCCCAGGACACCGAGGCGACATCGGTGAGCGTGGGTGCGGCCCGGCGCAGCCCGGTGATCTTCACCGTCGGCGCCTGCGGGGTGCCGCCGTGCACCACCAGGCCGAACATCAGCGAGCGGTTGGCCATGCCCGGGGACTTGACCACCAGGGCGACCCGGACGCCGTCCGAGGAGATCTTCAGCGCCTGCACGGTCTGCCCGGTCAGCCCCTCGACCGGCACGGTGTACGACTTGTTGCCGCGCACCATCACCACCGGCAGGCTCTGCTTGCTGCGGTCCACCACCCAGAGGTTGCCGCGGCCGTCCCAGCTGGGCGAGGCGAAGCCGTCCTCCTTGTCGCCGGACTTCGCCGACGAGCTGAGCACCGGCTCGCCCAGGTTCACCGCGTTGTCCGTCAGCTGCACCGAGTAGACCTGGTGGCCGTCCTCGCTGATCGCGGCGGCCTGGGCACCGCCCCGGCTGACCGCGATGGTGCCGAGCGGCGGCTTGGTGTTCGACTGCGGCTTGCCGAGGACGCCGCGGACCGGGTCGCCGGGGCGCCCCTCGTCGGTCGCCACCAGGGCGCCGTCGGCGCGCTGGTAGTACTGCGTCGCGGCCGTCGGGCCGGCCAGCGAGCCGGGGCCGGTGGCCGGGACGTCGCTGCGGCTGGCCGTGCAGGCGCCGCGCTGCCCCTTCAGCTCCAGCCGCTCGACCTGGCCCTTGCCCTGGTCGGCGAGGGTGTAGAAGAGCTGGGTCGCCATCCGCCGGCAGGCCATCGGCTCGCCGGCGTCCGCCTTGCCGAGCTGCACGTGGGCGACCCGGCTGTCGTCGATGGTCACCTTGTCGACCGTGGCGCCGCTCGGGAACGCCGTACGGACCACCGGCGAGAGCCAGGTGGAGGGGCCGCTGACGAGCGCCCGGGCGGCCGAGGTGAGCGGGTCTGTCCGGCGCCGCAGGTAGATCGGGTCGGCGATCAGCACTTCCTGACCGGCGTTCCCGGAGACCACCAAGGACGGGTCGGGCGCGGTGTAGAAGAACCGCTCGACCTGCCGGAAGCTGTTCCGGAAGTTGGTCTCGTTCATGATCACGCCCGGCGGCAGCCTGTCGATCCGCCACTCGCCGTCCTTCTCCCGGACGAAGGTGAAGTCGGAGGAGACGCTGCTGTTCTGCCCGGCCACCAGCAGGTACGAGTGCTTCTCGTCGACGGTGGCGACCAGCTGCCCGCGCACCGCCGCGGAGACCACGGTGTCCGCGTCGGTGACGTCCGGGCCGTCCGCGATCGTGGTGGCGGAGAGCACCTGGGTGCCGGCGTCCGGGTTCCAGGTGGCGGCGGCGCTCTCGGTGAGGTACTTGCGCGCGGTTTCGTACCCCTCGTCGGCGGTGACCGCGTCCAGGAACCCGGTCAGCAGCTCACGCGGCTTGGCGCCCCGGCCGGGCGCCACCGGGTAGACCCGGGCCTGCAGGTTCTTGTCGGCCGAGCCCTGGGACAGCTCCACCCTGGTGATGCCGCCGGAATCGGGCATGGCCGCGCAGCCGCTCGCCACCAGGGCGCCGAGCAGCGCGCCGACCGCCGCGACGAGCCGCGGCTCAGTCCTGTTGCTCGTCCCTCGCACGCTGTGACCCCTCCGCGTCCATCGTCCCGCCCGTCACGTCCGGCTCCGCCGTCCGTTGTGCCACCGACGGCCGTCCCGGCGTCGGGTCCACCATGACCTGGGCGCCGGTGGCCCCGTACCCGCCGGCCGTCCACACGTCCGAGGGGTCCGAGCGCGGTCCCTCGGGCATCCGGCGCCGGCCCAGCCCGGGGCCGATGTTCAACACCCCGCCGAGCCCGCTGCCGAGGCCGTTGCCCACGGCCTCCGGCGTCTCCGCGTGGTCCTCGACGGCGGCGCTCGCCGTCGCGCCGGCCGGGCTGATCGCCCGCCGGTACGGCGTGCCCTGCGCACCCAGGCCGCGGTTGTTGCGGGAGTCCTCCGGCTCCAGCCGGAACGGCGCCCGGGCGATCTCGCCGCCACGGGTGCGCGGCAGGGTGAGCCGGAAGTGCGAGCCGCCGCCGGGCTCGCCCCAGGCCTGGAGCCAGCCGCCGTGCAGATGGGCGTCCTCGACCGCGATCGACAGACCGAGGCCGGTGCCGCCGGTGGTCCGCACCCGGGACGGGTCGGCCCGCCAGAAGCGGTGGAACACCCGGGACGCCTCGCCCGGCTTGAGGCCGATGCCGTAGTCGCGCACGCCGACCGCGACCGCGCCGTCCGCGGAGCCCAGCCGGACCACCACGTCGCGGCCCTCGCCGTGCTCCAGCGCGTTGACCACCAGGTTGCGCAGGATGCGCTCGATCCGGCGGGAGTCCACCTCGGCCAGCACCGGCTCGCCGTCGCCGCGGATCACCACGGCGCTGCCCTTGGCCTCGGCAAGCGGTTCGGCGGCCTCCACCACGCGGGCGACGATCTCGCGCAGGTCGACCGGCTCGGCGTCCAGGATCGCGGCGCCGGCATCGAAGCGGCTGATCTCCAGCAGGTCGGCGAGCAGCGACTCGAAGCGGTCCAGCTGGCCCTGGAGCAGCTCCGCCGAGCGGGCCGCCATCGGGTCCAGGTCCTCGCGGCTGTCGTAGATGAGGTCGGCGGCCATCCGGACCGTGGTCAGCGGGGTGCGCAGCTCGTGCGAGACGTCCGAGACGAACCGCCGCTGCACCCGGGACAGCTCCTCCAGCTGGCGGATCTGTGCCTGGAGGGCGTTGGCCATCCGGTTGAAGGACTCCCCGAGGCGGGCGATGTCGTCCGTCCCGGTGACCTTCATCCGCTCTTCCAGGTGCCCGTCGGCGAGCCGCTCGGAGATCCCGGCGGCCATCCGGACCGGGGTGACCACCTGGCGCACCACGACCCAGGCGATGCCGCCCATGAGGATCACCACGAACACCCCGGCGGTCGCCAGGGTGCCGGTGACCAGGTTGAGGGTGTCGGTCTCCTGGCCGAAGGAGAACACGTAGAACATCTGGTACGGCGTCCCGGCCGGGCCGACGAACTGCATGCCGAGGGCCAGCCCCGGCTCGGACTTGACGCTGCTCTCCGGCGCGCGGTGGATCCGGGTCGGCTGGTCGAACATCTGGCCGGGCTCGGCGAGCAGCTTGGCCCGCAGGGTGTCCGGGATGCTGATCGGCTGGATGTCGCCCGAGTAGCGCGGCGCGAAGCCGGCGGTCTCGGGCACGACGGCGCCGGTGCCGGGAGCCATCGCGATCACCGAGTAGACGGTCTGCCCGCTCCCGGCCAGGTCGTTGACCTGCCGCAGCAGCCAGGTGCCGATCTCGTCGACGGTCGGGTCGGCGGTGCCCCGCAGCTTCTGGTCCCGGGCCTCGTCGATCTTCTTCTGCTCGACCTGGAAACCGATCCGGGCCTGCGCGCGGGCGGCGTCCATCTTGGTGTCGAGCAGGCCGGTGCGCACCTGCGCCACCACGACCACGCCCAGCACCAGGACGACCGCGATGGACGCCAGCAACGACACCGCGACCACGCGCAGCTGGATCGACCGGCGGTACAGCGCGGCCACCCGGTGCACGGGGCGCCGCAGCTGACGCTTCACCAGCGCGACCACGCCGAAAGGGCCGCGCCGGCGGCGGGTGCTCGAACTCAGCACGTCGCCGCGCACGGCCCCGGCCCCGTCGGTCGCGGAACCCGACGGGGTGTCGTCTGCCCGGTCCGTCACGTCAGCTGGGTCCGGCCTTGTAGCCGACGCCGCGGACGGTCACCACGATCTCGGGGCGCTCCGGGTCCTTCTCGATCTTGGAACGCAGGCGCTGCACGTGGACGTTGACCAGCCGGGTGTCCGCCGCGTGGCGGTAGCCCCAGACCTGCTCCAGCAGCACCTCGCGGGTGAACACCTGCCAGGGCTTGCGGGCCAGCGCGACCAGCAGGTCGAACTCCAGCGGGGTCAGCGGGATGCCCCGGCCGTCCCGCTTCACCGAGTGGCCGGCCACGTCGATCACCAGGTCACCGATGGTCAGCTGCTCGGGCGTGGGCTCCTCGGCGCGGCGCAGCCGTGCGCGCACCCGGGCCACCAGCTCCTTGGGCTTGAACGGCTTGGTGACGTAGTCGTCGGCGCCCGACTCCAGGCCCACCACGACGTCGACCGTGTCGGTCTTCGCGGTGAGCATCACGATCGGGATGCCGGACTCCGCCCGGATCTGCCGGCACACGTCGATGCCGTCACGGCCGGGCAGCATCAGGTCGAGCAGGACCAGGTCGGGCTTGGTCTCCCGGAACGCGGCTAGCGCCCTGTCCCCATCCGCGACGAAAAACGGCTCAAAACCCTCACCACGCAGCACAATGCCGAGCATCTCGGCCAGTGCGGAGTCGTCATCAACGACGAGGACGCGTCCCTTCATGCGTCCATCTTCTCATTACCGGATTGTGACCTGCCGCACAGCAGTGCCATTGCTCCAGAACGGCCAACTCCCCCACCGGTGCATTCCGGCCATACCAGGCGAATACCCCCGCCGGAAACGCCTCCGGACCCCCTCCACCCCCCGCCGGGGACCGCCGCCCGGCCCGCCGCGGAGGACCGTTGCCGATCAGCAACCGGATCGCCATGGGGCCGTTTTCCGGCCCCATGGCACGATGGGCGCTGCGCGCGGGCGGAAGATCCGTTCGCAGTCGCGCCCGTGACGCCCTCCGAGGAGCAGTGATGACCGACACTCCGGGCTGGGCCTCGCCCAGCTCGTCCGAGCCACCCCGCGACGGCGCCCGGCCCCCGGCCGACGCGCCCGCCGCCGCGCCCGGGCCGTCGGCACCACCACAGGCCACCCCCGGCTGGACCGGCCCGGCCGGCACCCCCCGGAACGGCCAGCAGTACGGACAGCAGTGGGGCCAGCAGCCGCCCGGCGGCCACCGTCCGTACGGCTGGGGCGCCCCGGCGAGCCCCAGGCCGGGTGTCATCCCGCTGCGCCCGCTGAGCTTCGGCGAACTGCTGGACGGCGCCGTCACCACCGTCCGCCGGCACTGGCGCACCGTGCTCGCGCTCTCGCTCGGATTCGCCGTGGTCGCCCAGGCCGGCGCCGTCCTGGTCGACCTGCTGATCAAGGGCAAGACCGGCGAGGCCACCCAGATCCTGCGGATGCTGGCCGACCTGCCGCTGGAACTGCTGCTCAACGTGTTCGCCACCGCGCTGCTCACCATCGTGGTCAGCCGCGCCGTCCTCGGCCGGTCGGCGACCGCCGGGGAGGCCTGGCGTGACGCCCGTCCCCAGCTGCTGCAGCTGCTCGGGCTGACCCTGCTCACCGCCCTGCTGGGCCTCGGCGTGATTCTGCTCGGCTTCGCCCCGCTGATCGGCTACACCGCCACCGGCACGGCCTCCCCCGCGATCTCCGGCCTGCTCACCCTGGTCGGCCTGCTGACCGTGCCGGTCGCCGTCTGGCTGTGGATCCGCTTCAGCCTGGCCGCCCCCGCCCTGATGCTGGAGAAGCAGGGCGTGCTGACGGCGCTGTCGCGCTCGCGGCGCCTGGTCCGCGGTGCCTGGTGGCGGGTCTTCGGCATCAACCTGCTGGGCCAGGTGCTGGCGTTCGTCGCCACCGTGGTCATCGCGGTCCCGTTCCAGTTCCTCGGCCTGGTGCTGGGCTTCGAGAGCCTCAACCGCCAGGGCCTGCCCGACACCGCCGACCAGGGCGTCGCCATGGTGCTCCTGCTGGCGGTCGCCGGGATCATCGCCGGCACCTTCACCACCCCGTTCATCGCCGCCGTCGGCGTGCTGGTCTACATCGACCAGCGGATCCGCCGCGAGGCCCTGGACATCGAACTCGCCCGCGCCGCCGGCGCGCCCGAGCACGGCGGCGCCGGCTGGGGCGCGCAGGGCGACCCGACCCCGGCGAGGCGCTGAGCCGGATGCCTAACTGGGGGGAAAGGCTCCTCGCCGCGGGCGGCGCACCGGTCACCGTGCCGCGTGACCCGGCGCGCGACGCCGCCCGCGACGAGCTGCTCGACGCGGGGTACCACAAGCACGACCCGTCCGTGCTGCAACGGATCACGGACTGGATCTACGACCACATCGCCGACGCGCTCGACAGCATCTCCGGCGACGGCACCGACGGCACCACCGGACTGATCCTCTTCCTGATCGTCGCGGTGCTGATCGGCGCCGCGCTCTGGTGGCGCCTCGGCGCACCACGCCGCGCCGCCCGCACCGTCCAGGACGTGTACGGCACGGAGGGCCCGCGCAGCGCCGACCAGTACCGGGCGGACGCCGCCGGGCACGCCGCCGCCGGCCGCTGGACCGAGGCCGTCCGCGAACAGATGCGTGCCCTGGTGCGCGGCCTGGAGGAGCGCACCCTGCTCGACACCCGCCCCGGCCGCACCGCCGACGAGGCCGCCGCCGAGGCCGGCCGGGCGCTGCCCGAGCACGCCGCCGCACTGGCCGCGGCCGCCCGGACCTTCGACGACATCGCGTACGGCGAGCGCACCGCCGACCAGGACGCGTACCGGCTGCTGCACGAGCTCGACCGGACGCTGGAGCGCACCCGCCCGGTCCTCGCGCCCGACGCCGCCGGTGTCCCCGCCTCGGCCCCGACGCCCGGAGGAGCGGCATGACCGGTACCGTCCCCGTCCCCGCGGCACCGCCCGCCGCCGGAGCGCCCGCCGCCGCCCCGAGCAGCCTCGCCCCCACCACCCGCGGCCTGTGGCGCCGGGCCCGCTGGTACCTGGCCGTCCTCGCCGCCCTGCTGATCGGCGCCGCCGCCGTGTCCGCCCTCGGCCAGGACCGCCGCTACCCGCCGCTGGACCCGCGCTCGTACGACCGCGACGGCACCCACGCCGTCGTCGCCCTGCTCGAACGCCAGGGCCTCAAGGCCGAGCTCACCACCGACCCGACCGCCACCCCCGTCGGCCCGGACACCCTCGTCCTGCCCGAACCGGACCTTCTCAGCCCCGCCCAGCTGCGTGCCGTCGCCGCCGCCCGGCACCGGCGGCTGGTGCTGGTCGCCCCCGGGCCGGCCGCGCTCACCGCACTCGCCCCCGGCATCCGGCTGTCCGACGACGCGGGCGGGCTGCCGTACGCCTCCGTCCGCTCCGCCCCCGCGGAGTGCTCGCTGCCCGAGGCCGTCCGGGCCGGCAGCGCCCAGCAGGGCGGCATGCTCTACACCAGCGGCAGCCGCGGCGAGGGCTGCTACCCGCGCGCCCACGGCTACCCGCTGGTCAGCCTCCCGGCCGGGGACGGCGACCGCGACGTCATCGTGCTCGGCAGCGGCACCTTCCTGCACAACGGCGAACTCGCCGAGGACGGCGACGCCTCCCTCGCGCTCGGACTGCTCGGCTCGCAGCCCCGCCTCACCTGGCACCTGCCCGACTACTCCGCCCCGCTCCCCGAGGGCGCCCGCACCAAGACCTTCGGCGACTACCTGCCGAGCGGCTGGCACTGGGCCGGCTACCAGCTCGCCGTCGCCGCCGTGCTCGCCGCCCTCTGGCGCGGGCGCCGACTCGGCCCGGTGATCAGCGAGAACCTTCCCGTGGTGGTCCGCGCCGCCGAGACCACCGAGGGCCGCGCCCGCCTGTACCGGCGGGCGAGGGCCCGCGGCCGCGCCGCCGAGGCGCTGCGCGGCGCCACCGCCCACCGCCTCGCCCCCGCCCTGGGCGTCCCGCTCCAGGCCGGCGCACCCGACCCCGACGCGCTCTGCGTCGCCGTGGCCGACCGGCTGCCCGAACGGCCCGCCGGGGACGTACGGGCCCTGCTGTACGGCCCGCCCCCGACCGACGACGCCGCGCTGCTGCGGCTCGCCGACGACCTCGACGCCCTCGAAAGGCAGGTACGGAACCCGTGACCGACCAGGCAACCGCCCAGCTCCGCTCCGTCCCCGGCACGGCACCCGCTACCCCCGCCACCGACCCGCGCACCGCGCTGACCGCCCTGCGCGCCGAGATCGGCAAGGCCGTGGTCGGCCAGGACGCCGCCGTCACCGGCCTGGTCGTCGCCCTGCTCTGCGGCGGCCACGTGCTGCTGGAGGGCGTCCCCGGCGTCGCCAAGACCCTGCTGGTGCGCACCCTGTCCACCGCGCTCAGCCTGGAGACCAAGCGCATCCAGTTCACCCCCGACCTGATGCCCGGCGACGTCACCGGCTCGCTCGTCTACGACGCCCGCACCGCCGAGTTCTCGTTCCAGCCCGGCCCGGTCTTCACCAACCTGCTGCTCGCCGACGAGATCAACCGCACCCCGCCGAAGACCCAGGCCGCCCTGCTGGAGGCCATGGAGGAGCACCAGGTCACGGTGGACGGCGTACCGCGCGCGCTGCCCGTCCCGTTCCTGGTCGCCGCGACCCAGAACCCGGTCGAGTACGAGGGCACCTACCCGCTGCCCGAGGCCCAGCTGGACCGCTTCCTGCTCAAGCTGATCCTGCCGCTGCCCGACCGCGACCAGGAGTTCCAGGTGCTCTCCCGGCACGCCGCCGGCTTCGACCCGCGCGACCTCGGCGCGGCCGGCGTCCGCCCGGTCGCCGGGCCCGAGCACCTGGCCGCCGCCCGCGAGCAGATCGCCAGGCTGACCCTCTCCCCCGAGGTCCTCGCCTACATCGTCGACCTCTGCCGGGCCACCCGGCAGTCCCCGTCGCTGTCCATCGGCGTCTCCCCGCGCGGCGCCACCGCCCTGCTCGCCGCCTCCCGCGCCTGGGCCTGGCTGGCCGGCCGCGACTACGTCACCCCGGACGACGTCAAGGCGCTCGCCCTGCCCACCCTGCGGCACCGGGTCGCGCTGCGCGCCGAGGCCGAGATGGAGGGCGTCACCGCCGACTCCGTCATCCAGGCCGTCCTCGCCCAGACGCCCGCACCCCGCTGACCCCACCCCCACCGCACCGCACCCGTTCCGGCCCTCCGGCCCACGGGCTTCCGTCGCACGGGCTTCCGAAGGAGCGCACCGCATGGCCCTCACCGGGCGAACCGCCCTGCTCGCCGCACTCGGCGCGCTCGTCGTGGGCCTGCTGCTGCCGTCCTGGACCGGGATCGGCCTGGTCACCGGTGCGGTGCTGATCGCCGTCGCGGTCGACCTGGTGCTCGCCGCCCCGGTCCGCAGCCTGCGGTTCGGGCGGGGCGGCGACACCACCGTCCGGCTCGGCGAGCCCGCCACGGTCGAACTGACCGTCACCAACCCGTCCGGCCGGCTGCTCCGGGGCCTGGTCCGCGACGCCTGGGCCCCGTCCGCCTGGCGCCCCGGCACCGCCGAGGCCGCCTCCCGGCACACCCTGGCCCTCCCCGGCGGCGAACGGCGCCGGATCACCACCGTGCTCACCCCCACCCGCCGCGGCGACCACCACGCCCACCGGGTGACGGTCCGCTCGCTCGGCCCGCTCGGCCTGGCCGGCCGCCAGGGCTCGCACCTCGTCCCCTGGACGGTCCGCGCGCTGCCCCCGTTCGCCAGCCGCAAGCACCTGCCCTCCCGGCTCGCCCGGCTGCGCGAACTCGACGGCCGCACCTCGGTACTGACCCGCGGCCAGGGCACCGAGTTCGACTCCCTGCGCGAGTACCTGCCCGGCGACGACATCCGCTCCATCGACTGGCGCGCCAGCGCCCGTCGGGCAGCGAACACGGCCACCGGCGCGGGCGGCATCGCCGTCCGCACCTGGCGCCCCGAACGCGACCGGCACATCCTCGTCGTCCTCGACACCGGCCGCACCTCGGCCGGCCGGGTCGGCGACGCGCCCCGCCTGGACGCCGCCCTCGACGCTGCCCTGCTGCTCACCGCCCTCGCCACCCGGGCCGGCGACCGGGTCGACCTGCTCGCCCACGACTCCCGCAAGCGGGCCACGGTGGCCGGCAGCTCGGCCCACGAGGTGCTGCCCGCCTTCACCAACGCGATGGCCGGCCTGGAACCCGCGCTGCACGAGACGGACATGCGCTCGCTGGTCGCCACGGCACTCAAGATGGCGCCGCAGCGCTCGCTGATCGTGCTGCTCACCGGCCTCGACGCGGCCCCGGTCGAGGACGGCCTGCGCCCGCTGCTGCCGATGCTCACCAAGCGGCACGAGGTCGTCCTCGCCTCGGTCGCCGACCCGCAGCTGGACGTCCTCGCCGCCGGGCGGGGCACCCTGGAGGCGGTCTACGGCGCGGCCGCCGCCGAGCAGACCCGCGCCGACCGCCGCGCCACCGCCGAACGCCTCACCCGCCATGGCGTCACCGTCCTGGACGCCCCTCCCGCCCGGATCGCCCCGGCCCTGGCCGACACCTACCTGGCGCTGAAGGCCGCCGGCCGGCTCTGAGGCCCCCGGGCGCTCCCGGCACCGCCCGCGTCAGCTCATCCGAGGGCCCCTCAGTCCCTCGTTGAGCCGGGCCGCCGTCACCGGATCCCCTTCGCGCTCGTGGAGGTACGCCGCCACCGCGGTGTACCTGGGCAGCGCGCCGTCCAGCTCCGCGAGCGCCGCCAGCCCGGCGCGCGGACCGTCGGCCTCGCCGACCGCCACCGCACGGTTGAGCCGCACCACCGGGCTCGCGGTCAGCCGGACGAGTTCGTCGTACCACTCGACGATCTGCACCCAGTCCGTCTCCTCCGCGGTGAGCGCGTCGGCGTGCAGCGCCGCGATGGCCGCCTGCGCCTGGAACTCGCCCAGCCGGTCCCGAGCCAGCGCCGTCCGGAGGATCCCTATGCCCTCGGCGATCAACCCGGTGACCCACCGGCCGCGGTCCTGCTCGGCCAGCACAGCCCGTCCGGCACACCGGATCAGGCCCGGAAATGCGAAGAACCCCTGATCCGAATGGATCAGGGGTTCTTTCTGAAGAATTGTTCGGCGGCGTCCTACTCTCCCACAGGGTCCCCCCTGCAGTACCATCGGCGCTGTAAGGCTTAGCTTCCGGGTTCGGAATGTAACCGGGCGTTTCCCTCACGCTATGACCACCGAAACACTATGAAACTATCAACCCGGACACCCAAACGGGCGGGTCGTTGTTTCAGAACAACACAGTGGACGCGAGCAACTGAGGACAAGCCCTCGGCCTATTAGTACCGGTCAACTCCACCCCTCACAGGGCTTCCATATCCGGCCTATCAACCCAGTCGTCTACTGGGAGCCTTACCCTCTCAAGGAGGTGGGAGTGCTCATCTCGAAGCAGGCTTCCCGCTTAGATGCTTTCAGCG